>JBEOKA010000404.1:0-11000 GCA_040275325.1 Myxococcaceae bacterium | reverse complement strand
AGGCGGCGCTCGAGGGCGCCGAGGTGACGAGCGAGCGCGTCATTGGACCCGGCGGCGTGGCGACGACGAAGTGGAAGAACATCGACGGCAACGTGGTGCGCGTCTCCGAGGGCACGGTCTCGACCGGCCTCTCGCTCGTGCTCACCACCCGCTCGACCTACGACGACCGCGGCCGCCTCACCCGCATCGAGAGCCCCGGCAAGACGACGGCGCTCACGTGGGATGAGTACGGCCGCAAGACCTCCATCAGCGACCCCGACACGGGCGTCACCGAATACACCTACGACACTGGCGCGCAGGGCCGCGTGGCGTGGGGCCGGCTGGCGACGATGACCAGACCGGACCCGAACGGCGGCGCCACACGCGTCTCGACCTCGTACGAGTACGACCGCGAGGGCCGCATCGCTCGCGAGGCGTCGAACGACGGCACGCAGGTCACCTACACGTACGACGACCCCGCGGTGCTCAACGGCCTCGGCAAGGTGACGCGCATCTCGCAGGTGCGCGCCGACGTCACGCTCACCTCGTCGTTCGCCTACGACGGCCTCGGCAACCGCACGCGCGTCTTCCGAAGCGCCGTGGGCCCCGGCTTCTCGTTCTCGGGCACCGAAGGGCAGCAGTTCGACGTGTTCGGCCGGCTGTGGAAGCTGACGTACACCGACGGCTCGGTGGCGACGTACCGCTACCACGGCGTGTCGCGACAGCTGCGAGAGGTCGACCTCGACGGCGCCGTCATCGCGCGCTGGCCGACCTATACGACGCGCGCCCAGCCCACCGAGGTGCAGTACGGCAACGGCGTCACCACGACGTACGACTACGTGGCCGAGACGGGGCTGCTCGATCGCGCGCGCGTCACCGACACCGAGACGAACACCGCGCTCATCGACAGCGACTATCGCTTCGACGCCGCGGGCAACGTGGCCGAGCACCTCGATCGCCTCGACGCCACGAAGAGCCGCCGCTTCTCGTACGACTCGTTCCAGCGCCTCACCCAGCTGCGTGAAGGGCCGTGCCTGATTCCGGGCGCGCCGTGCCGAACGCTCTCGTACGCGTACGACAGCGCGGGCTCGCTCATCGAGAAGGAGGGCGTCACCTTCACCCTCGCGCCCGGCTCGCAGCGGCCGACGACGAACGGCTCCGAGACGTACACCTGGTCGGCTGGCGGCAACCTGCTCGCGCGCGGCCCGACGACGTACGGCTACGACCGGCGGAACATGCTCCGCACCGTCACCGAGAATCAGGTGCTGGTGCAGAAGAACCACCACGACCAGGACGGGCGGCGGCTGGTGAAGGAGCGCTTCGACGGCCTCACCACCACGCGCACCTTCTTCCTCGGCCGCACCTCGGAGCTGACGGAGCGTCGCGCCGGCCAGCTGTTGCGCAGCGCACAGCTCACGCGCTTCGTGCTCGGGCCCGACGGCGCGGTGGTGGCGACGGTGACGAAAGACGTCGCCTCGCTGCGCGCGCCCACGTTCGGAGCGCTGCAGCAGTTCCAGCTCGACACCGCGAATCGGCAGACGCTGGCCGGGTTGTTCCAGGCGGGCTCGGCGACGGTCTCGCTCGCGTTGCTGCACGGCTCGGTGGAGCGCTGGCTCTCGCTGCTCCTGTTTCTTCTCGTGTCAGCGGTGGTGCTCGTCGGGTTGCGGCGCACTGAGCGCAAGAAGCGCCGCTGGTCGTCGCTCGTCGCCATTCCACTCGTGGCCGTGCTCTCGGGCTGCCCGCCGAAGACGACGCCGGGGCCCGACCTGCCGCCAGACGGCCTGACGTCACAGCTGCCGCCCGGCACGCACTTCTTCCACGGCGATCACCTGGGCTCCGTCGCGATGGTGACGGACGGCGAAGGCACCGTGACGGCGCGGCTGCGCTATCTGCCGTACGGCGACCTCGACCCGACCTCGACGCAAGACGCCGACACCACGCGGCGCTTCACGGGCCAGCGCTACGACGCCGAGACGCGCCTCTACGACTTCAACGCGCGCACATACGACCCCACCATCGGCCGGTTTCT
The DNA here is from genome assembly GCA_040275325.1 of Myxococcaceae bacterium. Classification (GTDB taxonomy): domain Bacteria; phylum Myxococcota; class Myxococcia; order Myxococcales; family Myxococcaceae; genus Xiheimicrobium. The sequence goes on along the minus strand of JBEOKA010000404.1, from coordinate 8,992 downwards.
GCAGGCCGACACGCTCGTCCCCGACTCGAGCTCGGCGCTCGGCTTCAACCGCTACGCGTTCTCGAGAGACAACCCGCTGCGCTACTCGGACCCGTCGGGCCACAGCTGGTTCTCGAGCGCCTGGAAGAAGCTGGGTGACTACGCCTCGGGCCTCGGCGCGAAGGGGTGGATTCTGCTCGGCGCGGCGGTGGTGTCGGCGGTGCTGGCGCCCTTCACCGGCGGCGCGAGCATGTACCTGTACGTCGGCGTCTCGACGGCGATCGGCGTGGCCGAAGGCATTCAGGCGGGCTCTCCCGAGATGGTGGTGAGCGCGCTCACGTCGGGGCTGGCCGCCGGCTTCGGTCTGCCCGCGGCACTGAGTTGGACGCCACAGACAGGCTGGGGCATCGCCTTCACCGCGCCGATTCCCGGTGGCGAAGCGTGGGGCCTCAAGGCGTCGGTCGGCTGGAGTCAGAAGGGCGGCTTCGACGCGGGCGTCACGCTCGGCATCAAGAGCCTGGCGGTCTCGTTCGGCTACTCGTCGAAGGAGGGCGGCTACGCGGGCTTCGGCGTCGGCGTCGGCAGCGTGAGCGTGCAGGCGAAGTACTCGACGCACGGCGCGGCCAGCTTCGGCGCGCGGTACGACACGGGTAGCCTGCAGCTCGACGCGGGCTTCCGCTCCGATCGCGGCTTCTACCTGGGCGTTCGCACCAGCATGAAGGTCGACAGCGGCGTGAGTGACTTCTCGGTCCAGGGCGGCCTCGCGGCGACGTTCGACTCGAGCGGACCGTCACTCTCGGCGACGGCGTCACACGCGCAGTTCGAGAACGCCGACGAGAAGGGCCTTGCGGGCATCGCGCTCCAGCAGGCCAACGAGGAGCTCAACGGCGAGCGCTTCGAGCTCGAGCTGCTCTGAAAGGCGTCACCGAACGCAGCGCACGTCGAGCTCGGCCGCGTCATCCTCGGGCTCGGTCGAACCGAAGTACTGTGAGACGCGGAGCGAGTGCCCGGTGGTGCTCGTCGCCGCGGTCGAGGTCCAATAGTTCCCGCACGCGCCGTCGAAAGCGCAGGGTGAGAAGCAGCGGTAGCGGTCGTCTTCGTCATCGACCAGCACGCGGGCCTCGTCGGCGGTGGGCAGACGCCAGCCTCCGCCAGCGACCGTCAGGCTCGCGCAGTACTCGGCTGCTTTGGCGCGGGTCACCCGACCACCGTTGCTGCCGATTGGGCTGTCGACCGAAGAGTCGCGCCGCTGCCAGGTGAGGCCGGTGGCCTTCTCCTTCACCGTGTCGCCCTCGACCGCGAAGCGCTGTTCGCGCGCGCAGGAGCAGATGCGCTCGCCTGCCCACGAGATGCAGGAGTTCGGCTCGCGGGGATCGGTGGGCTTGATGCCGCACCCCAGGCCGCTCCCCGAGACGATGAGAACGACGAGCAGGCCGCTGTGGTGCGATGACATCGAGGAGTCCTTGGGTGCGAGGGGGCGCGGCTGGTACCGGAAGCCGCCCGCGCGCACAAGGGAACTACCTCGTCCGCGAGACGCCCAACGGCGCCGTCGGCTCGGCCTTCGCCACCGTCTGCATCGTCACCATCGCCACGACGACGGCGGCAGCTGCGAGGCCGAACGCGAGCGGCCGGTGCCACCACGCGGGCGGACCGGCGACGAGCCCGAGCTCTTGCGCCATCGCGGCGCGCAGCTTCGACTTCACCTGCGCGCGTGGGCGCTCCTCGACTGCGGCCGACAGCTCGACGTCGCGCTTCACCGACAGGTACTCGCCCAGACACGCTGCGCACCCGACCAGGTGCCGCTCGACGACGCTGCGCTGCGCCTCGTCGATGACGCCGAAGTGAAAGCCCACCAGCTCGTTCCGAATCGTCTCGCAGCTCACGCGGCCACCTCTTCCTTCAGGCGCTTCACCAGCTCGTGCATTCTCGACTTCACCGTGCCCAGTGGAACGCCGAGCACGTCGGACAACTCTTCGTACGACAGGCCACCCGCGCGCAGGTGGTACAGCTCGCTCAGCTGGGGCGGCAGCTTGGAGACCGCAACCTTCAGCGCGTCGGCCGTCTGTCGATGTTGCAGCGCCTGCTCGGGGTGGGCCGTCAGCTCGGCGACCTCCATCAGTACGGCCACGCCGTCACTCGCCTTGGCCGAGCGCTGCCTCGTGCGCACGCGGTTGAGGCACAGGTGTCGCGCGACCTGAAACAGCCACGCCTTGAAGCTGCGCGCGCTCTTCCCCGCGTCACGTTCACGCAGCACGGCCATGAACGCCTCGTGCAGCACGTCTTCGGCCTCGGTCGCGTCGTTCAGCTGCCGGCGAAGGAACCCGAAGAGCGGCGCCTCGTACCGCTCGTACAGCACATCGAACGCGCGCAGGTCGCCGTCGACCAGGGCGCGGTACAGCGACTCGTCGGAGCGCTCGAACACGGCGTGGCTCAGGCAGCGCGCGGCGCGGGCCTGGAGTGCTTGAAGGCCGCCACCGCCGAGATGAGGCACCCGATGACGATGATGACGTTCGAGAGCACGAGGTTGTTGAGTGACTCGGCGATGCCGGTGGCGCCGATGGGCAGCTGCTCAGCGGCGTTGGTCTTCGCCACGTAGCGCATGGTGTTGATGAGGCCCATCGCGGTGCCGAGCAGGCCGCTCGAGAAGGTGAGCGCGCCGAACACGAGGCTGAGCCACCGCCGCTCGGGCTGGCTGATCGACATGACCGCCGACGCGACGAACGCGAACCCGAACAGCATCGTCGGGATCATCCCTGCGCCGCCTTCTTCGATGAACGTTCCCATGTGCAGCTCCCGTGTGGTGGTGACGAGCGGAAGGAACCGCGCACGGAAGAAGGTTCGAACGGCCCGTCTTCTTCCGGGGAGCCCGGGTGTCTCGCAGGGTTACGGCGCCAGCTGGGTGAACGTGTCGCTCATGTCGGGGCCGTTGGCGTTGCCGTCAGTCCACTCCACCACGTACCAGGCCGAGGTGAGGGTGGCGCGCATGGGGAGCAGCACGTTCTGGAAGTACCAGGCGCCGGCGGTGGTGCCCTCTCCATAGAAGCCGCCGGTGTTGAGCACGACGGAGCCGATGGGCGTGCGCACGAGCTGAATCACGAAGAGGTCGTGGGTCGGGCCCAGCGTCGCCGCGGCTCCGGTCGCCACCACACCGCCGTCACGCAGGCTGAGCCGGTACTGAGTCGAGGTGCTCGTGTCGCGAACGGGCGCGAGGTTCACGTTCTCGAGCCACCCGATGGAGCGCTGGAAGAACGAGCCTCCGCCCACGCAGAGCATCGGGCCGGTGAGAATCGGTTCTCCCGTGACGGCGTCGAGCACACCCGAGTCGAGCTGGCGGGTCGCCGAGGCGGTGACGGTGGGAGGACACGAGGCGGCCAGCGCGTTCGCCATCGAGATGCCTGCGTCGTCGTCTTCACGCAGCCCATCGAGCAGCGCGAGCGAGCGGCTCACCTGGCACACGTTCGAGAGCACGCCCGTTCGGCACGACGCGTTGCCGCAGAAGGACTCGCCGACGCAGGGCTGGTTGCACGCGCCACAGTGCGAAGGGTCGCGTGATGGGTCGACGCAGCGGGTGTTGCAGCAGGTGAAGCCAGGCGTCGTGCAGGTCGTCGTGCAGGGCGTGTCGCAGATTCCCGAGCCGCAGGTGCGTGAGGTGTCGCACTCGGAGTCGCTCGTGCAGGTGACGCAGTCATGGCTGGGAAGACAGAGGCCGCTTCGGCAGTCGGCGCCGGTGCGGCAGCCACGCACGCACGCTCCCTGGGCAGAGCAATACGTGCCCGCGTCGCAGGTGTCGTTCGAGGGCTGGCATTGCACGCAGAGGTTTCGGGTTGTGTCGCAGAACGGCGCGCCCGCGGTGCAGTGTTGGTTGGTGAGGCAGTCAGCGCAGCCTCCGTCGCCGAGACACTGCCGGGCGCCGCAGCCGCACCCTGCGTCGGGTGTTCCCGCGTCGATGGAGCCGCCTGCGCTTCCGCCAGCGATGGAGCCGCCTGCGCTTCCGCCAGCGATGGAGCCACCTGCGCTTCCGCCAGCAATGGAGCCGCCCGCGCTTCCGCCAGCAATGGAGCCGCCCGCGCTTCCGCCAGCGATGGAGCCGCCCGCGCTTCCGCCCGCGATGGAGCCGCCTGCGCTTCCGCCAGCGATGGAGCCGCCTGCGCTTCCACCAGCGACGGAGCCGCCTGCCGTTCCACCAGCGATGGAGCCACCTGCCGTTCCGCCTGCGATGACGGAGCCGCCTGCTGTTCCACCAGCGACGACGGAGCCGCCACCGGTTCCACCGTCCATGCCCTCACCGCCGCCGCATGATGCGACCACCGCGAACACCAACGCCGCGCAGACGAATCGAGAACTCATGGCAGCCTCCCCGCGGGTGAGCGTAGCGCTGATATTCGTAAGCACCACCGCGCTATAGGGAAGGGGTGATCACCTGGTTCGAGCCGCAGCCCTCGAGCGACGAACTTCCTGCGCGCCTCAACAGTCCCTTCGACGTTGGTGAACCAAATGCGCTGGTTCGGCGTGCGATCGATCACGTCATGCAACAACTGCGTGACGGCACGATCGGCCCCGAGCTTCCCGTGTCGATTTTGCACGGCGCCGACGGCGGCAAGATGTTCGGCGTGCTCGTCGTGCGCTCGCCAGAAGGACGCGTCGGGTTCGTGAAGGCGTTCTCGGGCCAGCTCAAGCAGCGGTGGGACGTCGAGGGCTGGGTGCCTCCGGTGTTCGATCGCGTCGCGCGCGCCGAGCTCGAGCCTCGTGGTGAACGCGTCGTGAAGCAGCTCACTGCACGCTACGAGTCGTTTCGCGATGCTCCCGAGCGCGCCGAGCTGCAGGCCGCCAAACGAACGCTCGACGAAGCACACGCCTCGAGACGGGCCGAGCTGAAGCACCTGCACGAAGCGCGTCGGCTCGAGCGGCATCGTGAACGTGACGAGTTGAAACGAGAGGGAAGGGACACGCCCGAGGCGTTGCGCGCGCTCGACCGTCGAAGCCAGGCCGACGACACCGAGCTGCAGCAGACGAAGCGCTCGTTCAAGGCCGAGCGTGAGGCGATCGACGAGCTGCTCCGTCGCGATGCCCGCCGCCTGCACGCGCTCGAGCGTCTGCGCCGCATCGTCTCGCAGGTCGTCTCCTGGCAGATCTACGACACGTATCTCTTCGTGAATGGGCGTGGGCAGCAGCGCTCGTTGCGCGCGTTGTTCGAGCCGACGATTCCTTCTTCGGGCACGGGAGATTGCGCGGCGCCAAAACTGATCACCTGGGCCTTGCGAAACGGGTTCACGCCGTTGGGGCTCGCGGAGTTCTGGTGGGGCGCGCCTCCGCCCGGTGGTGGCCGCGTCGAGGGTTCCCTGTTCCCTGCGTGCAAGGACAAGTGCGGCCCGCTGCTCCCGTTTCTGCTCGAGGGGCTCGATGTCGCGCCGTCACGCCGGTTTCAACCAGGTGCGCTGCGCTCGCACGAACTCGAGGTCGTTCACGAAGACCCGCGCTTCATCGTGGTGAACAAACCTGAGGGCCTGCTCTCCGTCCCGGGCACCGACGCGACCGTGACCGACTCGGTGCTCGCGCGCATGCAGGAGCGTTTCCCCAACGCGATGCTCGTGCACCGCCTCGACGTCGAGACCTCGGGCGTGCTGCTCGTCGCGCTCGACGAGCCCACCTACGTGACGTTGCAGGCGCAGTTCATCGAGCGCACCGTGCACAAACGCTACGTCGCGGTGCTCGATGGCGTGCTGGAGCGTGACTCGGGCGACGTCTCACTCCCGCTGCGCGTCGATCTCGAGCAGCGGCCTCGTCAGCTCGTCGACTTCGAGTACGGAAAGCCCGCCGAGACGCACTTCGAGGTCGTAGAGCGCGCGAACGGGCGAACCCGCGTGCACTTCTTCCCGAAGACGGGGCGAACCCATCAGCTCCGCGTTCATTCGGCGCACGCACAGGGGCTCGGTCTGCCCATCGTCGGAGATCGGCTCTACGGCCGGCCCGATCGTCGGCTGCTGCTCCACGCCGAGCGGCTCGAGTTCACGCACCCGGGCACCGGAGCGCGCGTCGTCGTCGAGGCGAAGGCGCCGTTCTGACCTGGCCGTTCGTTCGATCGAACGCTGCAGCTGATCCATACTTCGCCGGTCGATGTCGCTCGCCGCCACAAGCCTGTTGCTGATCAGCCTGAGCGCGGCGCCCGCCCCTCAGAAGGTCACGTTGATCTTCGGTGGCGACGTCATTCCCCATGAGCCGGTGAAGAAGGTCGCCGAGAAGCACGCCCGCTTCGCGAAAGACGGCACGCCGCTCAACGACTCGGGCTGGGGCCACGTCTTTGGCCCGCTCTCTCCCGTCTTCCGCGCGTACGACTTCGCCATCGTCAACCTCGAGACGCCGGTGACGCGCGAGGAGCAGAAGGAAGTGAAGGAGATGTTGTTCAACGCGCCGCCGGCCCTGCTCGCGGGGCTCAAGTCGTCGGGCGTCGACGTGGCGACGTTCGCGAACAACCACTGCCTCGACATGCACCCCGAGGGCATCACCTCGACGCGAAATGAGCTCGACGCGGTTGGGCTGCTCACGGCAGGCGCGGGAAGGACCGAGGCCGAAGCGTGGAAGCCGCTCATTCTCGAGAAGAACGGCGTGCGCATCGCGCTCATCGCGGTGAGCCGGTGGCTGAACAAGTTCCACAACAAGGGCGGGCCTGACGATCCGCACGTGCCCGTCGTGCCGTACCTCGAGGAGCCCATCGGCGGCGGCCGCACCTTCGACGAGTTCTTCGCGCACATTCATGAGACGGCGAAGACGGTCGACGCGGTCATCGTCAGCATTCACTGGGGCGCCGAGTACGTGCACGAGCCGATGAGCTACGACCGCGAGCTCACGCGCGGCATCCTCGACGCGGGCGCACTGGTCGTCATCGGCCATCACCCTCACGTGCTGCAGCCCGTGCAGCCGCAGCGCCTGCGAGATGGGCGTGTCGGCGTCGTCGCGTACTCGCTGGGCAACCTCGTCTCGAACCAGGACTACAACGTCGCCGACGGCACGAAGCGCGATGGGCTGTTGCTCGGCCTCGAGGTGACGCGCACGAAGCCAGGCGGGCCAGTCATCGTGACGAAGGTGACGCCCGTCGGCATCGGCACCGAGAACCGCACCGGGCGTGAGCGTCGCAACGTGCAGCCTGTGGTGCTCGACGACGAGATCGCCGCCGTGAAGGAGCGCCTCGCCGAGCTGTCGCTTCGCGAGAGCAAAGCCACCACGAAGGAGCGCCGCTCCCTCGTCGAGCGGCTCGACATTCTCGAGACGCGTCAGCGCCGGGTGCGGGAGATGATCGGCGCCGTGCCTGGAATGCCGTCGCCCTCCGTTCAGCCCGGCGCGGTTCCGATGGGGGCCATGCCGGTGCGTTGAGTTGCACCCGGGTGGCGGCTTGGGTGTTGGCAGCCCATGCGTCTGCTCTTTGTGGTGCTGCTGCTCGCCGGCTGCGTGGCTCCGACCGTCAACCCGTGCAGCGCGTCGACCTGCGCGGGCTGTTGCTCTCGAGAAGGTCGATGCGAGCTCGGGCAGTCACTGTCGCAGTGCGGCCGCGGTGGCGCGTCGTGCACGAGCTGTGGCGTAGGACTCGACTGTCGTGAAGGTGTCTGCGCGGCCGTCAGCCTGAACGTGGGCGGCGGGCTCGCGTCGGGTGGTGGGGTCGCCTCCTCGGGCGGAGGCTCGACCGCAGGAGGTCTGCCGGGGACTGGAGGCGGCGTGGGCGTTTCCCGGCAGGAACTCGAGAGCGGCTCACGGCTCCGCGCAGTGCACCTCGTCGGCGCTGATGGTTCGCGAGCGCCCGGCGGCGCGCTCGGCGCTGCGTTGTTCTGGGACACGCTCAAGCAGGAGTACTGCTCGCCTGCGCCAGCCTTCACTCCGGCCGTCTGTTCGCCGCTGACCGCTCCGAACTCGGTGATGCTCACCGATGGTGGCGTGATCTCGGGCGCGCACGCAGACCCTGCCTGCACCGCGATGCTCGCCTGGGCCCGCCTGCCCACCAACCTGTGGATTGGGTACAGCCGCAACATCGACGCCGCTGGTGTGCTGCCCGCACTCGAACCGAAGTACTTCCTGCACAACGTCGATGGCGGCGTCTACGTGAGCAAGGGCTCGCTCTACACGGGCCCCGTCTTCACGCTCTCGTTCGGGGGCACCTGCACCCGCGCTGGCGACACCACCTCGACTGCCGTCTATCGCGACACGGGCGTGCCCGAGCAGAACCTGGCGCCGTTCTCAGTCGTTCGCGACTGAGGCAGTCCTGACGGTCTGGCCTGACCCCTGTGTCGAAAGCGACCCGAACCGGTGGTGGGCAAACAGGCGCACCTCCACCTGATCGCCGCGGGCACCACACGTGCACAGGCAGGCGGCATGGCTCGGCTGAACCAGCTCTTCGAGTACCTCTTCGTGAACGCTGGCAGCGTGCTCGCGCTCGATTCCGGCACCACCGGCGTCTTCGAACAGGAAGGCTCGGCGCCGTTCCCCGTCTTCCGCTCGCCGCTCTCGAGCGGGCAGATTCTGCTGCTCTTCGCCGACGTCGTTCCGAAGACACTGTCGACGCAGCTGCTCTCGGGCGTGCCCGTCGAGTTCCAGCACGAGACGGCCTTCGGCGTCGTGCACGTGCACATGACGCTCAGCGGTGACGATCTTCGCGTGACCGCGCGCGCCGTGAAGAAGGGCCCGCCAACCCTGGTCCCCATCAACGGTGGCCAGGTCGGTCAGCTCGGCCCACCGCCGCCCGATCTCGCGACGACCAACCCCACCATTCGCTTCGCCTTGCGCGCACTCATGGCCGAGATGGAAGCGCGCCGCGCCACGCACCTGCACCTCTCGTCGGGCGGCGCCGCGCTGCTTCGCGTCGACGGTCACCTCGTGCCCGTACAGGCCACCGTCTTCTCTGATCAGCAGCTACAGGAAGAGCTCGACTCCATCGCGCCGGTCGCGCTGCGCGAGGCCTTTCGCGAGACGACGCGCGTCGACTTCTCGCACGTCACCGACAGCTCGGTGTTCCACGTCGCGGCGCAGC
>JBEOKA010000403.1:0-22497 GCA_040275325.1 Myxococcaceae bacterium | reverse complement strand
GCTGATGCGCATCGCTGGAGATTTGCGCGCTCGCGAGCGTGCTCCGTCGTCGTCGAGCGGCGCGAATCAGCGCTCGTGTGCATCGCGCTGGAGATTTGCCCGCTCGCGAGTGTGCTCCCCGGTTGTCGCCGCGTGGAGCGGCCGAATCAGCGCTCGTGTGCAGCCCGCTGGAGATTTGCGCGCTCGCGAGCGTGTTCCTCTTGCAAGGTGGCAGCGGCGCGAGCTTGTGCGCATCGCGCTGGAGCGCTGGCCCGCTCAGCTCCTGGCGAGCGCGTCGACGTCAGCCCAGCCGTTGAGACAGATGACCTGGCCCTTCTGCTTGCCGCGCGCGATGGCGAGGAACGCAGGCGCCAGCCCGCTGGTGTCTCGCTCAGCCGCGAGGCCGAACTGGTTCTGCTTGCCGCCCAGGGGCGCGACGCCGAAGTGAATGCAGATGGTGTTGACGCGCACGTGGTCGCGGGCCGTCTCGGCGGCGAGGCCGAAGGTGAAGGCGTTCACCGCGGCGTTCTTGAGCGTTCCCATCCACATCGCGGGGTCGGGCGGAGGCATGTGCGCGAGCCCGCCGCTCACCATGGTGAACGAGGCGGGGCGCTGCTTGATGGCCGGCAGCAGCGCCTTCGCGGCCTGGAAGTTCACCGTCAGGCCGTCATCGAGCGCGTCGTGCAGCTGCGCCGAGGTCGACTGCGTCGGAGGTGGGCCGAACTTCACGAAGCCCTGTGACGAGATGACGTGGTCGATGGCGCGGCCGCCGAGCGCGGCCTCGATGGCAGCCAGCGCGCGTCCCGAAGTGGAGTCGTCCTTGAAGTCACCGACAGCGGTGGCGAACGACTCTCCGGCCTTCACCGAGATGGTCTTCTTCAGCTCGTCGAGCTTCGCGGCGCTGCGCGACACGCCGACGACGAAGGCGCCCTGGTCGAGGAACGCGCGGCAGATGCCCGAGCCAACGACGCCCGAGGCGCCAACGACAACAACGGTTTTTCCCTGAAACGACATGGTGTCTTCTCCGAGGTGAGGCGGCGCGAATAGCACGCGGCCGCCGGTCGCTCCATCAGCGGACGGAGCGCAGCGGCGCGTTGACCGACAAATGCATGATGGTGTATATGTTTGGACATGCAAGTTGACGCGACGAAGCGCACCCCCGGCCTCATCATCGAGCGCACGTACAGGGCTCGTGTCTCAGAGGTGTGGGACCTGTGGACGACGAAGGCCGGCTTCGAGTCGTGGTGGGGGCCGCAGGGCTTTCGGGTCGAGGTTCGAGAGCTCGACGCGCGCGTGGGAGGCACGCTTCGCTACGAGATGATCGCTGACTCGCCCGAGATGGTCGCGGCCATGAAGCAGCTGGGTCAGCCGACCTCTCACCCTGTTCGCTCCACCTTCAGTGAGCTGGTTCGGCACGAGCGCCTCGTGCTCACGAACGCCATCGACTTCCTCCCGGGCGTCACGCCCTACGAGAGCCACATCGCCGCCGAGTTCTTCACGGTCGGCGACCACGTTCGCATGGTGCTCACGCTCGACAGGTTGCACGACGCCGAGTGGACGAAGCAGCAGCAGGACGGCATGACCAGCCAGCTCACGAAGCTCGAGACGCGCTTCAGCGCGGCGTGAGCGGTTCAGGGGCAGCGGCCGCCACCTGCTGCCGCGTAGGGCATGCACGACGCGCACGTCAGGCACCGGGAGCCGAGGGTTCCACAGGCCGCAGGGCTGGTGCCTGCCTGGCAGACGCCGGCGACGTCGCAGCAGCCGCTGGTGCACGTCGTCTCACACGTCTCCATGATGCCTGCGTCGACGCCGCCATCACCGAGCGAGCACAGCCCTGCCTGACACGACTCGCGCGGCTGGCAGACGACGCAGCTCTCTCCGCCGCGGCCGCAGGCCTGCACGGTGGTGGTGACGATGCACTCGTTGTTGCGGCAGCAGCCCGCGCAGTTGCCCGGCCCGCACGGCGTCTGACACCGGCCGGCGATGCACTGCCGGTTCTGCGTCGTGCAGTCGGAGCACATGCCGCCATCGACGCCGCACGCGTTCGTCACGTTGCCGGTGCGGCAGACGCCGTTCTGACAGCAGCCGCGGCAGTTGGCGCAGGTATTCCCGGCATCGACGACCTGCCCCGGGTCGGCCACGCAGGTGCCCGAGCTGCAGATTTCGGTCGAGGCGCACGTCGCGCAGGCGGCGCCGTTGAGTCCGCAGCCCGTCGTCGAGCACTGGCCCTTCGAGTCACAGCAACCGCTCGCACAGGTGGTCGGCCCACACGTCGAGGTGCTGCCGCACGCGAAGCCGATGACGCCGAGCGCGACGGTGACGAACAGGACTGCGAGGAGCCGGTGCATCGGAGCAATGAACCCGGTTTGAACCGGGTGGTGAAGCACAAAGCTCAGTAGGCCGGGTTGAAGCGGCAGGGCTTGAGCGTCACCCAGGGCGGCCGAATGTCGATGTTGCCCGTGGCGCGGTCGACGTAGCCCGGCTGAACGTCGTTCTCGTCCGTTGTCCACACGGGGCCAACGGTGTCGGTGCTGAGGCCGACCGCGAGCGTCTTGCCGTAGCCCGAGCCACCGGACTGTTGCTGGCGTGACCAGAGGCGAAGGTTGGCGGTGCCCCCGGTGGTGGCCGCGCCGTTGGTGTTGCCGAGCACGAAGCGGCCCTCGGCGGCGGTGTACGGCGAGAAGCCCGTCGGGCAGGTGCTGCCCGCGACGAAGATGATGGCGTTGCCGAGCACGGCCTTGAGGTGGGCCTTGGTGACGACGTCGGTGTCGGCCGAGGGCTGCGCGACGTTGGTGATGACGCGGCCGCTGGCGTTGATGCCCGGTGACGAGACGGCGCCCACCTTCGTCTCGAGCCACGTCTGCAGCTGGGTGAAGTTCTGGTTCACCTCGCTGGCGCGCGCGGGCGTGTCGGCCGAGAAGGGAATCAGCTGCGCGAAGGCGGCGGTGCTGAGCAGCAGGCCGAAGAGGGCCCAGCGGCTCCATCGGGAACGGTTCTGGCGGCGCTCGAGGGTGGCGAGGCGGTGCTTCAGGGCTTCGAGTTCAGCTCGTTGGTCGTGCATGGTGTCTGGTCAGTGCGCGGGGAGCCGTTTTCATAACAACAGCCTCGCGCTCAGCCCAGAACGCGGCGCAGCACGTCGGGCCGGTCGGTCATGAGGCCATCGACGCCCGCCGCGAGCAGCGCGCGCATCTGCGCCTCGTCATCGATGGTCCACACCAGCACCGAGATGCCGTGCGTGCGGGCGGTGTTGATCAACTCGGGGGTAATCAGTGGCATGCCTTCGTACTCGGCCGGCATGTCGGCGATGTGAAAGCTTGGATCCGGCGTGGAGCCGTCCCCCCCAAGCGCGCCGAGCACGAACGCGGTCAGCGCTTCTCGCGGAAAGAAGTGACACGCCTCGGGCAGCACCTTCACGAGCCGCTCGGCGATGACGTCGGACTCACTGCCGATGCACAGCCGCTCCACCGCGCCGAGCGAGCGCACTTCATCGGCCAGCACCTGTTCGATGCCGGGCACGTCGGGCTTGACCTCGAGGTTCACGCGCACGCCGGGCAGGGTCGTGAGGACTTCACGCAGCGTCGGAATGCGAACGCCGAGGCCACGTCGTGGAAACGAGACGCCGTCAGCAGAGAAGTGAAAGCCGGCGTCGAGCTGCTGCAGCTCGGCGAGCGTGTAGTGCGCGAGCGGCCCGGAGCCATTCGTACACCGCTCCACCGTCGGGTCGTGATGAACGACGAGCACGCCATCGCGCGTGAGGTGCACGTCGAGCTCGAGCACGTCGGTGTGAAACTCGTTCACCGCGCGGGTGAAGGCGGCGAGAGTGTTCTCGGGCTCGAGCTTCGCGCCGCCGCGATGGCTGATGTGCGCGGGCCTGCGGAGCGTCTCGGCGTAGCGATGCCGTCGGGTCACGACCACAGGCCTAGTGCTCAGCCGCCTTCGAGTCGAGCGCCCGTCACCGTGGCTTCGCGTCGGGGCGTCTGCACCAGGCGCAGGAAGGCCTTGATGCCCGAGATGATCTCCTGGTTGTCGGTGAGCCGGTCGATGGTCTCTTCGAACCGGCGCGCCACCGAATCCAGTTTGCGCTGCGCCTCACGGTCACCGTGCAGCATCGCCTGCGAGAGCTGGCTCAAGTCCGTCCGCAGCGTCGTGAGCGCCTCGTCGTGGCTCCGCGCGCCCTCGGTCAACGCGCGCACCTCGCCCACCAGCTTCTGAATGTCGTCGCGCGGGTACTTCACCTCGTCGAGCGCATCGCTCAAGCGGGCCCGCACGTAGCGGTAGTACTCGACGGCCGGGCGGAACAGCGTGCTGAGCAGATAGAGCCCGGCGAACGCGTAGCCCAGCGGCTCGCCGTACAGCCACGAGCCCAACGTCAGCAGCGCCGCCGAGACCAGGTGCAACGCGATGGAGACCCGCAGCATGCGCCGCGCGACGGTGCGCGCTTCGACCTCCTGGCTGTCGGAGACGACGATGCCGCGGCTCCTGGAGCGTTGCAGCTCGAAGCGCAGGTGCCGCGCCTGAAAATAGAGATTCCACGGCAGCACCACGATGACGACGAGCCACGCGAGACAGCCGATGCCGGCGGCGACCGTCGCGACGAGGGTGAGGGGAAGCTGAACGTGCGCGAAGAACAGCAGGGCTGCGCAGAGGGCGATTCCGAGCAGAAACGCGGCGAGGTTCTTCATGCGGCCATTGAACACCCGCGCGACGCCGCTCATCCGTCACCTGTTGTTCGGCCATCAATCACTGCGCGTGGCGCGATTCACTCGTGACGCTGGCGTCGAGCGGCGTTACTCCGTGCGCGTGCGTCGCGTGCTCAAGTGGAGTCTGGGAGTCGTCGGAGTCGTCGCCTTCGTCGTCGCGACCATCGCCATCTTCCGTGACGAGCTCTTCCGTCGGCAGGCGAAGCTGCCCGAGTTCACCAACGAGTTCGGCGGCAGCGAAGACGTCATGGTGCCGATGCGCGACGGCGTGAAGCTGCACGCAGAGATTTTCAGGCCAGCGGGAGTCGAGAAGGCCCCGACGATTCTCGTGCGCAACCCGTACACGCCGCTGCGCGCGCTGGAGCGGTTTCAGTGCAAGGTGATGACGCGCTACGGGTACGCGTGCGTGTTGCAGGACGTGCGCGGCGAGATGGACAGTGAAGGCGTCTGGGAGCCCATCATTCACGAGCGCGACGACGGCCTCGACACGGTGAGCTGGCTCGTGAAGCAGCCCTTCGTCGACGGCAACATCGGCATGCGCGGGCCCAGCTACCTCACGTGCACGCAGCTCACGATGGCCGACGTGCTGCCGCCCGAGGTGAAGACGCTGGTGCCGAGCGTGTTCGGCGTCGACTTTCGCCTGGCGACGTACGAGCGCGGGCTGCTCCGGCACGACCTGCTCACCGCGTGGGCGACGCTGATGCCCGAGCGCGGAATGCGGCTGACGGCGGGCTCCGACTATTTGAAGGCCGCGGCGTATCGGCCGGCGATGGAGGCCGACGAACACTTCATGACGAAGAAGCTGCCGTGGTACCGCGACGTGCTGGCGGCTCCGGCGCCGGGTGATGCGTACTGGCAGACCGACATTCAGCGCACGTTCCGCGCGGTGCCCGAGAACACGAAGGTGCCGATGCTGCTCGTCGGAGCGTTCTTCGACCCGTTCTTCGCTGCCCAGCTGGACGTCTGGAACCGCCTCGCCACGCGCGAGCAGAGCGCGTTCGTCATCGGCCCGTGGAATCACCTGAACATGACGAGCGGAGACGTGACGTACGAGGTCGACACCGGTCGCTTCGACCCGTGGCCGTTGATGCTCGAGTGGTTCGACCACACGCTGAAGGGCAAGCCGCTCACGACGCTCGAGAAGGGCAAAGTGCGCACGCTCGGGCCTGGTGACAAGGCGTGGCGAACGCATGAGACGTGGCCTGATCAGTCACTGAGCGCGACGACGTTTCATCTGGGCAACGCCGATGCGGCACAGTCGTGCGCGGGCGGCGTGTTGGATTCGGCGGCGACGACCTCGACGCAGACGGCGTACGTGTTCGACCCGGCTGATCCGCTGCCCTCGCGTGGCGGAGCGTCGATGCTCTCGTTCGCCTTCTTCCGCAACCTCGGCATCACGCCGGGGCCGGTTGATCAGACCGACAGCTGCGAGCGAAAGGATGTGTTGACGTTCAAGGCGGCTCCGTTGACGGAAGAGCGTCGGCTCTCGGGAGCCGCGCACCTGACGTTGAAGGTCTCGTCGACCGCGCCTGACACCGCGTTCGTCGCGAGGCTCATCTCGGAGCAGGACGGCAAAGCGCTGCTGATTCGTGAAGCCGCGGCGACGCTCGCGTTCCCCACCGCGCAGGCGATGGCGGCGCAGACGTACACGCCGGGAACACCCACGACCGTCGAGCTCGACTTCTGGCCAATGGAGTGGACGTTGCCGAAAGGCGCGCGGCTGCGAGTCGATGTCTCGTCGTCGAGTTTTCCCGTGCTGCACACGCACTCGAATCGCGCGGGGCCGTGGGCGACCCAGACCGGCGCCGACGTGGCGACGCAAACGGTGCTGGTCGGCGAGGGCGCGTCGACGCTGACGATTCCGTTCGCGCGCTGATCAGCGTCGTCTGCGGAGCAGCGCGACCACGAGAAGCGACAGTTCACCGCCCACGGCAGTGCAGCCCGTCGAGGCGACGCCTTCACCACTCGAGACCGCCGGAAGTTCGATCGGCGGAGGCGCTGGCGAGCCAGCGTCGGGAACACGCTCGGCTCCGGCGTCACTCACCCCTGCGTCGAGCCCCGCGTCGACGCCTGCATCGAGTCCCGCATCGGTCGCTCCCGCGTCCCGACCGCCGTCTGCTCCGGCATCACGGGCAGCCAGACACGAGGTGTCCGTTCCGGGAATCCACCTGACGTACCGCGAACGATCCGCGGGTGAGACTGCCGCACCACCATCGTCGCTCTCGTCCCAGGCGATGGCCTCTGCCGCGGCGAACATCGCGGGCGTGATGCCGGCGTCCTCGAAGAAGCCCGCTCCGAACTCGGCCTCGAGCCTCGTTTGAAGCGTTCCGCGCGGCGGGAGCAGGCTCGATTTCCGTCTGCCGTTGGGGTGGCACGCCAGGCTGTTCTCGGGAGTCGTGTGTTGCGAGCAGGTTGGAATCAGCCACCGCACGTCCAACTGCGCTGCGCGTTTGATGCAGTCGTTTCGGTTTCCCGCTGTGAGGATCGTTGGGCTCAACGTCATCGCGCGGCCGCAATTGGCCTCGACGAGCGGAAGCTGTCCGTCCTGGGTGGCGAACACGCTTCCCCACTCGGAGTAGACCGCTCCGGCGGGTGTCCCTTCCAGATACTCCCTGAGGTCCTCGCGCGAGAACTCGTACGACCCGACTCGAGAGACATAAGGCTCACCCCGGCAGAACGGAGGACTCGACTCCGCGATGAGGAAAGGTTGGTGCCCTCCATCGGCTCGCAGCGATGTGACGACCAGCCATCGCTCGGTCGCGCGCGGTTCACACCAGGTGGTCGCCGGCCAGCAGTGGAAATACGTGGGCTGCACGAGCGCGGCCTCTTCTGCCGTCATGCCGTGCGCGTCGAGCCACTCGCCGAGCCCCGGCTCGTTGGCGAGCGTGCCGACCGTCTCGAGGTTCCGATGCTGGCGAATGCGCTCGACGAGCTCTCTGGCTCCCGTCGCGGCGAGCAGCGCCCCCATCGCGCAGTGTGAACCGGTCTCGTCGACGAACACGGGGCCCGCGACGCCATCGCTGCGCGGGAACCGGCCCTCGGCGCGGTAGCCCTCGAGCAGCGAGATGACCTCGGCGCGGCCCGCTCGCTGCGTCGCGCTGAGCCGGTCGGTCGAGGTGCTCTTCAGCTGAGCGAGCGCGTCTTCGAGGTGGTTTCGAATGCGTGCATCTTCGCGCTCACAGGTCCACGGGCCTGCACCAAGTACCGCCGCGAGCCAGAGGGTCACCATGTGCAGGACCTGACCTTGCCTGCAGCCCCGATGTCCAGTGGGCGTGGCCGTCAGTCTGCGACCCGGCCAATGAACGAATCGGGCCCATCGCGGCCGTCGCCCACACAGAAGCCGGCCTCCGAGCATTCGATGGCCCCGAGCGGCAACACCAGCTCGACCGAGGTGTCTCGCCGCCGGCGCTCCGTCGTTCCGGTCGAGAGTGACAGCAGCAGCCGGCCCTGTTCGTCGATGGCGAGGTCGCTGAGTGCGGGCGGCGCCATCGAGACGAAGCCCCAGCCATTCGACGTCCACCGCAGCACGACGTGGCCCGTCGAGATGAGCAGCGACCCATCGCTCGAAGCGCTCACGAGCCGCGCCGGTTGCTGGTGCACCGTCACCACCTGACCCGAGGGAGACAACTCGGTCGTGGTGACGCCATCAGCGAGAAAGAGCCGCCCGTCGGTCAACGCTGCGGTCGAGGTGAGGAAGCCTGGAGGCAGCGTGTAACGGCCCGACTGCGCCCACGAGGTGTCGACCGACAACGTCGCCAACGACCAGGCCGTCAGCTCGTTGCCGCGGTTCGTCACCACCCGGCCCCGGCCCAGCCCGAGGATGCGGTCGGCGGTGATGGGCACCGAGCGCTCCCGCACGCCGCTCGCTGAGATGGCGGTGAGCCGTCGCTGGCCATCGAGGTCGACCAGCGCCCCGAACGCGCCAGCCCCATCTCCGGCGAGGCCCACGAGGTTCTCGCGCGGCGCCAGTGGGAGTCGAGTCGTCACCGCGCCGAGCTCGTCGATGAGCGCGATGGTGCCCCCGATGCTGGTCGCGATGCGTGTTCCCGAGAGCGCCCAGAGCCCTCGCTCCGGCGTCTGCCACGCGAACTCGACCGCAGGTTCCTGCACGGTGGCGACGAGGGTGACGCTCGTCATGCCTTCGCGCGCGCGAACCCGCAGCACGCCGCGGTGCTCACCCGCGGTCGAGGCGCCGAAGCACACCTTCGCCACACATGGGACCGTGACTGTTGGCTCACACGTCGTCGTGAACGAGAACCCGTCTCCCGAGATGGTGAGGTTGACCTCGGTGAGCGGCTCGTCGCCACCGTTGCTCAGCTCGAGCTCCTCTGTCCGAGCACACGGCGCGGCGAGGCTGGAGCGCAGCGGCACGCCCAGGGTCGACTGTCGCAACGTGAGCTGCGGAGTCGCCGGCGTCGAGCGGTACTCGATGGCGTCGAGCAGGGCTCCAAGCCGGCCCGCGTCGGGCTCGAACGCTTCCGACACCAGCGAGAGGTCATACGTGCCTGCGGGCCGTCGGGGCAGAACCATCAGCGCCACGCCAGCCCCGCCATCGGGGTGTGGCACCACCATGCCTCCAATGTTGTCGAACGTCGCCGAGAACGTCTGCCCGATGACGACGGGGAAAGCGCCGCCACCGTCTGGCGTCTGGCCCGCGAAGGTGAGCTTCACTGGACCGCCCTTGAGCGGCAGCCGTCGTGGTGTCACGTCTTGAAGACGGAACTGCCCCAGCGCCGCGCTGCCCACGAACTGTGGCGGCGGAGCGGGTGGCTCAGCGCACGACCACATCAGGAGCAGCGGCGCAGCCAGTCGCATGGGGAAACCAAAGTCGACCCGTCGGTCCCGCACAAGGTCTCGTTGCTCAATTCTGATCAGTTCACACGGCTCATGACGAAGCTCACCGTCCACTCGCCGTAGCCCATCGAGGTGACGCCATTCTTCACCGTGCCCAGGTACTGCTGCTGCCCGTTGATGACCTTCACCCGGAGCACGCCCTTCTCACCCGGCTTCAGCAGCCCCTGATGCACGGCCGCCGTGCCGAGGTGCGTGTCTGACGTGTACACCTCGGTGCCCCACACGCTGCCGTCGGTCGAGCCCGTCACCTCGTACAACAGCGTTCGCCCGATGTCGGACGGCTGCACCGACAGCGGGCCGGGGTCGGGGAAGATGTTTCGCAGCGCGCGAATGCGCTCCCGAACGGCCAGCGCCTCATCGAGCTTCTTCTGCTGACAGTACGAGTCCTGCAACGCCTGCAGCGCGGCGATGGCCTTGTCGAGGTGCGGCTGCGTCTCTCGCTCGGCCTTCTCGCGAATCGCGTTCGCGCTCTTCTCGTACGCAGCGACGACCTTCTCGGCCTCGGGCGGAAGCGTCTGTGCAGCAACTGACAGCGACACCAGGCACGACAGCGCGAGCAGTTTCATGTCTCGACCGTAACGCACGAGCCCGTGTGCCGGTTCCGTCAGGGGTCGAACGACATCGGCTGCCCAGCGGGAGCTCCGACCAGCGCGCCGTCACGCATCACGAACTGACCGCGCACCACCGTCGCCATCGGCCAGCCCGTCGCCTCGAAGCCATCGAACGGTGTCCACCCGCAGCGGCTCTTCGACCACGCGTTGGTGATGGTCTTCTTCGCGCCCAGGTCCACCAGCGTGAAGTCGGCGGCGAAGCCCACCGCGAGCCGGCCCTTGCGCCGCATCGTGAACACCCGCGCGGGGCCCGCCGACGTCAGGTCGACGAAGCGCTCGAGCGACAACCGGCCCGCGTTCACGTGCGTGAGCATCACCGGCACCAGTGTCTGCACGCCCGGCATGCCCGACGGACTCTGCGGCCAGGGCTTCGCCTTCTCTTCGAGCGTGTGCGGCGCGTGGTCGGTCGCGAGCACGTCGAGCAGGCCCGAGCGCACCGCTTCCCACAGCGCTTCACGGTGACGCGCCTCACGAATCGGAGGGTTCATCTGCGCGAGCGTGCCGAGGCGGTCGTAACACTCGGGCGCCGCGAGGGTCAGGTGCTGCGGCGTCGTCTCGAAGCTCGCGAGGTCTTTGTTCGCTTCGAGGAGCGGCAATTCTCCCGCCGTCGTCACGTGCAACACGTGCAGCTTGCGGTTCGCCTGCCGCGCGAGCGCCAGAATGCTCGCCGTCGACATCACCGCGCACTCCTCGTCGCGCCAGTCGGGGTGAGAGTGCACCGACCTTCCTTCGAAGAGCGGCTTGCGCTCCTTGAGCCGCGCCTCGTCTTCGCTGTGGCACGCGACGCGGCGTTTGCCCGAGCGGAAGACGCGCAGCTGATCAGCTGGCTTGTCCACGAGCAGCGAACCGGTCGAGCTGCCGCAGAACATCTTGATGCCCACCACGCCTTCACCCTGCTCGAGCGCTCCGAGCGAGTCGGCGTTCTCCATCGTCGCGCCGACGTAGAAGGCGAAGTCGACCCAAGACGTCTCTTTTGCGCGCGAGACCTTCCACGCGAGCCGCTCGGCCGAGTCCGTCGACGGGTTCGTGTTCGGCATCTCGAAGAAGCCGGTGACCCCTCCAAGCGCGGCCGACGCGCTGCCCGAGCCGAGGTCTTCTTTGTGCGTCAGCCCCGGCTCACGAAAGTGGCACTGCGTGTCGATGACGCCGGGCAACACGTGCAGGCTCTTCGCGTCGAAGGTGCTCGCCGATTTCGCGCTCGAGAGGTCTCCGATGGCGGCGATGCGGCCGCCGATGACACCGACGTCTGCGTGAATGCGGCCAGAAGGCGTCACCACCGTGCCGTTGCGAAGAACGAGGTCGAAGGAGCGGCTCATGCTCCGGTCTTCGCGCCCCCGCTGTGGAAAGTCGAGTCGGGAAGCTGCCGAGTGCGCGCAGCGTGTAGACTCACGTCGTGCGCTTCACGGACCCGAACGAGCGGCCGTACGTCTTGTGGAACGAGCCGACGACGGTCGCGCAGTTTCGCGCCGCGCTCGCCTCTGCTCCCGACCAGGAGCGCGCCGTGCTGTTGGGTCGGCTCATGCGCGAGGCGCGAGACCCCGATGTGTGGGAGTTCACGTCGGTCGCCGAAGTCCGTCGCTTGTTCCCGCTGATCAACCGCTAACTCGGGCGGCGGCGCGCCTTCTGGACGTGGCTCATCGAGTCGTGGGTGGAGCTGGGCCTGGCCTAGCCTGGGCCGATTGTCGGAGCGCCAGCTCGACCTCGCGCGCGCGTTCTTCCGTCAACAGCCGACGGGCTACTTCCTCACTGGTGGCGCTGTGCTCGCTGGCTGGGAGCTTGCCCTCCACCGAAGACCTCGTCCTCTTCACCACGCTGCCCGACGCCATGCTGGCGGGCGAGCAGGCACTTCGTCGGGCGAGTGACGGAGCAGCACTTCCCCAAGCTCGAGCGCGACGGCGTCATCACCGACTCGGCGGCCGAGATCTTCGTGAACAAGCTCTGCACCCTCGTCGAGCGCAGCGAGGTGAGAGATCTGGTCGATGTGATGCTCCTCGAGAAGCAGGGGCATCAACTCGAGGCGTCACTGGGGCGCGCGCAGGCTCCCGTTTCCAGAGACCCCGCCGGGTGGCGTGAGCCGCGAAGCCCTGCTGGCCTACAAGCAAGACCTCGAGCGTGACTTGTTGCCCAAGCTACGGCTTGAGTTGATTCAAGGGGTTGGGCGAGCCTCACATCAGCGGTTGGGTCGTACACACGTCTACATGTGTCAAACAGGTTACTGATCCTCGTGAATTCGAAGACCTGCGCGCGCGCGAGAATGCCCGCATGGACTACCGGATTCAGCGCGGCGACACCCTGACGGCACTCGCGAAGAAGTTTGGAACGACGGTCGAGCAGCTGGCACGGGCGAACAACATCGCCGACCCCGACAAAATCTACGCGGGCAAGACGTTGCAGGTGCCCGACGGCTTCGACCAGAACCGGCCCGCGCAGGCGCCGAACGGTGAAGACCGGCCCATCGACGAAGCGACGCCCGACCGCCGCGTACCATCTCCTGCCGGGCCTGCCGTCGATGGCAACGGCCGCGAGCACCCGACGACGAGCGATGGCACGCCCATGTACCGCCAGGGCGACGCGGAGTGGGGTTCGCGCGCGCTCGGTACCGGTTCGTCCATCAGCCGCGCCGGCTGCGCGATGACGGCCACGGCGATGGCCATCAGCCGCATCTCGGGCAACACGGTGAACCCGGGTGAGCTCGACCGCTACCTCGACGCGAACGGTGGCTACTCGGGCAACGGCCTGAACTGGGACGTCGCCGCGCGCTCGCAGGGCCTCACCGCGAACCGCCCCGCGTGGAGCATGGACACCATCAACCGCAACCTCGACCAGGGGCGGCCGGTGGTGATGGGCGTCGACTACAAGGCCGGCAGCAACGGCGGCGCGAACGGCACCGACCACTGGGTCACCATCACGCGGCGGGAGCGCGATGCGCAGGGCAACAGCGTGTACGTCGGCGTCGACCCCGCGAACGGTCGCGAGTTCCGCATGCGGGAGCAGGGCGGCCGGCTGGTCGGCGAGAGCGGCAACAAGACGTACCGCACGACGGGCGAGCTGCGCACCTTCAGTGGCGGCAACCCCCGGCCGGTCTCCGAGACGCGGCCTCGCGCTGATCAGACCACGACGCCGCCGCGGGGTGATCAGACCACCACGCCTCCTTCCGGCACCGGCGGCCCGACCGACATCTCTCGCCTCGGCACGTTGTCGTCGCGCTACGAGTCGAACGGAGACCCGGGCACGGTCTCGAGCGGGCGTGGCGACCGCGGCGGCGTCAGCTACGGCAGCTACCAGTTCGCGACGAACACCGGCTCCGCGCGCTCCTTCGCCGATTGGATGCAGCGCAACCACCCCGACATCGGCCGGCCGCTCGCGGGCCTGAACCCCGGCACGCCTGAGTTCTCGAACGCGTGGCGCCAGATTGCGCGCGACCACCGCCAGGAGTTCCAGGCCGCGCAGCACGAGTACATCGCCAGCCGTTTCTACGAGCCCGCGCGCCGCAACGTCGAACGCGCCGTGCCCGGCCTCGACATGGGCCAGCGCAGCCGCGCGCTCAACGACGTGCTCTGGAGCGTCGCCGTGCAGCACGGCCAGGAGGGCGCCGCCAACATCTTCGGCCGCGCCCTGCAGGGGCAGAACGTGTCGCAGATGAGCGATGAGCAGATCATTCGCGCCGTCTACGAAGAGCGCGGCAAGCGCACCCGCGGCGGAGAGCTGTACTACTTCACGTCGAGCTCGGCCGAGGTGCAGCGCGGGGTGGCGAACCGCTTCCGCAGCGAGCAGGCCGACGCGCTCGCGGCCCTCGCCCAGGAGCGCTGACCCGACACAGGCGCTTCTGAAAGCAACCTCACCGAACGCGTGGTGAGGCGGATCGTTCAGACTGCCTCGAGCAACGCACCCACATGCGCTTGTCGGCACCTGTGGTCATTTCACTGCTCCTCACGCTCTCTGGGTGTGCCAGTCGGCAGACTGCGTATTCAGGTCGCAAGGCCTTCGCGATTGGGTCGAGTGAGGCGATTCTGGCGCACCTGACCCAGCGTGATGCCTCGGGAGAGTTGTGCGATGCCCGGTTGAACGGCGACCGCCTTGCCGACGCGAGTCTTCAGGACCGCATCATCGACGCCTGGCTGGCAGGGCGCGTCAGCCATCGCGCCTTCACCCGGTGTTTCAGGCTCTCTTTCGAGACGCTCGAGTCCACCGTTGCGCAGTCGTTGCTCGATGAGTTGGCGAACGTCTACGAGCGGCTGCTCTCGAATGGCGACCTCGAGTCCGATGAGCGCGCGCGGGCCCAGCTGCAGACCCTCCACGTGCTGCTGCTCGATCGCCCTTCGGGGCTCGACGCGACGTGGGCCACGCTGGCACCCCGCCTGGAACGTCTGGCGGGCCTGGTGGAATCGCTGGGCCCGGTGCGTCGGCAGTTTGCGACCGAGGTGCTCGAAGCCGAGGCGCTCGCGCGAGGCACGTGGAACGGAGCGCCCGTTGACACGAGAACGCTCGATGGTCTTCTCACGGCAGCACGCGAGACCGTCTTGCTGCGCGCAGCGCTCCGGTTGCCCGACAAGTCGCTGCGGGATGAAGCGGCCAGAAGGCTGGTGCGACTGCGCATGCGCGCGAGTCCGATTCCCTCGGTCGCCAACGGGAGCCCGGCGCTCGAGGAGCGCGTGGTGCTCTTCCGGGCCAACCCCGTCGTGCTCCATGGTCCTGAGCGCGTGGTGGTGACTGAGGTCACCTTGAAACGTGATGCCCGGTGGCCAACCGCCATCACCGTCACGCAGCCGCGCGGTGCGTCGTTTCATTCTCTGGCTGCGATGGGCGGCATTCTGCCAACCCTCGACCTCAAAGGCGTGGCGTGGGTCCGCGTCGAGGGCGTCTCGCACCCACTGACGGTGTGCGATGACGAGCGGCCGTTCGACCCAACTCCCTGTGTTCCCGCCACGGCGCTCGACATCCCTTCGCCGCTGATGGGTCCGCTGGGCCATGGCCGCTTCGACTTCATGGACGAGGTCCCGGTCGAGCTCTCCTATCGGCTCGCTTCGACTCACGCAGCACAGCTGCCACTCCACCTCGAAGGGCAGGCCATCGCCGTGCTCCCGTGGTCGATGCGGTATCTGCCGGGGTCTTCCATCGAACACGAGGCGTCGAAGCCGGCTTCGAAGGGACCAGCCGTGACGGTTCGGGTGCGTGAGCTGCTCGAGGGCGCCCGGTTTGCGTTCGAGGTCGAATCGGGCCCCGTCTTCGACCGGCGCATCGTCGAGGTGGCCGACCTCGGTCGTTTCCGCATCGCTTCGATGGGGAGCCGCGGGTACTCGGGTGATGACGGCGCCGATGGCCATGCGGGCAGTGATGGCGACCGCTGTCAGAACGGCGGTGATGGAACAGATGGCGGATCGGGCGGATCTGGCGGACCGGGCGGACCAGGCGGCGACGTGACGGTGTTGGTCACCTGTCTGCAGGGGCGCTGCAGCTCCGAGACCCTGGCGAAGCTGAAGGCTGCAGTGGTGAGCGTGGGCGGTGAGGGTGGCTCGGGCGGCCGCGGTGGCGCGGGCGGTCGCGGGGGCTCGGGTGGAGCGTCACGGCCCCAGCAGACCGGTGTCGATGCTCAGGGACAGACGTTCGTGGTCGACAGGGGCTGCAGTGCCGGTTCCGATGGCGCGCGAGGCCGCGATGGCACCGCTGGACCTGACGGGACTCCAGGGCAGCCGGGTGTCGTGTCTTTCACGCTAGCGAACGAACCGGCGCTCTGAGTCAATCAGTCGTAGCGCTCGGTCAACGCCTTCAGGGTCCCAGGGCGCACTGCGCGCACCACCAGCCTGGCGCGGCGTTTTCCAGCGAAGCGGCGGGTGAGCGGGTCGAGCGCGCACAATTGCTCCGAGACGTGCTGCTCGAGCTCGCGCGCGCGGGCGGAGTAGATGTCAGGGTCGAAGCGCACCTCGAAGCGCAGCACCGCCCGGCCTTCTTCCACCGCCACCGTCCACCGTGGAGGCCCGAGCTCTTCGCTCTTCACCAGCCCCAGCTTCGTCATCGGGTGCGTCGTCTTGTGGCTCTCGGGCAAGGCCTCGAGCACGTCGCGCACGTCGACCGCGTTGCAGACGAACGCACCGTCGACCTCGAGGCCGTGCTTGCGACGCCCCAACACCTTCAGGCCCGTTTGCCCCGTCGCGCGACACAGCGGACCCGTGATGGCGACGTCGTGGGTGTCGTACCGAATCAACGGCATCGAGGTGACGAAGGGCACCAGCGAGGTGAAGACGAGGCGCCCCGCGCGACCGCGCTTCGCCGGCCGGTCAGCGTGCAGGTCGAGCAGCTCGACGAGCATCGGCGGCTGGCCCGCGTGCAGCCACCCGCAGGCGCTGCAGGTGGTGAAGGGCGTCGGAAACTCCGAGAGCGAGTAGTTGTCGAAGACGCGCGCGCCGAAGCGCTCCTCGACGAGCCGCGTCCACGTCGACGAGAGCCGGAACGAGAAGGTGCCGATGAGCTCGACGCCGAACGTGCGGGGGTCGATGCCGCGCTCGGCCAGCGCGCTGGTGAAGACCTTGATGGGGCCCGAGCCGATGACCATCGCCGTGACGCGCCGGCCGTCGGGTTGCGGGTGGCGAAGCGTCGTCTCCAGCATCGCCAGCGCGTTCGCGTCGTGCAGCCACGGCAGCATGAGCTCGTGCGGGCCCGCGAGGCGACGTGGCAGGCCGTGGTGCACCGAGACGACCGACAGCGTCCACCCCGAGGGCTCGCCCGTCAGCGCGGCGGCGCGAGCGGTGGCGGCCAGCTCTTCGGGCGTGCGGGGCACGTTGAGCGGGTCGATGTACTGCTCTCCGCGCGTCGTACCCGACGAGACGACACCGACGCCGGCCGGGCGCTTGCCGACGATGAGCTCGGCCTGGTGCTTCGAGGCGGTGGGCTTGTCGAGGAGCGGCAGCCGCGACAGCTGCTCGACGCTTCGAATCGAGCGCCAGCGCGCGCCCCACTGGGCACGGTACCAGGGCGCCTGCGCGGCGTGCTCGAGGGTGTCGATGAGGAGCTGGTCGAGCGTCACTTCACGTCGAAGCCGCTGAGCTGCTGGTGCGCTGCCAGGGCGCCCGTCTCCGTCGAGGCCACGCGAGCCCCGGTCTCCGTCGAGGCAACCGTGGCGCCAGTCTCGGTCGTGGCCACACGCGCGCCTGCCTCGGTGGAGGCGACGGTGGCACCCGTCTCGGTTGAGGCCACGCGGGAAGCGGAAGGAAGGGTGACGCGGGAGGAGAGTGACTTGATGGACATGGAGAACGCCCGTGAGCGAGCTTCGTGCCGGAGCAGAACAGCCAACAATTCAGATGGTTGTCGACCCGAGTTTGTAACCGGAGCCATCACAGCGTCACCGCTGCCGTCACGGCTTCTTCGTCGGCAGCGGCGGCCTCGGCTGGGTGCTGGGGCCATCGACGCGCGGGCCAGCCGAGACGGGCCTGGTGTCGGGCGGCTTCGCGCCTTCGGGAGGCAGCAGGGCCGAACGCACGGGCGCTGGCGTCTTCGTCTCGGGCGGCGTCTTCGGCTCTGCGGCGAGCGGGGCCGACGGCGCCTCGGCCAGCACTCCACCACGCTCGTCACCCTGCGCTTCGCTGTCGTCCTCGGAGATGACGATGACGCGGTCTTCTTCGGCGAAGATGACCGACTCGAGCTGCTTCGGGTTCACGATGGGCGTGCCGCCCAGCTTCAGGTACCCGATGGCCACCTCGCCACGCGAGCGCGCCACCTTCTGCACCGTCAGCCACGGCGTCGTGTAGCCAAGCAGCGCGTAGCAGGCCGCGCGCTTCAGGTAGATTTCGTTGCCGTCGGAGTCGAACAAGTCGGCGAACACCGCGTTCAGCTCGCGGCGCTCCGACACCTGGGCCAGCAGCATCGACGTCATCTCGGCCGACACCACGAAGTCGGCGCCGTAGTCCTGCTCGAGCAGGTCCTTCGTTCGCGTGTCGAGAATCTCCGAGATGATGCGCGGCTTCTTGTCCTTGAAGGCGCGGAAGAGGTCTCGAAGCAGCAGCACGGTGATGACGGTGCGCGCGTCGGCTTCGTCGGCGGGCCGTGAGGTGTCGGCCACCACCATCGCCACCATGAAGTCCGGAGACACCACGCGCCGCAGGGACTCTGGCGCCGTCGGGTCGCCTTCGACGTACTTCAGCTTGAGCGACTTGAGCGAGCCGACGTGCTCCTTGATGAACTCGGTGAAGCCGTCTTTCTCGAGGCCCGGCATCAACCACGCCTCGCTGCCCGGCAGCACGTAGTTGTCGAACTCGCGCAGCATGTCGCCCAGCTTGGGGCTCATGCCGCAGATGAGCAGCCGCTCGGGTTTGCGCTGCATCGCGCTCGCGCCCGCGAAGCCCTCGGGCACCGTCGGCTGGTGCTGCGCCGTCAGCGTGAAGCTGTCGTCGTCTTCGGCGATGACGAGCAGCTCGTCACCTTCCTGCAGCGCGAAGTCGTCGGGCGGGTTCAGCGTGCACACCGCGGGCTTGCCACCTTCGGAGCGCCGCACCCCGCACACCACCGCGTCCTTCGTGGCCCACTGCGCCTCGCGAAACTCCTTGCCGGCGAGCGGGCCCACGGGCGTGAAGTAGAACTCGCTGCCTTCGTACGAGAGCAGGTCGCGGTACACGCCCGCGAGGCCGTTCTGCCGTGCCGTCTGCACCATCATGCGCGAGAGCGTCTCGGCCATGGCGACGACCTCGACGCCGCCCGCGCCCAGCTGCTCCACCACCGTGCGGCGAGACGAGTCGAGCAGCTCGACGACGGCGTGGTTCTTCTGCAGCGCGCCGGGAATGCGCCGCAGCGCCAGCAGCGTCTTGATGGCCGCCATGTCCTGCGCGTCGTCACGCTCTCCTTCGTTCTCGTCGGCGAGGATGATGAGGCTTCGCGCGCGGCCCGCGCCCACCTTGCGCAGGTCGTGCACGGAGAAGGGGCTGCCCTGCCGCACCACCACGCGCGTCGGGCCCATGTCGCCCATGCGCTCCTTCACGGTGTTCTCGACCTCTTCCTTCTCGGTCTCGGAGAGGATGACGATGGCCGCAGAGCGCTGGTTCGCGTTCGCCTCGCGCAGCTCGCGCAAAATCGCGAACACCTTCTCGTTGTAGCCGAGAATCAGCGTGTGCCCCTCGTCGATGACGGGGCTGCGGCCCTTGCGCAGGTCTTCGATTTTGTCGCCGATGGTGCTCGACACCAGGCCGATGAGCAGCGCCACCACGCCGACGCCGCTCAACGTGGCCATCGTCGCCACGAAGCGCACCAGCGTGCCCTTGTCGTCGCCCATGGTGCCGGCGTCGGCCACGCGCGTCATCGCCCACCACAGCGCCTCGAAGAGGTCGAAGGTGTCGTTCGGGTCTTCCGGCGCCGGCATCACCAGCTTGGCGAACACCGCGCAGGTGAAGACGAGAATGAACGAGAGCCCGAAGAGCCCGACGAAGCGGGCGAAGGGGCTCCACGAGAGGAACCGGTCAATCTGATACCGGACTTTGTCACCGAAGGACGGGGCGTCGTCTGCCATGGCGGCGGCACCGTAGCACCGCGAGTTGGGGCCGCCTCATTCGAGTGTCGTCTTCACCGCGGGCGAGGCGTGGTGCGAAGCGCCTCACGTACGGAGTCGGCGCGCTGCTTGTCGGCAGGGTCGTGCTCGTCGCGGTAGCGGCGCGTGAGGGCATCGACCAGCAGGTGCTGGCAGTCGGTGGCGGCGGAATGGTCGCTCACACAGCGCTCGGCCTCGGCGATGGCGTCGTCGAGCTTGTCCTTCACGCGCAGGTCGATGGTGCGCCGAACCGCGTCGTTGACCATGGAGTACTCCGTCACGGGCCGGTCGGCGGGGCGGCTCACCGGCGGCAGCTGCTGCTGCTCCATCGCGCGCACGTAGAAGGAGCGACACACCACGCCCACCTGGCCGCCCGAGTCGACGCAGTTGGCGGCGTTCTTCGCCATCTGCTGCCACTGGCCGGCGCGCTCGAGCCGCAGCTCGCTCTCGACGAAGTCCATCATCATCTGCGCGCCCAGGTCGTCGAGCGGCGGCAGGAACGACGCGTCGCGCGCGAAGTCGTGGCTCAGCAGCACCCGGCCTCGTTCCCGCACCAACTGCGCGTCGGGCTCGTCTGCCAGCGAGGCCCACTGCCGCGCGGCGTAGCGCTCGAAGGAGTCGCCGTTGCGGCTGGCCGCGTCTTGAGCGAGCACGGCGAGCTGCTTCACGCACGGCTGAGGGTGCTCGAACGTCACGGCGCACGCCTCGGCCACACCCACCGCGCGCTCGACCTCTCCCATCACCCGCAGTTGAGCCACGCGCGCGGCGGCCTGCACGGCGGGCGCAGGCGGCTTTGGAGCGGCGATGGGCCTGGGTGGCTTCGCTGCGACGGGAATGGGCTCCGTGGCTTCGAGCAGCCGGTTCCAGCCGGCCAGCGCTCCGCCGAGGGCGCCAGCGCCGAGCAGCGTGCTGGTGGTGATGATGATGAGGGCGCGTCTCCACCGCGAGGAGGGCCTCGCCGCCTGCGCCGCCTCGCGCGCCTCGGTGACGTCGTCGGGCTCGAGCTGCAGCGCCCACGGGTAGCCGAGCTGCAGCACGGCCTCGACACAGGCTCGACGAAGGGTGCGGTTGCGCGTGCCGTCGGCCGACAGCAGCCGCAGCAGGGCGGTCGCCACGGCTTCACGCGCTTCGGGCGCCACGTGCGTCGACTGGAGCGCGGTGATGAAGCCCTCGACGTTCTCCTCCACCTGCTCGAGCGGAGCGCCCAGCCAGCTCTCGAGCGGAAGCGCCGGCGTCGGGGCCGCCTGCTGGTTCCGAGTCGCTGGCTGCACCGCCGTCGTCACCACGTGCACGTTAACGGGTGGGGTGCGCACCGTCAGCCTGCCTGAGTTGTTCCACCCCGAAACGCTGGAGTCGGCCGCGTGTTGAGAGGGCGTTGATGCAGGCCGATGTCAGTCTCCTGACGCAGCGTCGGCGTGCGCCTTCGTTACTCGAAGATCATGACGCTCGAACGGCGCTTGCTCTCGTTGCTCTCGCTGATGCTGGGCGCCGCACTGGTGTTGATGGGCCTTCGCGTGCAGGTCGCCCTCGAAGAGCGGGCGACCGCGCGGCGCTTCGAGGCGCTCGAAGGCGTGGCGGGCGCGCTGAACGAAGCGGCGGGCTGGCAGGCCATCGAGCGCGGCACGGGTACCACCATTCTCAACGCCGCGACGCCGCCCGAGGCGCTGTTGAGCCGCTTCACGCAGGTGGGTGAGAAGGGTGACGAGGCCGCGGCGCGCGTGGAGCAGCACCTCACCGTGTTGCTGGCCGACTTCTCGACGAGCGAGCTCGAGCTGGCGGTGCGGCAGTGGCGCGAGCGGCTGGCGACGCTCCATGCGGCGCGCGCGGGGGTGCGGCAACAGCAGCTGGCGGGCAAGGCGTGGGTCGACCTCGCGACGCGGAACATCTCGAGCGAGTTCGAGCTGCGTGACGTCGCGCTGCGGCCGGTGGGCGACCACGAGCAGGTGCTGCTCGCGAACGCCGTGGTGCGCGCCAACGTGGCCACCCTCGCCGAGTACGCGGGCCGAGAGCGGGCCAACCTCGGCGGCGTCATCGCGTCGGGCAAGCCCATCGACCCCGAGCTGCGGTCGACGCTCGTCGGGTACCGCGCGGTCGTCGAGGTGGCTGCCAGCCAGGTGCTCGCGCTCGAGGCGAGTCCTGCCACGGCGCCCGAGCTGAAGGCCGCCATCGCCACCTTCAAGCGCGAGTTCTTCGACGTCTACCAACCGCTGCGGCTCGAGGTGTTCGCCGCGAGTGACGCGAAGGCGCCGTACCCGGTCGATGGAGCGGCGTGGATCTCGAGGTCGACGCGCGCCATCGACTCGGTGCTGGCGGTCTCGACGGCGGTCGGCGGCATCTCGAAGCGGGCGTCGCAGCAGCTGGCGGCCTCGGCCACCACCTCGCTCATCGTCACCGCCCTCGTGCTCGCGCTGGTGCTGGGCACCTTCTTCTTCTCGTGGCGGTTCGTGCGGCGAAACGTGGTGGGGCCGCTCACCCGGGTCATCGACGGGCTGGCGCAGGGTGCGCGGCAGGTGGCTGATGCGTCGGGCTCCATCGCGGCCTCGAGCCAGTCGCTCGCTGCGGGCGCCACGCAGCAGGCCTCGGCGCTCGACGAGACGAGCCGCTCACTGGCCAACGTGTCGGAGCGCAGCGTGCAGAACGCGAAGAGCTCTGACGACGCCCGGCGCGCGGCCGACGAGAGCGCGACCCTCATCTCCCGCGGCGCCGAGGCCATGCAGCAGATGGAGGCCGCCATGGGCCGCATCACCACCGCCTCGAGGGAGATCGAGCGCATTCTCAAGTCCATCGACGACGCAGCGGTCGAGGCGGCGCGCGCGGGAGCGCAGGGCCAGGGCTTCGCGGTCGT
>JBEOKA010000402.1:0-6937 GCA_040275325.1 Myxococcaceae bacterium | reverse complement strand
CCGGGAGTCGCTCTCGAAGCGTTCCCCCGACTTCCTGCCACCGCAGCAGCGCCCCGTTTCGTCTCAGGCACCAGAACCCATTGCGCCATTCGAGCGGTTCGATTCGCCAGCCCTCGCCGGGAAAGAGTGCATGCGGCCTGACGCTCGAGACCTCCGGTTCTTCTCCGAATCGAACTGGCCGGTCGATCAGCTCCACCTCGAAGCTCGCCATCTTCGCCAGGTCACGGTGACGCTCGATGAATGATGGCCAGTCGACCGTCTCGTCCACGCTCGCGAGGTGCACCGAGAGTCTCGCAATTCGATCAGCCATCGGACTCGCGAGAATCCTCCGGAGCAAGTCGAGCGAATCGAGATGTCGCGTCGTTGCTTCGGCCCGGAGCACTCCGACGATTCCGTCGGCTGTCTCCTGGAAGGTGAACGTGCCCTTGGACGATGCCCGCCAGAGCGGACCCAGCCCGGTGTCGAGAGGAGCGTCGGTGAGCTCGACCGCGAAGGCTGCGCCAGCGTCATGCTCGTCGGGCACCTCGAGGAGCTGGCCGTGCCGAAGTTTGAAGACACTGGTTTGGCGCGCTCCATCGGCGAACAACGCAACGTCGGCAACAGGGGTCAGCCACCACTCATCGCCTCGAAGTCCGAGCGAGCCGAGCCCCACGCGTGTCAGTCGGAGCTCGGCTGAGTAGCGCTCCCGCTCGTGGGCGTGCAGCGGCGACTGGCTGCCGAAGACCATCGTCGTGCGCCGCGCAGGCCGAAGCGCGCGGATATCGATGTCGAAGAGGCGTTGCTCCACATCGCGCCAGCGACCCTGCGCGGGTTGAAGACGCACTTCCTTCGCGTCTGCCCACGCCACGGCCACGAACCGTGGAGCCTGAATCGTTTTTGTTCGAACGGAAGGCTGCTGGTACAACCGGCGGCCCGATGAGGCACGACGAATGACACTTTCCCGGAGTCCGTTCATCGAGGCCGCACCCTACCGCGCGTGGTCGAGCCATGGCTGACCCGACGCCGACGGTGCTGCCGCAAGTTCGTGAACTCGCTCCGAACGATGTCGTCGGCAACTACCGCATCGACAAGCCACTCGGCGAAGGCGGCATGGCGCAGGTCTACGCCGTCACCCATGTGCATGTCGGCACGCGCGCCGCGCTCAAGATTCCTCGCCACGGCCTGGATCAGGCGATGTTCGATCGCTTCCTGATCGAGGCCCGAGCACACATGGGGCTGGTGGGGAGCGCGCACATCGTGCCTCCGATGGAGGTGGCCATCTCGGAAGACCGTCGCCCCTATCTCGTCACGCGTCTGATGACTGCGACGCTCGACGCGTGGCGCTCGAACCCAGCCAATCAACTCGATGACAGCGATCGTGAGCTGTCGCAGTGGCTTCGCTTCGGCATCCAGATGGCGATGGGCCTCGACGCTGCCCACTCGCACCAACCGGCCATCGTTCACCGCGATCTGAAGCCAGCGAACATCTACGTCGAGCCCCGCACGGTCGTCATCGCCGAGAAAGAAGTCCCGCTCGTGCAGATTGGTGACTTCGGGCTGGCCTGGTCGGTTGGCGACGAGAACACGCCAATGGGCACGCCCGAGTATGTCTCTCCAGAGCACTCCGCCGGCGAACCGCCAACGCCGCGCTCTGACCTCTACTCGCTCGGGGTCGTGCTGTACGAGCTGCTCGAAGGAACGCGGCCGTTCGAACACTCCGATACCGTGCAGTTGTTGATGATGCAGCGCCACAACCCGGTCCCCCGCCTTCGCAACACGGTCGTTCGAGATCGCCTTCCTGAATTGGAAGAGTTGCTGAACCGCCTGCTCGCCAAAAACGAAGCCGATCGCCCTGCGAACGCTCGAGTCGTCGTCAACGAATTGCAGTCGTTGCTCCGCCAGTTCGAACGACGCAACGAACGAACCAATGTTGGCGTCGACCCGCGCAGACTTCTGGAAGCGAAGCCGACCGATGTGTTGCCGAAGCCATCGCCGGAAGCAGAGGCCGCCTTTCTGGCCAGGCCGCAGCCAGCCCCCAGCGAGGCCGAGCCACGAACCACCCGGTCGCGCGCCTTCCTGATTCTTCCGTTGCTCTTCATTGCCCTCGGCGTCGCGTGGGGCGTCTCTCGACTGTTTCAGGACCCAGTCGTGATTGATGAGCCGAAGCCGGTTCTGCCGCCAATCGTTCTTCCTCCTCCGGTCGTGCTGCCCGTTCTCGAGCCCGTCGATTCTGGCAGCTCCGGTGAGGAACTCGCGCCTGTCAATCCTGTCATCGTTCAGAAGGTGAAGCCGCCACCGGTTCGCACCTGTGTTCCGAATCAGGCCTGGCGCGACCGCATGAAGCTCGACCTCGACGACCTCGAGTCAAAGGGCACGAACATGGGCGCCGCCGAACTCGAGCGGGCGATCGAGTCGCTCTATCTCTCCATGAAGTCTGCAAAGTCGCCCGAGGACTGTGGTCGGGTCGAACACCGCTTCGAAGAACTGGTGAAGAAGGCCATCAAGTGAGGAATCTCGTGCGAGTGCTCAGTCTTGTCATGACGCTGACCGCGTCTATGTCATTGGCGCAGACGCAGGCCACGGTGTGTCCGTACCCGCTCGACGTGCTCAGGCCGCCGAAGGGCGCGTCTGCAGCTCAGCTCGAGGACCTGCGGGCGACCTTCAAACGAATGATTCGTGAGTCGGGCGTCTTGCTGCCCAACGCGGGAACGTTGTCTGACACGCTGGCCGAACTGAAACGACAGGACTGCGACCGGGAGAACCAGTGTCTGGTTTCGCTCGCAGTGCGATCGCGGTCTCTCTACGCCATGTATGCGAGCGTCGACTTCGAGGTCGGGTCCGTGGTCTCGGTCACAGGCCGAATCGTTCGTGATGATGGCAAGGAAATGGCGCGCGTGGCTCCATTGAAAGCGCCCGCGACTGTGAAGACCTTCGACGAAGTGAGCAAGAACTTGCTGAGGCAACTGTTGGTCTCGCTCGAGGTCTCGAAGCTGCCAGCCGTCAAGTCCGTTGAGGCTGCGAAGGTCGACGTCGTTGGTCCGCCGCCCATCGTCGACGCTGGAGTCGTGGTCACGGCCACTCCTGCAGACGCTGGAGTCGAGTTCACCCCTCCGCCGCCTCCACCGCTCGTGACATCTCCGCTCAAGCCCGTCGGCATCGCGACCGCTTCGGCGTCAGGGGCTGTCGCGGCTGCGGGCGTTGCGCTGTTGCTGGTTGGTCGCGGTCAGGCGATTCCGCTCTTCGATGACAACGGGGCGCTCAAACCTGGCGCCGATGTCAAAGCTGCGCAGACCGCGCGCACCCTTCAGGGGCTTGGTGTTGGCCTCGCTGCGGTCGGGCTGGCGGGTGCCGCTGCGGGAGTCGTGATGGTGTTGCTTGCGCCCGACGACGCTGCGCCAAAGGTGAGCGTCGCGCCTCTCGAAGGTGGCGGTCTCGTGTTCGTGAAGGGGGAATTCTGATGAAGCGCGTTGCCATTCTGGCCGCTGTGCTGGCTTCGATCTCTGGCTGTGTTTGCGGCCGAACCTGCAGTTCGTCGTCGGAATGCCAGGCGGGCGAAGTGTGCACCGAGGGGCTCTGTCAGGCGACGACGCCAGCCGGCGGAGGCTCTGCCGGTGGGGTGACGGCTGGTGGGCGGACGGCAGGCGGGATCGCCGCCGGAGGCAGTGCGGGCGGCTCCATGGCAGGTGGCATGACCGGTGGGGGCGCAGCGGGCGGCGCGATGGGGGGCGGGGCAGCGGGAGGAATGACAGCAGGAGGCGTTGCAGGCGGCATGGGCGGCGGTGCTGCGTGTGTCTGTCCTGAGTTTCAGCAGTGCGTGGCGGGGCAATGCGTGAGTGGCGTGTTGTCAGTGGTGACGCCAACTGAAGGAGCGGTGCATCCCGCAGGGACGCCGTTTGGGCTGGCAGCGACGCTGACGTTGGATGGGGGCGCGTGGCCAGTGGGGTTGGGAATTCCGTACACCACGAACTGGGGCCGGTTTGGGGTGGTACCAGCGGACGGAGGCGTGCTGTTGGTTCCAGCACCGCCGGCTGGGCAGGCAGGGACTGTGGTGTTTGGCTGGACCGATGGTGGGCCTGGGCCTGTGACGAGGAACGTGTCGTTCATCGCATGCGAGCCCGCAGTTGCCGCGAGTTGTCAGCCGTACCAGCGGTGCGCGCCAAGTGAAGACGGGGGCGTCTGCAAGAGTTTCCCGATGACGGTGAGTTGGGTGTCGCCGACGGGGAATTCGCTGGAGCGAGGGCCAGTCAACGCAAGCTTCAACGCGGTGGTGAGGGTGGACGCGGACGCCGGCGTGACGCTGCCTGCGATGGTGCCATTGGTGCTGGAGGATGGAGGGATGTTTGGGCCGATGGTGTTGGCGACGGGGGTTGGGGTGAGGCCGGCGGAGTATTCGGTGAATGTGACGTTGAATGGGCCGGAGGGGACGAAGGTGTTGGTGGCAGGGTGGGCGGACGCGGGAGTGCCG
Organism: Myxococcaceae bacterium; assembly: GCA_040275325.1. Taxonomy (GTDB): domain Bacteria; phylum Myxococcota; class Myxococcia; order Myxococcales; family Myxococcaceae; genus Xiheimicrobium. The sequence continues at coordinate 2,493 of JBEOKA010000402.1, read as the reverse complement.
GCGTTGGTGGCGACGCAGCGGGTGTTTTTCGACATGACGGCGCCGGTGGTGAGCCTGGTGACGCAGCCGAGGCCTGGGACGTTGCCAGTGGCGGACACCAGCGTGCCGGCGTCGTGGGTGAAGGATGAGGTGGCGTACGTGGCGCTGACGGTGACTGGGGCGACGCGAGGCGCGCAGGCGAGTGACGTGCAGACGATGGGCTTCAGCGGGAACCCGATGCTGGCGCCTGGGAATTGCGGTGCGTGCATGGGGAATTGCGTGTGTGTTGCGGTGGATTTGAAGGATGCGCCGTTGGATGGGCTGAGGGGCCCGGTGGCGGTGAGTGCGGCAAGCTTTGTGGATGCGGTGGGGAATGCGTCGTTGGTGCAGAATGGAAACTTCCAGGTGACGCGGGTGAAGTGGACGGCCAATGTGTCGCAGCCGGGCGCCTCGCCGCAACGGGCAGCGCCAGCGGTCGACCAGAACGGCAATCTCTACTTTGGCACCGATGACAATGGAGCAGGGACAACTGGGCGAGTGGTGTCGTTGTACCCGGACGGAGGGGTGAGATGGACGAGGGCGGGAGGGGCGGTGCAGGCGTTGGCGACGGCGAACTCCACGATTCTGTCTCCCACCAGCAGTCAGGCAGATGTGGTGTTTGTGGCGGCGAACGAGGATTCTGCGCAAGGCAAGACAGGGCGCCTGATGGGGGTGCTGGCAGTCGACGGCGGTGTAGGTGGGTTGAACGGCAACTCATGCAATGTCCCAGGCAACCCGATTTTCAGTGCCCCAAGTCTGATGGTGTTGAGTGGAAGCAGCACGGGCAACACGCAGCAGGTGGGGGCCTTTGGAATGTTGAATACAGGCCTGTCGCCCGGCGAGGTGTGCGGCTATGGCCCAGTCAACGGAGCTCGAAACGGCCCCACCAACGCGCAGTACCGGTTGCCAGAGCCCGCGTCGACGCCGCCAGCCTCGCCCGTCAACCTCGCCTTTACAGGCCTGGCGCACGTGGGGGTGTTGGAGGACTTCTCGGCGCAGACGTGGAGTTGGACGTCGTCGTCGCCGCCAGCGACAGGGACAAACCAGCCGCGAGGAGGGATGGGGCCGACGCAGACAGGGGTGGCGTTGATTCCGACGATGGGGGCCGCGGTGACGGTGACGACGCAAGTCGCGAGTACCGGTGGCCGTGAGGCCATCGGCCTGCTGGGGACGGGACTGGGGAACGCTGCGTATGTGCCGACAGACGGAGGCGTCTTCACGAGGAGTGCGCCAGTCGTGGTGATTCCGTCATCGACGGCCAACGAGTGGCACCTGGTGGGAGGAGGAAACCCATCGACGACGGACTGGCTGCGAGTGACGACGGTGACGACGGCGGCGCCGACAGCGCCAGGCTTCGTGTCAGGGCCGAGAAGCGCGACGCAGCCGACGACGACGCAGGTTGAGGAGTTGCTGACGAGTCCTGTGTATGGAGACGCGTCAGAGTTGTACGCAGTGACGAAGGCGGGAAGGCTGCACGTCTTCGGGGTGACGGCGGCAGGAGGCATTACCCATAAGTGGCAGGCCTCGCTGACGGGGACGGGTGACGTGGTGGCGCACCCGACGTTGGACTGCAACCGGACGAGAAGCATGGCGCCGGGAGTGCTGTACACCGTGTCCAGTGGAGGGATGGTGTCGGCCATCGTCGTCGACTCCAGGAAGCTGGGGGCCTCACCGTGGCCGAAGTGGCAGCGCACGGCTAGCAACGCCGGCAGTCTGGGCGCCATCTCGAGCGACTTCCCTCTCAACCCTGGCTGTCAGTGACATGAGAAAGCCCATCGCCCTCGCAGTGTTGGTGGTTGCGTCGGCTTGTCCTGCGCCCGTTGCTGAAAGGTGCGGGCCGTCGTTGCCGGAATGTCCTGATGGGTTGGCGTGCGTGGCTGGGGTGTGTGCGCGTGTTGATGGCGGGGTGGCGGTCGATGGCGGGATGACGGCAGGAGGCCAGGCGGGTGGCACGACTGGCGGCGGGGCTGCGGGCGGCGCGACGGCGGGAGGAATGACGGCGGGTGGTGCGGCTGGAGGGGTTGATGCTGGGCCTTGCGGTGGTTGCCAGTCGTGGGAGCTCTGTGTTGGCAATATGAGATGTGAAACGGTGTCGCTCGAGATTGTGCGGCCGACTGAGGGGGCTGAGTTCGAGCCTGATGCCAGCGTTGAAGTCGTCGTGGAGGCGCGTCTTGGTTCGAGCCTCGTCGACATTGGCCCTATTCCACTCGAGGTATTTGGTGTCGCAACGGAGTCGTCCTCCGGAGATTCTCTCCTGTTGAGGATGCCTGTTGGCCGGGTGCAGCGCCTCTTGAGGGCGGGTTGGTCTCGGGGCGTCATCGCAACCAGGCGGGTGTTTGGGAAGGACTGCGCCCTCATTCCTCCAGGGGCGTGCCAGCCGTACCAGACGTGCGTGGCAACGACGGGAGGAGGGCGTTGCGAGAGTTTCCCGATGACGGTGAGTTGGGTGTCGCCGACGGGGAATTCGCTGGAGCG
>JBEOKA010000401.1:0-6245 GCA_040275325.1 Myxococcaceae bacterium | reverse complement strand
CGCGAGCAGGTTCAGGTTGAAGGCGTACTGCACCGGCGTGTTGCCCTCGTTTCGCACGTAGAGCCGGCCCGAGCGCGACGAGGCCGCCGTACCGCCGTCACCCGAGTTGCAGCGCTGGCCACCATCGGGCGGGAAGAGCCGGTTGTCGCAGAGCGCGCCGAACGGAAACTGCAGCGTGGTGTTGGCGCGGTCGCCGCACGTCTCCATCGGAGAGTCGTCGAACTTGAAGCACACCTTCGGCACCGCCTCGATCGCCTTGCCGCGCACGTTCACGCGCAGCGGGTCGAGCCCACCGCCCAGCGTGATGTCGATGGTGGCCGTCAGATCGCCCGTCACCGTGGGCGCGAACTTCAGCGTCGCCTTCGCGGTGCCGCCGGCGTTGAGCGACGTCTTGAGCGGCGTGAGATCGCCCGACAGGCCCGCTGGTGAAGCTGGGTTGAGCACGGCGTTCGTCACGTCGAGCGTGTTCGAACCGGCATTGGTGATGGTCACGTCGAGCGACTTCTCTTCGGCGACGTAGACCTCCTGGAAGTCGAGGGTGCGCGGCATCACCGTGGCGACCGCCGCAATGCCGGTGCCGAAGAGTGAGATCTGCACCATCGGACGCTGCGGGTCGTCGGTGGTGAGCGTGACGGTGCCCATCTCGCGCAGGTCGGGCTCGGTGGGCTTGAAGGTGAAGGCGAACATCTGCTCGCCGTTGGGCGAGAGCGTGATGGGCAGCATCTCGCCGTTGCCGAACTTCATGTTCGTGAAGGTCGCCGCGGTGATGTTGAGCGCGGCCGTGCCCGAGCTGCGAATACGAATGCGCGCGGTCGAGGTGGTGTTCAGCTGCACCTGGCCGAAGTCGATGGTCGATCGCTCGGCGCCCATGTCGTCGAGCACCTCGATCTTCGCGAAGGTGCGCTTGACGGCGCCTCCGCAGTCGCAGCCAGAGACCACGACGAGCACTGCCAACGCCGACAGGAAACGAGAGTTCATGTTCACACCAGCTCCGACTTCGGGCTCCTCACCATGAGGTCGAGCACCGCGGCCTTCGGGCTCTTGCCTTCGTATGCAATTCGATAGACCTGATCGCAGATCGGCAGCTCGACGCCGAGCTTCGTCGAGAGATCCTTCGCGCTCTTCGCCGTCTTCACGCCCTCGGCGACCTGCTTCATCTCTTTGAGGATCTCGTCGAGCGAGCGGCCCTTGCCGAGCTCCATGCCGACCTTGCGGTTTCGCGAGAGCTCGCCCGTGCACGTGAGCACCAGGTCGCCCATGCCAGCGAGCCCCGAGAGCGTGAGCGGGTTGGCGCCCATGCGCATCGCGATGCGGGAGATCTCGGCCAGGCCGCGGGTGATGATGGCCGCGCGCGTGTTGTGGCCCAGGCCCATGCCGTCGCCCATACCGGCCGCGATGGCGATGACGTTCTTCAGGCTGCCGCCGACCTGCACGCCCATGACGTCGGTCGAGGTGTACGCGCGGAACTTCTCGCTCGAGAACAGCGCCTGCGCCTTCTTGGCCGTCTTCTCCCAGCGCGAGGCGATGGTGACGACGGTGGGCATGCCCAGCACCATCTCCTTCGCGAAGCTGGGGCCCGACAGCACGGCGATGCTCGGGTGGTACGACTCGGGCAGGCACTGCTCGAGCACCTCGGTCATCGTCAGCAGCGTCTCGTTCTCGATGCCCTTGGCGACCGACACGACGGGCACGTGCGAGGGCACGAAGGTGGCGACCTTCGACATGAGCTCGCGCGTGGCTTGTGAGGGCGTCGCGACAGCCACCAGCTCGGCGCCCTGCGCGGCCTCCTGCAGATCGGTCGTGCCACGAATCTTCGGAGACAGCTTCAGGCCCGGCAGGTAACCCGGGTTCTCGTGCTGCTCGTTGAGCGCCGCGATGGTGGCGGGGTCACGGCCCCACAGAATCACCTCGTCGAAGGTGTGCGCGAGCACCGAGGCGATGGCCGTACCGAAACTGCCTGCACCGAAGACGGTCGCTTTCGTCATGGAGTCGGCTGCTTAGCCCCGCACCCGCCTCGAGGTCGAGGCACGCGTCAGAAGCCCGTGATGAGGCCCACCGCCACCGACGGCATCACGGGGCTGTCATCGGGGCGCAGGTGAACGTCGAGGCCGAGCGAGAACAGGAAGCTCGTGCGCTCGGAGAGCGGCAGCTCGGCGCCGAACTTCGTCAAGATGTTGTGCCCGAGCAGGAACGTCGCGGGAACGCCCTGCAGCGGCGTCGTGGCAAACGGCTCGGTGTCGATGGTGAGCATGTACCGCACGTCGGCGAACAGCCGGGCCGCGCGCAGCGATGGGCCCTGGTACGAGAGGATGAGGCCCGGCGCGAAGTTGAAGTTCCGCCGCCCGCTGATCCACCGGGTGCCGCGCGTCTCTTTGCTCGCGCGCTGGTTGAAGAAGGCGCCTCCTCCTTCGAACGCGAGCGCAACGTTCACGCCGGGGCCTTTTCCGAAGCCGTACTTCACCAGCAGCCGCACCTCGTTCATCAACAGGTAGAAGGAGTCGTAGCCGACGCCGAGATCGAGGTCTTCGAGCACGCCGATGCTGGCGCGCAGCTGGAAGACGGGGAACCCGAGCACGAACGCCTGGCCGCGCTTCCACTGTCCCAGCGCGGGCGCTCCGAACATCGACACGGTGTTGGGCTGCTCCCTCGCGCGAAGCCGTGCGCGCAGCTCTGGCGAGATGGAGGTCGTCGTTGGTGGCGGGGCCGGCCGCAGCGGCTCGATGGCCGACGGAGCAGGCGGCGGTGGAGGTGGAAGGATGGGCGGAGGCGGCGCAGGCTTCGGCGCGTTGGGCAGGCTCTGCCACTCATCGTCGGGCTGGGTCTGGCCGAAGGCGAGTGAGGACAGCAGCGTGAGTGTGAGGAGTGCGCGTCTCATGAAGAGCCTTTGAGGCTTCAAAACACGAAACGCCTCCCCCATGCGTGAGGGAAGCGTCGTGGGCTTCACGGCTGAAACCGACTCAGAGGCTCTTCAGGTAGACGACGAGGTCGGCCTTCTCGAGCTCGGTCAGACCCGAGGTGCTGCCGTGCTTGTCGTTCTTGTTGCCGAACACGCGAACCTCGAGCGTGGGCTCGCTGCCGTCGTGCAGGTAGGGCGCCGACCGGGCGATGCCCTTGAGCGACGGCACGTTGAAGCCCTGGCGCTCGACGAGGCCGTTGTCGCGCTCGTTGGCCACCGTGCTGCGGGTGTTGAGCGTGCCGACGTCGCGGTTGGTGTTGTCGGTGAAGAGCTCACCGGCGTGGCAGGTCGAGCACTGCGCCTTCTCGAAGGCCGCGCGGCCGCGGGTGACGGTCTCGAGCTCCTTCGCGACCGGAGAGGGCGCGGTGGGCATGCTGGCGATGAAGGCGTCGAGCTTGGCGGCTTCGTTGCTGCCGAGACCCACGCCGCCCATGCGCTCACGAATGGTGTGCACGTTGAAGTCGCCGATGGTGGGGAACTCGCCACTCCAGTGGAAGGGCGCCGTCTTGAGCAGATCGCGGCCGGCGAGCGCGGGCGTCTGACGGGGGCCATCGGGGAACATCCACACGTGGCCGTCTTCGCGGCCTTCGAGGTGGCAGGTCGAGCAGGCGACGTTGGTCTGCGCCGAGCTCATCTTCGGGTCGAGCGCGTTGAAGAACATCTTGCGGCCCTCGGCGAGCTCGGGCGACAGCACGTCACCCGCGACGGGAATGGCGGCTGCTGCGACGTTCACGACGACGGCGGAGTCTCCGCTGCCCTTCGCCTCGAGCACGTTCACCGTGTGATCGAATTGGCTGTACACGTACGCCTTGTTGCCAGCCTTCGAGATCGCGATGCCGTCGGAGCCCGGGCCCACGCGCACCAGCGAACGAATCGAGGTGCCCGTCGAGTTGAAGTCGATGTCGCTCCCGCTGCGGCGATCGGCCGGAAGAATGGCGACGTTCATCGACTCGCGGTTCACGACGAAGACCCAGGCGCCGGTCGGGTCGGTGACGCCGACGGTGGCGCCCTGCACGGCGCTCTCGATGCCGCCACGGCTCGACGAGAAGGTCGACACGGGGAAGTCGCTGGTCGAGTTGCTGTTGGTGCCGCTCGAGGCGCAGGCCGTGAGGTCGTCGACGAGGGCGGTCGGCTGCTCGTTGCGCGTGTCGTAGGTGACGATGCCGGCCGTCGCGACCGCGCCGATGCTGCACGGGCCGCCCGCCGAGTAGTAGCCACCAAGCGACGAGGGCCGGCGCGCGATCGCGTCCTCACGCGCCCAGACCACCGGCGTGAACGCGCGGGTGCCGTCGGGCGTGGTGATGATGTCGGAGACCGCGCGAGGGCGGAAGCTGGAGAACGTGCCCGTGCGCGAGAACGTGTTGGTGGAAGCAGACGGGTTGAGCCGCGTCGCGTTGGCCTCGGTGTACGCCGCGGCGCGCGAGGGGTCTGACGTCACCGCCTGCTTGTTGAGATCGACCGTCGCGAGCTCACCCTGCTTGTAGAGCGAGACCAGCGCGGTGTGACCAACGACCGCGACGGCGCGGGGCTCTTCGCCAACCGGAAGCTCCCAGAGCTGCTGCAGGGTCGCGGTGTCGAAGGCCGTCAGCACACCGTGGGCCGCCGTGTCGCGCGCCGTGTTCGAGGTGACGAGCAGCTGCTTGCCGTCGGCAGAGAGCGCCAGGCCCGTGGGCTCGAGCGCCGTCTGCAGCGTGGCAGAGACCGCAGCCTCGCCCTTGCGCACGACCGAGACGGTGTTGCTGCCGCGGTTGGCGACGTAGGCCGTGTCGTCGGCGCCGAGGATCACGCGCACCGGGTTCTTGCCGACGTTGACCTTGACGATGTTCTCCTTCGCCGGGTTCGCCAGGGGAATGACGGCGAGCAGCCCGTTGTCAGTGTCGACGGCGTAGAGGGTCGAGTCATCGGACGACAGCGCGAGCGAGCCGCTCGACCGCGAACCGTTGCCCTGCACGGGCGCCACACACGCGTTGAGCAGCACTCCGGCTGCCATGGCGCCAACCAGCATCGTTCGTTTGAACCAGTTCATTCGCTCCCCTTGCGTCTGATGACGTCGTTCGATTCTGCTTCGCGGCGCGCCTGACTTCTACGCCCTGTCATGAATGTCGTGTCGGCGTCGAAAACCGCCCAAGCCCTTGTTTTGGCGACTGCTTCGCGTTCTTCAACCCGGCGGGACGCTCCCCTGTGCAGGTGGTATGCCCACCCGACCTGCCTTGCTCACGCGCAATTCGACTCAGGAGTCGTTGCCAACGGCCGGCGATCTGATCGATTCACTGTGCAGTTTTCCTCCACACCTGAGCAGTCACTTGCGCATCGCCGATGGCCAACCAACAAACCGTTGAATTCCTGAGTTTCCGCAGGACATTCACGCTCCTCATCTTGTTGGTGGTGTTGCCCTCTGCGGGGCTCTCGGGTTTCGGAGTGGTGGCGATCATCAACGAGCGGGCGGCGGTCGAGAAGCGGCTCGAGGCCACGTGGTCGGGTCGACTGAACTCGGTGTGGATCGAGGTGAAGGCGCGGCTCGACGCGGCAGAGGTCGTCTCCGAGGCCCCGCTGGCGCTCAGGAGCGGCGAGGTCTCGTTGATCGAGTCGACCTTCGATGTGGTCGGCGACGCCGTCAGCGCCCAGGACGAGAAGCTCATTCCGGTGGTGAAGAGCCTGGTGCCGCAGTTCACGGCAGTGCCGCAGCGTCCCCTCTTCTTCACCGCGTCGACCCCGCAGGGCGTGTTCCTGCTGGTGGCACGACGAACGAATGGCGCAGTGCACGGCGGCTTCGTGTCGGCGCAGGCGATGGAGCGGCTCGTTCGTGCTGCCGGCGCGCCGATTCTGACGAGCGGAGAGCCCGCGCAGCTCGCCCTGGTCCCGGTGAAGCCGGTTCCCGCCGAGGGGGTGTTGGCTCGCTTTGCGTCTGGCGTGAGTGAGGTTCGTGAGGCCGCGCTCGGGCCACCAGAGCTGGCGTCGGTGGCGTTGCTGGCGCCCATGCAGGACTTCAGGCTCGTCGCCCAGGCCGTCGGTGAAGATCCCGTCGGCAAGGCCTCGGCCCGCAACCGCACCGTCTACGGCGTGCTGCTCGGCATCTTCTACATCACGCTCGCGCTCGGGGTGATCTTCACGGGGCGAACGCTGTACCGCGAGGCGCGCCTGTCGCGACTGAAGACCGACTTCGTCTCGCTCGTGAGCCATGAGCTGCGAACGCCGCTCACCTCGATTCGCATGTTCATCGAGATGCTGGCCACGAACCGGGTGAAGGATCAGGCCGAGATGCAGACGGTGCTCGATCTGCTCGTGAAAG
>JBEOKA010000400.1:0-16102 GCA_040275325.1 Myxococcaceae bacterium | reverse complement strand
TGCTGCGCGAGCTGCTCGAGCAGCTCCTGGCCTTCGCTGAAGCGACCCGCGCTGTCGAAGCGAAGCAGGCCCGCCGCCATGAGCCCCAGCGTCGCCAGCACCGGCACGATGCCGAACGCGATGAGCCACGTGCGCCGCTGCCGCTTCTTCTCGAACGCTTCTCGCGCGAGCTCCTGGGCCTCCCAGTCGGGGCGCATCAGAAGCCTTCCACCGAGAAGCTGCACAGCGGGCACGCGACCGTCGACCGAATCGCCCCCGTGGGCAGCGCCGCGCCGACGCACGTTCCACCCAGCTCGCGAATGAACCAGAAGTGACTCGCGCCGAACTGGTCTCGAATCACCTGACCGAGCCCCCGCCGCGGGCCAGACACCGACAGCTCGCAGCTCGCGCCCCGCAGCGGCACGAACGAGAGCGCATCGCCCACCGCGATGGAGGGCGTGAACCCCACCCGGCACTCCACCGACGAGATGGTCGCGCTGAACGCATCGGTGGGGCAGGTGTCTGCTTCGCACAGCGTGGGCGTGCCGCTGCACTCGAGACAGTCGCCGCCCGCGTCGGGCGTGCAGGTTCGGCCGGCCGCTCCTTCACACTGAGACACGCAGCGGTTCACGACGCACGTGAAGCCCGCATCGACGCCCGAGCACCAGCGCCGCGCCCACGGAGTCCCCGTGCAGTCAGCCGCGGTCAGGCACTCGAAGCCACCATCAGGCATGAAGCCCGCGTCGACTGTTGGCGCGCCGCCATCGAAGCGCACCACGCCGCCAGCATCGGGGCGCTCGTCGACTGGCACGAAGCACTGGCACGCAGCCACCGACAGCAGGGCGACCGGGACGAGCAGACGCATGCGCTGCATGTAGATGCCCGAACCACGTGGTGGAAAGGCCTCGCGCACCTCGACCGCGCACTCGCCTGACGCGTTGATGTTGCAACACAGCTACAGGTAGCCTTGACAGCGTCGCCGCAGGCACCTATCTCGTCTCGCGTCGTGACTGCCCTGCACCACCTTCGGATCAGCCGCGCGGCCCTCGCGCTGGGCATGATTCTGCTCGAGCTCGTGCTCGTCGGGCACATGGCGCTCGAGCGGCACACGGTGAGCACGTCTGGCGCGGTCGTCGAGCTGCACGCCTCGCTCGACCTGCACGCGCACGAAGACCGCAGCCTCTGCGAGACCGACGGCGCCGAAGACGCGTTGCAGACAGACGCGGACTGCCACGGCACGCCAGAGACGCTGTCGCTCAACCAGCGCACCGACGCGCGGGAGCCGAGCCTCGAGCTCGACGTCACCTCGCAGACGACTGATCAGCAGCACGCCGCACCGTTCGCGCTGTGGTTGATGGCTCCCAAGGCCTCACCGCCCGCGCGCGCCTGAGCGCCTCGTCGCGCTCGTCTTCGTTCCCACTTCATTGTCCCGACGCCCGGAGCTGCGCTTTCCGTTCGTCGTCTCGCCGTCCCTCGGGGGTCGTATGCGTTCGTCTTTCACACCACTCGTCTGGGTTGCCGTGCTCCTCGCGGGGGCGGCGCACGCCGGAGAGGTGACTCCACCCGAGGTCCTGTCGCGCGTCGAAGCCCGCATGCCCGAGAACCCGCCACCGCCGTCGCAAGACCACGTGCTGCTCGAGTTCACCGTGACCGAGAAGGGCAAGGCGGGCGACATCGTCGTGCTCGAGTCGGCCGGAGCCGTGTGGGACGCGGCGGCGAAAGAGGCGCTGTCGAAGTGGGTGTTCAAGCCTGCGGTGCACGAGGGCACGCTGGTCGCGAGCCGCACGCGCCTGTCGTTCGCGATGCCCTCCATCGTCATGCCGGCCGACGGTGGAGAAGACGGCGGCATGCTCGACGTCGACGCAGGCACGCCCGAGCACCCGCCCCACCCGTCTGAGGTGATGGAGGACGGCCTCGACGGCGGTCACGCCGAGCACGTGATGTCGACCGTCATCACCGGGCGCCTCACGCCGAAGTCACGCGGCGCGAGCGACCTCAACATCGAGGTCGGGCAGTTGAGCCTCGTGCCCGCGCAGACGGGCGGAGAGCGCCTCAAGCTGGCGCCCGGCGTGCTGCTCACCAACGAAGGTGGCGATGGTCACCCCGAGCGCATCTTCATGCGCGGCTTCGACGCGCGCGAAGGCCAGGACATCGAGCTGACCGTCGACGGCGTGCCGGTGAACGACTCGGGCAACCTGCACGGCAACGGCTACGCCGACCTGAACTTCATCATCCCCGAGCTCATCGAGAACCTGCGCGTCATCGAGGGCCCGTTCGACCCGCGGCAGGGCAACTACGCCGTTGCTGGCAGCGCCGACTACGAGCTGGGGCTCACGAAGAAGGGCCTGACGGTGAAGGGCACGTACGGCTCCTTCAACACGCAGCGCCTCGTGTTGCTGTGGAGCCCCGAGTCGGCGTCGTCGAAGACGTTCGGAGGCGTGTCACTGCAGCGCTCCGACGGTTTCGGCGTCAATCGCGGCTCCCAGAGCGCTCGCGCTGCGGCTGGCTACGAAGGTCGGCTCAGCGAGACGACGAGCTTCCGCCTCCAGGCCATCGGCTACACGGCCGGGTTCCGCTCGGCGGGTGTGCTGCGCGACGACGACCTGCAGGCGGGCCGCGTGGGCTTCTTCGACACCTACGACACGCGGCAGGGCGGAGAAGCGGCGCGCGCCTCACTCTCGGGCGACCTGCACTACCACCTGGGCGGCTTCACCGCGCACCAGCAGGCGGCCGTCATCTTCCGCTCGAGCCGCGTGCGCGAGAATTTCACGGGCTTCCTCTCGGACGAGCAGCTCGCGCGGCAGTCTCCCCACGGCCAGCGCGGCGACCTCATCGACCGTGACAGCGAAGCGCTGACGTTGACAGCCCGCGGGTACGGCAAGCTGCGAAAGGCCCTCTTCGAGCGAAACCAGGAGCTCGAGCTCGGCTACTTCGCCCGCTACGACGTCGTCTCGGGCCAGCAGCAGCGCGTGCTCGCGGGCGCCGACATCAACACGCCGTACAAGAAGGAATACGACCTCTCGTCGCGCCTGTCGGACATCGGCCTGTACGGCGACGCCAACCTGTCCTTCACGCCCTGGCTCTCACTGCGCGGTGGCGTGCGCGCCGACCTTCTCACGTACCTCGTCAACAACGCCTGCGCGGTCGACGACGTGCGCCGGCCCTCGGCCTCGAACCCGCCCGGCGACGCGAGCTGTCTGTCGCAGCGTGACTTCGGCCAGTACCGCGAGCCGACGGAGCGTGTGTCTGCCTTCGGCCTCGCCGTCATGCCGCGTGCCTCGCTGCTCATCGGCCCGTTCAAGGGCATCACGTTGACCGGCAGCTTCGGAGACGGCGTGCGCGGCATCGACCCGCAGTTCGTCACCGAGAACAAAGAAACACCCTTCGCCTCGATTCGCGCGTGGGAAGGCGGCGTCATGTACTCGTCGAAGTTCTTCGACGACTGGCTCGACGTGAGCGCGCGCGGCGTGGTGTTCGGAACGCGCGTCGACAAAGACCTCGTCTTCAACGAGCAGGAAGGCCGCAACGTCATCGGCGGCAGCACGTCGCGGCTGGGAGCGCTGGTTCAAGCGCGTGCGCGCAGCTCGTTCTTCGACGTGCAGGGCCACGCCACCTTCGTGCGCTCGCAGTTCGACGACACGGGGCTGCTCGTGCCCTATGTGCCCGACGTCGTCCTGCGAATGGATGGCGCCGTCTTTCACGACCTGCCGTGGAAGCTGTTCGACTCACCGGTTCGCGCGAGCGCGGGCGTCGGCGTCACGTACGTCGGTCGGCGCGCCCTGCCCTTCGGCCAGCGCAGCGACGTCATCTTCGTCACCGACGTGAACGGTGAAGTCTCATGGCGCTTCGTCACCGTGGGCCTCTCGGCGACGAATCTCTTCGACAACCGCTACCGGCTCTCGGAGTTCAACTTCGCCTCGGACTTCCAGACGACGCCGCCCTTCCCCACGCTGGTGCCGGTGCGGCACTTCACCGCCGGCGCGCCGAGGGCGTTGATGCTCACCATCGCGTTCAACGTGGGAGGTGCCACGTGAAGCGCTTCGGTCTGCTGCTGGTGCTTTCGGGTTGCATCAACTCCACGGGTAACGCGCTGGTGACGTTCCAGGCGACGGGCAGCGCGGCTCCCGACATCGGCGCGGTGCAGGGCCAGCCACTGCGCTTCACCACGCCGCGTGGCTTCGACGTGACCCTCACCACCGCGCGCGTCTTCGTGGGCGCCCTCTACTTCTCGACGGTGGAGCCGATGACGGCCTCGGGCTCGCTCGAAGCGCCGTGCGTCGCGCCGGGCATCACCACCGGAGAGGTGCGCGGAGGACTCGAGCTCGACGTGCTCGACCCGACGCCTCAGCCGTTCCCGGTTCAGGGGCTCGGGAGTGACCTGCCGACCCGCTCCGCCTCACTCTGGCTCACCAACGGCGACGTCAACGCGAGCGACGAGCGCACGGTGGTGCTCAAGGTCGAAGGCGAAGCGACGCGCGGCGCCGAGACGTACCCGTTCACCGCCAGCCTCCGCATCGGCAACAACCGCGTCACGCCGCCGCGCAACCCGGCGCTGCCGTCGAGCAACCCCATCTGCGAGCAACGCATCGTCACGCCCATCGCGTTCGACACCACGCTCTCGCAGGGCGCCACCGTGAAGCTGCTCGTCGACCCGCGGGCGTACTTCACCTCCGTCGACTTCGCGACGCTCGAGCAGGTGTCGATGACGCCGCCGCGCTACCGCTTCCGGGACGACGCGGCGACCGCCGAGCAGGCCGACACCGCCCTCTTCAACGCCTTGCGCGCCAATGCCGGTCCGTACCGGCTCGAGGTGGCGCCATGACCGCAGCCCCCCCCGCAGTGACACCAGGAGACTGAACATCATGAAGACGACGTGGAGCGCCTTCGCGGCGATGGCGATGTTGAGCGCGTGCGGCCCGATGACCTCGGCAACCGACGCAGGCACCGATGCTGGCTCGAGCGTGGTCGACGATGGTGGCGTCGCGACCTTCCGCACGTTCACGGCGCCCTCCACGACGGCAGTGAATGGCTCGTTCCTCTTCACCATCACAGGCGAGGCGAGCGCGACCGAAGGCTTCTCGTTTCCACCGCCGGCTGGCGCGATGGAGCCGTTCTTCATCGACGGCTGGGAAGTTCGCTACGAGCACATGCTCGTCACTGTCGACGCCATCACGCTCGCCGAGAACCCCGACCTGTCACCTGGCAACCCGGGCATGACGGGTGCTGCAGTCGCTCGCGCAGACGGCCCCTGGGCGGTCGACCTCGCGAAGGAAGGGCCGGTCAGCGCGAAGGAGATGGAGGGCAAGGCGTTTCCCCTCGTGCGCCTCACGAACCAGTCGCTCAAGTCGGGCACGCCCGCGTTCGGCACCAGCACGAAGTACGCGTTCAGCTACGACCTCGTCGCGGCGGCGCCGAGCCCCATCGACGTGAACCTCGATGCCGACGCGAAGGCCGCCTACCAGCAGATGCGCACGAACGGCTGGTCGTACTGGGTGAAGGGCACGGCCACGTGGAAGGGCGACATGGGCACGCCGGCGTGCCGCTCCACCAACGCGAGCTATGACTTTGGCCGCGTGCCGAAGGTGGTGAACTTCTCGTTCGGGTGGAAGGTGCCCGCCTCGTACAAGAACTGCCTCAACCAGGAGCTGATGCCCGCCGACAGCCGCGGCGTGCAGCTGGGCTCGAACGGCGCTGAAGCCGTGGTGCAGATGACGCTGCACAATGACCACCCGTTCTGGGATGCGCTCGAAGAAGACGCGCCGCTGCGCTTCGACGCCATCGCGGCCCGCAAGTCGGTCGCCTCGGGCGCCGCGCCTGCGATGGTCTCGGTCACCAACGCCGACCTCACCGGCGTCGACTTCCAGTCGGTGAGCGACGCCCAGGGCACCCGCGTGCCGTTCCGCTACTGCGGCGCGGTGCAGATGGGCGAGCGCACCATGGGCGGGCTCGTGCTCGACCCCAAGGGCGTTCCGGTGAACCCCGCGGGTGGCGCGGCTGGCCTGAAGGACCTGTCGGACTACATGGCCTACAACCTGTCGACGTTCGGTCACACGAACGCGGGTGAAGGCCTGTGCGTCGTCGAGCGGAAGTACCCCTCACCGCAGTGACGTCACGGCGCTGGAGGCGGCGCGGCGGCTCCACAAGGCGCCCGCGCCGACCAGCAGCGCTCCCGTGACGACGCCAACGAGGCCTTCGAGCGCCGACGCCATGGGCTCCTGCACTCCGGTCAGCCACACGTTCAGCTGCGGCACGCCGTGGCTGATGATGCCTCCACCGACGAGGAACATCGCCACCGTGCCTGCGACCGACAGGCCCTTCATCAACCTCGGCGCGACGACGAGCAGCGCGTTGCCCACCGACGCCGCGACCCCGGAGCGCTTCGCCAGCGCGAGGCCGACGTCATCGAGCTTCACGATGCCGGCCACCAACCCGTACACGCCAGCCGTCATCAGCAGCGACAGGGCGACCAGCGTGAGGCTCTGCTGCAGCAACGGCGCGTGACTCACCGAGCCGAGGGCGATGACGATGATCTCGGCCGAGAGGATGAAGTCCGTGCGCACGGCGCCTGAGATTCGCTGGGCCTCGGTCAGCACGCGCGTTGGCGCCTGAGCCTTCTTCGCGAGCAGCTTCTCGACCCCCTCGAAGCAGAGGAACGCGCCGCCCAGCATGAGCAGCGGCTGAATGAGCGAGGGCAAAAACGCGCTGATGGCGAGCGCCGCCGGCACCAGCACGGCCTTGTTGAGCAACGACCTCGTCGCCACCGCCCACACCACCGGCCACTCGCGGTCCGTCGAGACGCCAGAGACCTGCTCGGCGTTGAGCGCGAGGTCGTCACCGAGCACCGCGCTGGTCTTCTTCGTCGCGACCTTCGTCATGACCGCGACGTCATCGAGCAACACCGTCAGGTCGTCGAGCAATGTGAACAGAGACGAGCCAGGCATGAGCCAGAGGTAAGGACCTGACGGCCGCGCGCCACGAGCCCTTCTCGCGGTAGACGTTCGAAGCCGTTCACTTCGGAGCCGCACGCATGCCCACTCCCGCTCCCCCCTGGCCGACCCACGCGCGCCGCGTCGCATCGCTCGATGAGCTCGTGCAGATCTACGAGCCAGCGCTGACGCTGGTGTCGACGACGCTCGAGCTCGATTTCTCTGCTGCGCAGGCGCTGGCCTCATTGGCCGCGGAGGTACCTCCGTTCGAGTTCGCGAAGGAGACGTCGCCCGCGGGCGAGGCGCTCGAGTTCGCCCTGCCGTGGATGGAGGGGCACGCCGCCGGTGAAGTCTGGCTGGAGCAGGCACGCGCGCTCGTCGCCGTGTTCGCAGACCTCTTCGAGGCCGAGCGCATCGGAGCGCGCCTCACGCTGTCGAACAAGCCGATGAGTCCGCGCTTTCACGTCAACGACGTGGTGTGCCGCCTGATGGTGACGTTCTGTGGTGGCGGCAGCGAGTTCCTCTCGAACGATGACGTGCGTCGCAAGCTGCTGGGGCCGAAGGAGTCGGCCGTCGAGCGTGACGGTGCGGTGATTCACCGCCTCGAGCCCCTCGAGGTCGGGCTGTTCAAAGGAGAAGCCTGGCCCGAGAACAAGGGCCGCGGCCTCGTGCACCGCAGCCCTCCGGGTGACGAGCGGCGGCTGGTGATGCTGCTCGACCTGCTCTGATCAGGCGTTCACTTCGACTTCACCGAGAAGCCGGTCACCACGGCCTCCTGGTCGAGCGACTGCAGCAGCACCGCCGGCTTGAGCGCCTTCGATTGCCACGGCACGCCTTCGAGCGTGCAGGTGGCCGGAGCCGCCGCTTCACAGAAGACCGCGACGTCGAGCGCGTACTTCAGGAACACGCGAACCCTGCCCTGTTCGACCTTGAGCTGAACGTTCACGCGCCGACTCGGGAGCTTCTTCGTCGAGAGCTCGAGCTGCGAGGCGCCTGTCAACGTGAGCCGGTCTGTCTCGTAGCTGAGCGTGCCGTCTGGCGAGCTGGTCTGCTTCACGCTGCCCTTCGTCATGGAGCCATTGGCAGCTGGCACCTCGCGCGTCCACGGCTGGTCAGGGGCGTACACCGGCACGCCGAACTGCTCGCCGAGCAGCTGCTTCACAGGCGCTCCACCATCGGGGCTCGACGTGAGGACCATGAGCGCTCCCAGCAGGGTGACCATCATTCGAGTCTGGCACGGCTGCCGTGAAGTGGCGTGTCGCGGTCGCTCAACTACAAACGGCGCATGGCCGAGCGCACGCTCATCGCGTCAGCGACGAACCTGCTGTGGCGTGGGTTTCAGGTCGTGCCCGTCGACCGCAAGGCGCGTGACGGTGAGCCGGTGAATGGGCTCTACGCCGTCGCGCGCGCGCTCACCCGGTGCATCGCGTTCAAGGCGCCAGCCCGCGGCGTCGCCGTCATCGACCCGACCGCGAAGGACTCGAGCTGGCCCGACGTCTTGAAGGCGCAGCTCCCTCGGCTGCCCGAGCTGTGTCGCGCGCTCGGCCTCACCGTCATCGAGAGCGCCGACGAGCTCAACCTCTGCGCCAGCTACGCGAAGGCTGCCGTCGACGCGGGTGACGACGTGCTCCTCGCCGCCGTCGACAAGCGCTACGCGCAGCTCGTCACCGAGAACGTGTGGTGGTTCGACGCGAACAAAGACGTTCGGTACACCGTCGAGATCGTCCAGAAGCGCTTCGGTGTGCTGCCACCCCTCGTCGGAGAGTGGCTGGCGCTCGTGGGTGACGAAGACCAGGTGCCCGGCGTGAAGGGCATCGGCGCGAAGGGCGCGACGGAGTTCCTGCTCGAACACGGTGGCATCGACCCCGCGCTCGCGAAGCTCGATGAACTCGACGGGCGCGTCGCGAAGGCGCTGAAGGCCGCGAAGGACGAGCTGCCCGCGAAGCTCCAACAGGCGCGGCTCGCGACGAACCGGGCGCTCCCGCTTCCGCTGAAGGAGTTGCCGTGGAAGGCGCCGAACGCGGCCACGCTCAACACGCTCTACGACGCGCTCGCGTTTCCCGAGCTGCTGGTCGCCGACGACACGCCGAGACGCTCCGAGGTCTGTGAAAACGAAGCGCAGCTGAACGTCTTCCTCTCGAAGTGGAAGGGCAAGCCGGTCGCGCTGCAGGCGCTGCTCGAAGACCCGGAGCCATCGGGGGAGAAGCTCGTCGGCCTCGGCCTCTCCATCGGTGACGGTGAACACTGCTACGTGCCCGTCGAAGGCCGCGCGTGGCCGGCGCTGGTGACGTGGCTGACCGACGCGTCTGCGCCGAAGCAGGGACACGACCTCGTGCCAGTGATGGTCGCGTTGCGTCGCATGGGCCTCACGCTCGCCGGCGTCGTTGGTGACTCCGCGTGTTCCTCGCATCTCACGCAGCCGAGCAACTGGGCGCCGCACGACCTCACGCTCGTCGCCAAGCACGTGCTCGGCCGGCCCATGCCCGATGACGACGAAGTGCTCGGCACGGGGCGCGCACGAAAGAAGTGGAGCGGCCTCTCCCTCGACCGCGCCGCCGAGATTGCAGGGCAACGCGCCGACGCCTCAGCCGCCATCAGCGCGAAGCTCACGCCCGAGCCGGCGCTGCTGACCGAGTACCTCGAGCTGGAAGAGACGCTCGTGCGCATGGAGCTCACCGGCCTCATGGTCGACCGCGCAGAGCTGGAGCGCGCCGAGGCCTCGTTCGCCACCATCGAGAAGGAGCTCGACACCCAAATCGAGGCGCTCGCGGGCCACAGCTTCAACATCAACTCGTCCAAACAGCTCGGCACCGTGCTCTTCGAAGAGCTGAAGTTGCCCATCGTCTCGCACACGAAGACGGGCTGGAGCACCGCCAACGAAGCGCTCGAGCGCATCTCAGACGCGCACCCCATCGTGCCGCTCGTGCTGCGCTGGAGAGGACTGCGCCGGCTGCGCGACTCGTGGCTCATCTCCCTTCGCGGCTGCATCGACACCGACGGGCGCGTGCACTCACGCTTCCACCTCGCGCGCTCATTCTCGGGGCACCTCATCAACACCAACCCCGACCTGGGCCGCGTGCCGGGACGAACGCCCGAGATGTCTCGCGTGCGCCGCGCCTTCGTCGCGCCACCGGGCAAGCTGCTCATGTCGGTCGACTTCAACCAGCTCGGGCTCTACGTGCTCGCGCACCTCACGAAAGACCCGAACCTCGTGGGCCCGCTCCGCACGCGCGCCGACATGCACCGGCTCACCGCGTCGGCCATTCTCGAGAAGCCCGCGGCCGAGCTCACGCTGGTGGAGCGGCAGATTGGCAAGGTGGTGAACTTCGCGACATTCGCGGGTCAGGGCGCGAGCTCGCTCGGCATGCAGCTGGGCATCACGCCCGCGCAGTCGAAGGCGTACATCGCGCGCTTCGACCAGCACTACTCGAAGGTGGGCGCGTTTCAGGACGAGCAGCTTCGGCTCGCGAAGGAGCGCGGCTTCATCGTCACCATCTCGGGCCGACGCTGGCCCATCGGCGGGCTCGAGTCGCTCGACTCGATGCTGCTCTCGTATGCCGAGCGGCTCGCCAGACGGGCCACGCATGAGGGCTCGGTGTCTGACGTGTCGCGCCGCGCGCTGCTCGACGTCGACAAGGCGCTGAGACGTGAAGGCCTGAAGACGGTGCCGCTCCTGCAGATCCTCGACGAGGTGTTGTTCGAGGTGCCCGAAGACGAGCTCGAGCGCGCGGCGCGGCTGTGTGCCGACACCATGCGCAACGCGTTTCAGCTCGAGGTGCCGCTCGTCGTTGGCGTCGAGGCCGGGAAGAACTGGGCCGACCTCGAGCCGGTGACGATGCGCTGATCAGAACTGCGAGAAGTCGGGCTTGCGCTTCTCGAAGAACGCCCCGATGGCCTCGGCCACCTCGGGCGACTGCAGCTGCGAGACGAAGTGCGCGCCCTCTTGCTGCATGCGCTCCTTCACCTGCGTGGTGTCCTTCATCAGCGCCTTCGACAGCTTCACCGCGGTGGGCGCGCGCTCGGCCAGCTTCTGCGCCGTCTGCAGCGCGCGGGGCATCAGCTGGTCGGGCGTGACGATGGCGCTCACGAGGCCCCACGAGAAGGCCTGCTGGGCCGAGACGGGCTCTCCGAGCAGCAGCACCTCGGCCGCGCGCGCGTGACCGATGAGCTTCGGCAACAGCAGCGACGACGCGGCCTCGGGCACCAGGCCCAGGTTCACGAAGGGCGCCACCAGCGACGCGCGCTCGGTCGCGTACACGAAGTCACAGTGCAGCAGCATGGTGAGGCCCAGGCCGATGGCCTTGCCGTCGACGGCGGCGATGAGCGGCTTCTCGAACGCAGCGAGGCCCATGATGAAGCGGAAGACGGGCGAGTCGGAGCCGCTCGGCGGGTTCTGCATGAAGTCGGCGAGGTCGTTGCCCGCGGTGAACGTCTCGCTGGTGCTGCCGAAGACGACGGCGCGCACGGTCTTGTCGGCGGCGGCCTCGGCCAGTGCGGCGTTGAGCCGCTCGTACATGGCGATGGTGAGCGCGTTCTTCTTCGCCGGCCGCGCGAAGCGGACGATGAGCGTGCTGCCTTCGCGGGTGGTCTCGATGTCGTCGACGATGGTCGGAGTCATGCGGCGCCCATAGCCACCGTTCGAGCACCCGTCCATGCGGGAAAACGCGGCGACGCCCTGCCGTGACGCAGGGCCTTCAGCCTCACTCCGAGAGTTCGCAGCCGCTCGCGAAGCCGGTCGCGTCGAAGGTGCGTGACAGCCCGCCGACCAGCGTCTCTCCCGCAGGCGTGTTCCACTTCGCGACCACCTTCACCGTGTGCTGGCCCGAGCGCTTCGGGCTGCAGTACTCGAGCAGGTAGAACCGGTTCGCGCGCGCCGTCACCTTCGCCGCCACCGCGTCGAACGCCTCCGACAGGTTCGCCGCCTTCGCCACCGGCCACGAGCCGTCGCTGCCGAGCGCGCGCAGGGTGTTCTCGTCGATCTCTCCGCCCAGCCCGACCGTGAAGCGGCGCACGCTCGACTTCGACGCGCGCTGCAGCATCTCGTAGGTGCCCACGCGCGCCGCCTGATCAGACCCGTCGGTGAACACCACCAGCGAGCCCTCCTTCCAGGCCGCGGTCTCCTGCGCGAGCGTCTCATCGAGCAGGTCGAGCGACTTCACCACCGCACCGTTCAGGTTCGTGGAGTCATCGACGCAGCGCCAGCCCGCGCACGTGCGCCGGTCGCTGAAGCCCGCGCAGTCGGCGTTCGACGAGCACTGGCGGCTCTCGAGGGAGTCGAGCCCTCGCAGGGCGGTCGCCTGATCAGCCGTGAAGCCCACCAGCACCTCGGGCGCCTCACGGCCGTCGAAGGTGAGAATGGCGAGGCGCTGGCCGTCGTCGCGCGAGCCGAGCACCGTGCGCACGTAGCGGGCGGCCGAGTCCTTCAGCAGCGTGAAGTCTCCCGTGCGCAGCACGCTGCCCGAGAGGTCGAGCAGCAGAATCGACGCCATGCGATAGCGCTGGCCCTTGGCGCGCACCGCCCGCTTGCTCTCGAGCGCCGACAGCGGCTTGCCGTCTTCCTGCACCTCGAACGCTTCAGCCGACAGCCCCGCCACCGGCTGCCCATCGCAGCTGTCGACGCTGAAGAAGAGCGAGACCCGGGCCGGAGGCGCCACTGCCAGCGACTCCTGGCTCTCGGGCGCGTTCAGGTTCAGGCAGCGGGGGCCCTGCGTCAGAGAGGTGTCGCCACACCCGGCCAGCACCGCAAACAGCCCGATTCCTGCGTGTCGCACGATGTATCGCATGGTGCGCCGACCGTACGGCGAGGTCGCATGAGGGCAACTTTTCGGCCTTGCAGTTTCTTTCCTGACCCGCAGTTCAGAAATCAGGTTGCGGTTTCTGACCCGCCGTTTAGGAATGCGGACCACTCCCGCTGATCAGCTCGTCACCATGGCCCGACCCGCAGACCCCAACGCGAAGAGCGCGCTCGTCGCCGCCGCCCGGGCCCAGTTCCGTGAGCACGGCATTCAGCGCGCGCGCATCGAAGACATCACCGCGGCGTGCGGGCTGTCGAAGGGCGCCTTCTACCTGCACTACGAGTCGAAGGAGGCGTTGTTCGCCGAGCTCGTGAAGGACTTCGAGCGCCGAATGGACGCGATGTTCGAGCGGCGAAGCGCCGAGGAAGACGCCTTCTTCTCGAAGCGCGGCCCGTTTCGCAGCAACGACTTCGCGTCGGGCAGCGAACGAATGGCCGCCCTCATCGAGCTGCAGACGCGGCAAGACGTCGAGGCCCTCGAGGTCATGTGGGCGATGCGCGACGTCATTCACGTGCTCATCAACGGCTCGCAGGGCACGGCCTTCGACGGCGTCATCTGGCACATCATCGACCGCGAAGAGCACCGCGTGGTGGTGGCGTGCGACCGCCTGAAGAAGTTCGGCGTCATTCGCACCGACCTCTCGAGCGAGGCCATCGCGATGGTGCTGATGGGCGCCTGGGTGCTCACCATGCGCAAGATGGTGTCGCGCCCCGAGAAGCCCGACTTCACCACCATCATCACCGAGCTCAACGTCGTCGTCGGTGAAGGGCTCAGCCCGCAGCGCGCCCAGCCTGCGGCCAAGCCCGCCCGGAAATCGTCGTCTGCCCCGCGCGTTCCCGTCGCCCGTACGCGCAACCCCCGCAGTGCCCGCATGAGGAAGGCTCCATGAACCGCCTGTTGCTGCTGTCGTCGCTCGTCGCCGTGGGAGCGCTCGCCGCCGACCCACCCGCCGCCGCGAAGCTGCGCCTCGTGAAGGCCCGCGAGGTGAAGTCGTCGTCGAAAGAGACCGTGACGGGCCAGCTCTTCCCCTCGCGCATGCTGCCCATGGGCTTCGAGCTCGGCGGCCGGCTCGCGGTGTCGAAGGTGCAGAAGGGCGACGTCGTGAAGCCCGGTCAGCTGCTCGGCTCGCTCGACAGTGAAATCTCGGACGCGCAGGTGATGCAGGCCGAAGCGGGCGTGGCGCAGGCCGAGGCGGTCGCAGGGCTCGCGCTCGACGTCGCCGCGCGCAACGAGAAGCTCAAGGCCGAGGGCTCGGTGTCTGACGTGCAGAACCGGCAGGCCGACGTGAGCGCGAAGCAGGCCCAGGCAGGGCTGGCGCTCGCGAAGGCCCAGCTCGCCCAGGCGCGCGCGGGCCGCCGCCGTCACGACCTCAAGGCGCTCTTCGCCGGCACCATCATCGACGCGCCCGACACGGTGGGCGGCATGGTGGGCCCCGGCAACCCCGTCTACATCATCATGCAGCTCGACCCGCTCACGGTGAAGGTGACGATTCCCGAGAACCTGCGCGCGGCCGTGAAGCCTGGCCAGAAGGTGCGGGTCGAGGCGGTGGGCGGCACGGCGACGAGCGACGACGCGGTCGTGAAGGTCTTGATTCCCTCGGCTGACCCGCAGACGCGCCGGGTGCCCGTCGAGGTCTCGGTGCCGAACGCGAAGGGCGAGTTCGTGGCCAACACGCTGGCTCGAGTCGTCTTCCCCGTCGGAGAGGCGCGCTTCGCCTTCGTCATCAGCTCGACGGCGATGAACAGCACGGGCGGCGACCACGTGTACGCGGTGGGCGCCGACGGCACGCTCAAGAAGGTGTTCGTCACCGTCATCGAGCGCCGCGGCGCCGAGGTCGTCGTCTCGGCCTCGGAGTCACTCGACACCGTCGTCGACTACCCCACCACCGCGCTCGTCGAAGGCACCAAAGTCACCCAGCGCTGAGGCGCCGAAGAAAGCCCCCGACATGACGCTCTCAGACGTCTCCATCAAGCGGCCGGTCTTCACCACGATGATGTCGTTGTGCCTCGTGGTGCTGGGCATTCTCGGCCTCAACCGGCTCGGCACCGACCTGTTCCCCGACGTGTCGTTCCCCTTTGTCGCCATCACGACGGTCTACCGGGGCGCGGGCCCGACCGAGATCGAACAGCAGGTCACCAAGCCCATCGAAGACGCGGTCGCGGGCATCGCGGGCGTCGAGGTCATTCAATCGGTCAGCCGCGAGAACCTCTCGCTGGTGTTCGTGATGTTCAAGCTCTCGACGCCGCTCGACCGTGCGGTGCAGGAGGTTCGCGACAAGGTGAGCGTGGTGCAGCAGGTGCTGCCTCGCGAGGTCGACCAGCCGAAGGTGGCGCGCATCGACTTCGGCGCCGCGCCCATCGTCACCTACGCCGTGTCGGCAGACCTGCAGTCGGCGCCGCTGCGCCAGCTGCTCAAAGACAAGCTCGAGCCGGCGCTCGCCCAGCTCGACGGCGTCGCGCAGGTGCGCATCATCGGCGGTGACGTTCGTGAGATTCGCGTCGACGTCGAGCTCGACAAGGCGAAGGCGGCTGGCATCGCGCCCGCGCAGATCGCCGAGCGCATCGGCATGGAGAACCTCGACGTGCCCGCCGGCCGCCTCGACCTCGGCCCCACCGAGCTCAACGTGCGCTCGCTCGGCCAGTTCCAGAACATCGACGAGGTGCGCGCGCTGCCGCTGGTGAAGAACCAGAACGGCACCCAGGTGCGCCTCGACGAGCTGGCGACCGTGACCGACGGCGTCGGAGACCGGCGCTCCATCGCGCGGCTCAACGGCAAAGAGGCCGTCGTCGTCGAGGTCATCAAGCAGCCCGGGTCGAACACCATCGAGGTCTCGCGCACCGTGAAGGCGCGCATGGAAGAGCTCACGCCCATCATCGGCCAGGGCTTCAAGCCCGCGCTCATCATCGACAACTCGACCGTCATCGAAGAGAACACCCACGAGGTGTGGGTCGCCCTGCTCTTCGGCGGCCTGATGGCGATTCTCATCATCCTCATCTTCCTGCTCGACGTGCGCGGCACGATGATCAGCGCGCTCGCGCTGCCGACGTCGGTGATGGGCACGTTCTTCGTGATGTACGTGCTCGGCTACACGCTCAACCAGATGACGCTGATCAGCCTCTCGCTGGCGATTGGTCTGCTCATCGACGACGCCGTCGTGGTGCGCGAGGCCATCACCCACCGGCTCGAGCAGGGCGAGACCCCGATGGACGCAGCGGCCAACGGCACGCGCGACGTGTACCTGGCGGTGCTCGCGACGACGCTCTCACTGGTGGCCGTGTTCGTGCCCGTCGCGTTCATGCCAGGCATCGTGGGGCAGTTCTTCAAGCAGTTCGGCGTGACCATGTCGGTGGCCGTCGTCATCTCGCTCTTCATCTCGTTCACCCTCGACCCGATGTTGTCGGC
>JBEOKA010000399.1:0-10492 GCA_040275325.1 Myxococcaceae bacterium | reverse complement strand
CCGTCGCGTTCGCCTTGTTCGCGTTCGCGATCGGCGCGCGTGGAGAAGACGGCCTCTTCGGCAACCTCGCGCAGGCCTGGGCCGAGGGTGGTTGGTTCATGTACGCGGTGCTGCTCACGGGCGGGGTCGTCGCGATGGTGAGCGCGGCGCTCATGTTCTTCGGTGTTCAGCGGGGCTCGGCCGCGGTGCTCGTGAACGCGCCGCTCGGAGCGCTCATCACCGCAGTCGGTGCGCTCGGCTTCATGAATGGCATGTCAGGCGCGGCTGCGGCGGTGGTGCACGCGTCTCCAGCCGATCGCGCGACGATCATGGCGGCCGCGACCGCAGAGTCGTTGACCACGAGCGCGTTCGGCATGGCGGGCACGGCGGGCCTGCTCGCGAGCCTCGCCCTCGGCTGTCTCTTCGGCGTCGTCGTGCAGACGGGCGTCGCGCGCAAGCTGCTCGCCCTGGCCGGAGGCACCTTTCTCGTGCTCGCGATGATCTCGGTGACGTCGCTGCTCCGCCTCTCGGACCTCATGGGCCTGTTCAAGGCCGTCGCGCACGTGAACCCGATCGATCGCGGCCACATTCTCGAGATGGGCAGCGATGAGCTCTCGCGCTTCAACATTCCCTTCCTCGGGCTGCTCGTGTTGCTCGCAGTGATTGTCGCGGCAGGAGCAGCTGCGCTGAAGGAGGCTCCCCGGCTCGCGGTGTTGCTGCCGCTGCTCGGCTTCGGTGGGCTCGTCGGTCTTGGCGCGCACGCCGGTGCTCGTGCCTTCGCGAACCAGAAGACGGCGACGCTGGGGGCGATCTCTCCGAGCTACGGGCTCATCGACTTCAAGGGCTACGCCGGCCGCGAGCCGCAGTGGTGTCTGAAGGGCGGCGAGGTTCGTGACTGCGAGGAGGGTCGGGTCGTCGAGCCGGCCGCGCTGCTCGACGAGACGGCGTCACAGGTGCGCAGCCGCCGTGAGTACTCGTACGACGAGAAGGCCCCAGTCGAGCTCGCCCTCGGCATCGGCCCGAAGGCCACCGCCGAAGCGCTCTGGCAGTTCATCGACGCGGCGAAGCGGGCTGGGGCGACGGGGCTCGCGCTCACGGGCGAACACGAAGGAGCTCCGCTCAAGGTCGCCGGTGAGATCGCGGGCCTCGCGCCGCTGCTGCAGGTTCGCTTCAGCGCTGTTCCCATCGGGGTTCTGCCTGACGACGCGCCGTGCGAGCAGCACTGCGAGACGGGCACCGTGAAGGGCGCCACGCTGATCGTCGACGGCAAGACCTTCGAAGAGATGCCCATGGTCGACGAGTCCGATCTTCGCGACCAGGTGCACGTGCGCGTCGAGCCGACGCTGAGCCCCGAGCAGTTGGTCACGCTCGCG
The DNA here is from genome assembly GCA_040275325.1 of Myxococcaceae bacterium. GTDB lineage: Bacteria > Myxococcota > Myxococcia > Myxococcales > Myxococcaceae > Xiheimicrobium. Next base: position 9,140 of record JBEOKA010000399.1, on the reverse strand, counting down.
AGGGCAGCTGCGGGCAACGGTCGGAAGTTGGTGGTGCTGCTCCCGTCGGCCGAGTGATCAGCGCCGCACCGAGGGAAACGCGCGCGCCTGAAGCCAGTAGCCATCGCCGCTCTGCACGGTCTGGAACACGAGGCGCCCATTCACATCGACCAACAGGGGACTCGTTCCCGCTGCGGGCGCGCGCTTCGTCACCACAAACCGACCGTCACCGAGCCGATTCCCGCTGAGCCACGCGTCGAGCGTCTCCTGGTGCGGTGAGTTGACGTACGCCGTGTTGATTCCGGCGATCACGTTGCGAGCCTTGCCATCGAGCGGAGCGGCCGCCTGAACCCAGTTCACGTTGCTGCTCGTCTTTCGCGCGTGGTGGTTCGCGTGCGCCACGTCGACGCCGAGCGTGCCCAGCGTCGCGGCGTTGCTGGAGGCGATGAAGGACTCCACGTCGGGCTCGCCCGCTGCGCCAGAGCCGCTCAGATCGCCGGCGAAGAGAAACCGGAACGCGCCGTGCCGCACGAGCCCGACCACCGAGCGCCCGTTTTCTTCGTTGGTGTCGGTGACGCCGAATGATGGCCCCGCGACGACCGTGCGCCCCTGCACCGCAAAGCCGTTCGCGCCGAGCAGCTCGAGCCGGGCGCCATCGCCGAGCGAGATGAAGGAAGGCTCCATCGAAGCGTCGTCATCGGCCCGGGCGAGATCGCCGCGCAGCAAGCCGGGGCAGCCCGTGGCGGGAGCGCGTGTCGAGATCGTGCAAGCCGATTCGGGCGCCGCGGTGCAGAGCGAGACGTTCTTCGCAGCCAGCGCGCCCCGCAGCGTGTTGCACAGCGCGGTGAAGTCGCTCGCGTTGGTGGCGCCTCCCACGTCGACGAAGCCGCGATGAATGACGCCGCCGGTGATCGTGAGCGGGTCGGTGCTGGTGAGCTTCTCGAAGGCGCCGATGTGATCGGCATGGAAGTGGGAGAGGATCACCCAGTCGACCTCGAGCGCTCCTCGCGTGCGTGGGTAGCCACGGGCCGGCGTCAGCCACTGGGTGTTCAGCTCCCGAACGGCCGCGCGCACCTCGTCGTCGTGGTTCGAGTTGCCGACGTCGATGACGACGAGGGTTCCGTCGGGGCCGACGAGCACGCCCGCCTCACCGATCTTCGGAATCACGCCGACGGGGAGATCGAGCTGCCAGTAGGTGAGCTCTCCGCGCGTGGGGCCGGCCGGTTGCGTGCCTGCGTCGAACGGTCCTTTTGGAGCGCCAGCGTCGATCGCCACGCCACCCGCTGTACCGCCGCCGCTCGAGCCACCCGCGGCTCCACCTGCGCTCGGAGTTCCTGCGTCGACGACCACGGGCGCAGGACAGGCGCAGAGCGTCAGGGTGAGCGCGCAGAGCAGGAGTCTCATGGGAGCCACCGTTCTTAAGCGGTGAAACCCGGGTGCGTCACGGCGTCATGGGAGCTTCTGCCGCTGCGCCTGGAGTGAGAGGGTGTGGGGGGTGCGCTGGCTCCTCATCGTCGTGATCGTTCTCGCAGGGCCTGCGTTCGGCCAGACGTTGACGCGTGGTCCCTACTTGCAACTCGCGAACCCGACCGGCGTCACCATCGTCTTTCGCACCAGCGTCGCGGGCATCGGCCGTGTTCGGTACGGCCTCGCAGGCCAGGCGCTCGCACAGACGGTGGCCGATACGCAGCCCACGACCGAGCACGTGCTGCGCCTCAGCGGGCTCATGCCGGCGACGCGGTATTCGTACGCGCTCGAGCTCGGAGCCACGACGCTCGCGAGTGGCCCGTCGTTTCGGTTCCGCACGCACCCGCCAGCCGGTTCAGTCGAGGCCTTCAGGCTCTTCGCGTGGGGAGACTCGGGCACGGCGACGGCAGGCCAGCTTCGGGTGGCGAACCGCATGGCTGGCGAGCTGAACGACGCCGCGCTCTCGCTGATCCTCGGAGACATCATCTACCCGGCCGGTGAGCCGCAAGACTACGACCCGAAGTTCTTCGCGCCGTACGCCGAGCTCTCGCGCCGCATGGTGATCTGGCCCGTCGTGGGCAATCACGACGTCGCCTTCGACCCGGCCGGCGGCCCGTGGATCGACGCCTTCCACACGCCCGCGAACAACGCGATCTCGAGCGAGCTCTACTATTCGTTCGACTACGCCAACGCGCACTTCGTCGTGCTCGACACGCACGTGAACAGCTTCTCGACGAGCTCGGCGCAGCTGCAGTGGGCGAGGGCCGATCTCGCCGCGAGCAACGCCACGTGGAAGATCGTCGCCTTTCACGTGCCGCCGTACACGGGCGGTACACACACCGACAGCGCCTCGGTGCAGACGAACATTCTTCCGGCGCTCGAGGCCGCGGGCGTCGACATCGTCTTCGCCGGGCACAGCCATGTGTACGAGCGCACGTATCTGCTGAAGGGCAACGCGATCGTTCAGAACGATCGCTCGAGCTACACGAAGCCGGCTCGCACCACCGGCACGCTGTACGTGGTGAGTGGAACCGCCGGGCAGTCGGGCGCGCTGAGCAACGCGGCGCACCCGATGATGGCGTTCCAGCAGGGCAGCGTGCTGGGCAGCTCGGTCGTCGACTTCAACGGCAACACGGCGCACGGCTACTTCCTCAAAGACGATGGCTCGGCGATCGACGTCTTTCGACTCGTGAAGGGTGCGGACACGCAGAGCGCGGCGCTGATCGCCGCACGCGCGTTGACCCCGACCTCGATCGAAGCGGTGTTCAACGAGCCCGTGCAAGCGGGAACGGGTCCACTCGGCGCCGAGCGCCTGGGCGCGTGGACCTCGTCGGTCGCGATCACTGTGGCCCAGCTTCAGTCCGATCAGCGCACGGTTCGGCTCACAACGGCGGCGCACGTTCCCGGCTCGTACACGCTGACGGCTTCGATGATCGCCGATCGCGCGGCGCCTCCGAACACGCTCGCGTCGGGCTCGGTCGCGTACACGGTGGGCGGGGCTCCGTTCGACGCAGGGGTGATCGACGCGGGCGCTCCGACGGTGCCTGACGGCGGCCTGCTCTTCGTGAATCGGCTGACGCCGCTGCGTTATCAGGTGGGCGCGACGGTGCAGCCCGCCGCGTGGAACGGCTTCGCCTTCGACGACTCGCTGTGGTCGCTCGGTCGCCAGCCCATCGGCTACGGAGAGCCCGGCCTCGCCACCACCGTCGCCATGGGCCAGAACGCGACGCTCTACACGCGCGCGGAGTTCGATCTGTTCGTCGAGCCGAACCAGGTGCGAGGGCTGACGCTGGAGATCGACTTCGACGACGGCTTCGTGGCGTTCTTGAACGGGCAGGAGATCGCGCGGCGCGGCGTGGCGGCGAACCAGACGAGGACCACGCTCGCGACGGCGCACGAGTCGGGCGTGGCGCAGGTGTTCGCGCTCGTCGGCGCCGAGTCGTTGTTGCGCTCGGGAGACAACTTCCTCGCCATCGAGGTGCACAACACGGCGCTGACCTCGAGCGATCTGTTCCTCGAGGCGAGGCTCTGGGCGAACGCCCTCGTGCTGCCCTCTGATGCCGGGGTGCGCCCGAATGACGACGACGGCGGCTACGACGCGGGAGAGATCGACGCGGGGATCGAACTCGATGCGGGCGTGGCGTTCGATGCAGGAATGACTTCAGACGCTGGGCTGGTGCTCGACGCAGGCGTGGTCGAACTCGATGCCGGTGCGCCTCCCGTCGCCGATGGAGGGGTTCCGCTCGTCGAGGCGCCGAATGGCTGTGGCTGTTCGACGAACGAAGCGCCAGTGGTGCTCGTGGCGCTCTTCATGATGATCGCGGCGCGCCGACGAAGCGCCGGCTGAGACATCGCGTCGATCAACGACGCACTCGTGGCGCTCTTCATGATGACCGCCGCGCGCCGACGAAGCGCCGACGAAGCGTCAGGTCGATCTCGCTCGCTGCATCCACGCGAAGATCAGCAGTGCGAGCAGCATGAGTCCGCCGCCATCGGTGCTGCACCCGCAGCCCTCTGGTGGAGCCGGAGTGGAGGTGCCTCCGTCGCTCCCCGCGTCGATCGCGATCGGCCCCGCATCAGCAACCATCCCCGCATCGATCGCGCCGGCGTCACTCACGATCGGTCCTGCATCAGCAATCGCTCCGGCGTCAGTCGGGATCGGCCCTGCGTCCACACGGAGTCCCGCGTCGACCGGTGTGCCGGCGTCAGCGATCGTCCCAGCATCGGTGCCTGCGTCCCGTCCACATCCGACGATCGCCTCGTGAACGCAGCCCGCCACGACGTCGCAGCGATCGCCCGTGCACGCATCGTTGTCGTCACAGCTTCCACACGAGGTGCACACGCTCGAGCCCGCGTCGGAAGCGAAGGTTCCTGGCGCGCAGCCCACGCACACGCTCGCAGCCGACACTGACGCCGTTCCAGCGGGGCAGGGCAGGCACAGGCTCGAGCCTGGCATCGCGAACAGACCCGCGGCACAGGGCTGACACGCGCCTCCGTCGAACGACGCCGAGCCTGCGGCGCAGGGCGCGCACACGTTCTGTCCCTCCATCGGGGCCGAGGTGCCCGGCGTGCAGGTGGTGCAGCTCGTGGAGCCCGCAATGTTCGTCGCGGAGCCGATCGCACACGGCGTGCAACTCGAGCTCTGTGCGGTTGAAGAGAAGGTGCCGACCTGACAGCTCGCGCAGGTGGCCGACCCGGCCGCTGACGACGTTCCAGCTGCGCACGCGGTGCACGCTGCGCTCGAGGTTGCTCCAGTCGCGGCGTTCGCTGTGCCGGCAGCGCAAGGAAGACACGACGTCGCTGACGTCGCGCCGGGCGTCGCACTGTATCGACCGGCAGGGCATTCGGTGCATGTGGCAGCCGAGGATGCGCCGGAGGCCGAGCTGAACGTTCCCGCGGCGCAGGCGACGCAGGTCGAGGCCGAGACCGCGCCTGGGGTGGTGCTGAACGTGCCGGCGCCGCATTCGGTGCAGGTTGCGGGTGAACTCGCTCCGAGCGTGCTGCTCCAGGTTCCGGCGGGGCAGGTGGTGCAGGTTGAAGCCGACGTCGCTCCGCTCACCGTGCTGAAGCGGCCAGCGCCGCACGGAAGACACGTCGCGCTCGAGCTCGCTCCAACCGTCGCGCTGAAGGTTCCTGCTGCGCAGGGCGTGCAGGCTGACTGGCTGTTGGCGCCGCTCGTGGAGCCGTAGGTGCCCGCTCCGCACGTCGTGCAGGTGGAGGCGGAGGTTGCGCCAGTGGCGTTGCTCCAGGTGCCAGGCGCGCAGTTCGTACAGCTGGCCGAGGAGCTGGCACCAGCCGTCGCACTCCAGGTGCCCGGAGCGCAGGCCGAGCAGGTCGCGCTCGAGGCCGCGCCGACGATCGAGCTGAAGGTTCCAGGTGCGCACTGAGTACACGCCGCCGCAGAGGTCGCGCCGCTCGTCGCTCCGTACGTCCCCGCGCCACACGGCGTGCACGTCGCGGACGAATTCGCTCCGACGGCCGAACTGAAGGTTCCAGGCGCGCACTGGGTGCATGCCGCTGCTGAGTCCGCTCCACTCGCAGTTCCGTACGTTCCCGCGCCACACGCCATGCACGTGGTCGCGCCTGCTGTGGTGCTGAAGGTTCCTGGAGCGCAGGGCGAGCACGTTGCGCTCGACGACGCGCCGATCGCCGCGCTGAAGGTTCCGGGCGAACACGCGGTGCAGGCTGCGGCTGAGGTTGCGCCCGACGTCGTTCCGTACGTTCCCCCGCCACACGCCGTGCAGGTGGCGATGGAGGTCGCTCCAAGCGCCTCGCTCCAGGTTCCTGCAGGGCACGCGTTGCAGCCTGCGGGTGACCCCAGCCCTGTCGTCGGGCTGAAGGTGCCGGCGCCGCAGGGAAGGCACGCGGCCGCAGAGGTCGCGCCAGTCGTTCCGCTGAAGGTCCCCGCCACACACTCGACGCATGCGGCGACCGAGGTCGCGCCGATCGCCGAGCTCCACGTTCCCGCAGGGCAGCTCACCTCGAGATCGGTGCCCGGGCAGTAGCTGCCCGCACGACACGGCGCACAGTCCGGCCCCGCGAGGTACTGCCCCGAGGGACACGTTTGCGCGAACGTCGTCGAGCCCATCAGCACCACGGCGACAGCGAGCACACGAAGCATCACGACCCTCATTGGCACTTGCACTGAATCGGGTCCCAGGTGAGCGGAGGCCGGCACTGCAACACCGAAGGACAACCACACACACAGGTCTGCGGGTTCGCCACCTGCGCTCCCGGGCACGCTGGGCACTCGCACGCGCACGTCTGCTGATTCACCTGCCGCGGTGCCGGGCATTGCCCCGTCGGAATGTTGCACTCGCACGCGCACGTCTGCGGGTTCTGAATCTTCCCCGGCCCGCACTGCACCGGAAGGCACTGACAACCACAGGTCTGCGGGTTGCTCAGCACCTGCCCCGACGGACACGACGGGCAGTCACACGAGCACGTGAGGGCGTTGCGAACGCGGGGCGGCGCACAGGCTCCCGCGGTGCACTTGCACTGGCAGCTCGTGGTGTCGAAGGTGAAGCCCGGCGGGTAGCCGATGCACGGGTTCACGTTCGGCTGCTGGTTCGAGCAGCGGCACGCGCACGTGTTCGGGTCTTGAATCTGGTTCGCCGGGCACTGCGTCGACGGGCACTCGCAGCGGCAGGTCTGTGTGTTGGCGACGAGGGGCTGCACGCACGAGAGCCCGGTGCACTCACAGCCGCACGTCGTCGGGTTCTGCGTGAAGCCGGCCGGGCATTGCAGGGCAGGGCAGCGGCAGCCGCACGTCGCGGGATCCTGTACCTGGTTTCCCGGGCACTGCGCTGCCGGGCACCTGCAGCTGCACGAGGCAGGGTCGGCGACCCGCGGGAGCGCACAGCTCAAGCCCGTGCATCTGCACTGACAGCTCGTCGCGTCGAAGGTGAAGCCCGGCGGGAAGTTCGCGCACGGGTTCACCCCGGGCAGCTGGTTCGAGCACCGGCACGCGCACGTGGTGGGATCTTGAATCTGGTTGGCGGGGCATTGCGCTGCGGGGCACTCGCACCGACAGGCCTGCGTGTTGGCGACGCGAGGTTGCTGACACGAGAGCCCCGTGCACTCGCAGCCGCACGTCGTCGGGTTCTGGGTGAAGCCGGCCGGGCACTGCGCAGTCGGGCAGCGGCAGCCACACGTCGCGGGATCCTGCACCTGGTTGCCCGTGCACTGCGTCGGAGGGCACTTGCAGCTGCAGGTCGTGGTGTCGGCGACGCGAGGCGAAGCACAGCTGAGGCCCGAGCACTCGCACTGACACGTCGTCGGGTTGAACGTGTAGCCAGCGGGGAAGCCCGTGCACGTGTTGCCGCCGAGCGGCTGATTCGGACAACGGCAGGCGCAGGTGTTCGGGTCCTGCACCTGGTTCGCGGCGCACGAGCTGGGGCACTTGCAGCTGCACGCCGCAGTGTCGGGAACACGAGGCGAAGCACAGCTCAAGCTCAGGCCGGAGCACTCGCACTGACACGTCGTCGGGTTGAACGTGTAGCCAGCGGGGAGCGTGGCGCACGGGTTCACGCCGGGCTGCTGGTTCGCACAACGGCAGGCGCAGGTGTTCGGGTCCTGCACCTGACCCTCGCCGCAGGCCGACGGCGCGCACTTGCAGCTGCACGTCGTCTGATCGAGCACCAGCCCCGGCGCACACTGGGTCGCGCTGCAGCCGCACGTGCACGAGGCGGGGTCGAGCACTTGATTGGCGGGGCACGAGCGCGCGCCTCCGTCGGGAGTGACGCAGCCACAGGCACACGTGAGCGGATCGATCAGCGCCTGCGACGCCGGGCAGGTCGGGCATTCACACCCACAGCGTTGTGCGTTGAACACGAGGGGAGGTGCGCACTGCGTCGCCGTCACCGGGCACTCGCACCGGCACGTGCTGGGGTTGAACGCGAACGACGATGGAAACCCCTGACACGCTCGCGTCAGATCGGTCGGCGAGTTCGGGCACTCGCACGCGCAGGTCTCGGAGTTGCCGATCACCTGCGGCGCCGGGCACGCCGCGCACTTGCAGGCACACGAGGTCGAGTCGAACGTTCTTCCGGGCGCACAGGCCGTCGCGCCAGCGTCAGCCGTGCACTCGCAGGAGTCGGTCGCCGCGTTGTACCGGAGCGGTGGCTCACAACATTGGCCGCTCGGCCCCTGCTGCGGTGGACAGCCGAGAAACAGCACACTGGCCACGATCGTGGCGAACGAGATGGTCGATTTCACGGGAGCCCCCAGAGACGTGAGCCACCGTATCCCATGGGACATCGACGGAGGTTTACGAGTCTGAAGTGAGCAAATTCAGTCGGTTGAGTTGTCTGCCGGCCTGAATGTCAGCCCCGCTTGATACTGAATGCGTGTTCAGCGAGAGATCCCGGTTGGGAGGTCGACATGGTCAGCGTCGCAGCAGAGGCCGGTAAATCGGCTCCGGAGCGGTTTTCGGGAGACGAGCAGCGCCGCGCTTCGGTGGTCGAGCACCTGAAGGAGCAGATCCGTCGCGTGCAGGCGGCGCCCCGTCAGTACCTGGTGACGTTGGCCACTGGTGCGCCCGAGCTCGACGCGCTCGGTGTGTTCCGGCTCGGTGGCGCGGTCGAGCTCTCGGGCGAAGAGGCGTCGGGTCGAACGACGGTGGCGTTGTCGCTGGTCGCGTCAGCGTGCCGTGAGAAGCGCCTCGCAGCGTGGGTCGATGGCCCGCAAGAGCTCTACCCGCCGGCAGCCGTGCCCATGGGCGTCGAGCTGCAGCGGCTGTTGATCGTTCGCCCGCCTGCGCCGGGGCAGCTCGTGTGGGCGGCCGTGCAGCTGCTCCGAAGCGGCGCCTTCACCTGCGTGGTGCTCGACGTCACGCACACGGGCGTGCAGCTGACGATGCTCGACACGAAGAAGCTGCTCGACGCCGCGAGGGCAGGGGGCTCGCTGCTGCTCGTGCTCACCGCGAACGCGGCTCCAGCGCAGGGCCTCGTTCGCCTCGTGATGGCCTCCCGCACCTCGCCCGTCGCGGCGCAGCAGCAGGCCAGGCCGCACCTTCGCGTCGTCACCGCTGAGATCCCCGAGGCGCCGCAGCGCGAGCCCGAGCTGCACGTCGAGATCGCGCGCGCGCAGGGCGTGACGGGCAGACGACTGGTGCTGCCTCGCAGCCGGCTCGCTCGCCTCACGCGCAGTCGGCGCAGCGCCACCGCCCTCGTGCCCGGCCTCGAGGTGCCGCG
>JBEOKA010000398.1:0-43309 GCA_040275325.1 Myxococcaceae bacterium | reverse complement strand
GGCGACGGTCCTCGCGCGGCTCGACGATGCCATCAAGGTCGCCACCCGCAACGTGCACGCGACGTGGGTATCCGAAGGCCCTCAGAGTGGCACCATCACCTTCGAGTACCCCTCCGCGATGCTGCGCTCAGACGTGGTCGAGTACGGCTGGCGTGGAGCGATGCGCTTCGGTGAGGAGCTCACCAACAAGAAGCTGCAGTTCGGCACGTTTCAGCCCCTCTCCGATCGGCGCTTTCAGTTCCCCGTTCGCTGGTAGAGCGTCTGCGTGCGGTGGGCCCTTCTTCTCTTCGTCGCGACGGGGTGTCTGCCGACGGTGGATATCTCTCCGCCGCCGGTCTGCGACGTGGGCGATGCCGGCATCTCGACGCCCGGTGGCGCGGCGGTGTTGATCGATCAGCCCGTCACCGTGATCGCGAGTCGCCGATCGCCCATCTGTCCGCCTTCGCTCGAGGTGACGTTGCAGGCGACCGTCACCGATGCCCTCGCGCTGGAGCTGCCCTCGACGCTCGCTGGGCCGTTCGCGCGTGGGCAGTTCGTCTCGGCTGAGGTGACGTTCACGCCGAGCCGACCGGGGGTGCACACCGTTCAGGTCACCTTCGATCCCGCCCTCGGTCGCGCGACGAACGAGGTGCTGGCGGTCGAGCCGATGCGGCTGGGCGCGCGGGTGGGCTCGGTCGACGCGAACGTTCGCTGTCAGTCAGAGGACGTGACGCCGAGGGGCGCGTGGCTGTGTCTCGAGACCGCTGCGTCGCGGGTGTCGGTGTGGCGTGGCGGCATGCAGCTGCAGGCCTTCGCGGCCGTCGGCTTCGCGCGGGTCGACGAGGTGCTCTGGGTCTTCGGCCGGGGAACGCTCGAGCGCTTCGAAGATCTCGGCGGCGACGTGCTCGTGCGATCGCCAGACGTGCTGCTCAAGCTCGACGCCGATCTCGCGCAGGGAGCGTTGGTCGCGATCGATCGCGACGCGGTGCTGGTGGTGAACGAGGGCGCGGTGCACGTGCATCGCGTGGTGGGGCAGGGGCTCGAGCGCTCGGCGCCAGTTCAGCTGCCTCGCGGGCTGTGTCAGGCGGCGCCGCGCGTGATGCCCATCTCCCGCACCGAGCTCTCGCTCTCGTGCGGCTCGCGGCCCGAGTGGTCACGGTTCTGCCAGGTGCCGCTGCAGGCGACGTCGGCGACGCGCTGTCGCGAGGTCGAGGGCCGGCTCGTGGGCGCCTCGCTCGATGGGCTCTGGCGCGCGAATGGGCAGACGCTCACCTTCAGCACCCTCGACGCCGACGCGTCGCTCATGTTGCCCGCGGGCTGGTCGATCGCCTCGACCCGCCGCCTGGGCCAGACATTCTCTCCGCTGGCCGTCGACGCGCCGGGGCGGGCCTACCTGCCGAAGGTCGTTGGCTCGACGATCGTGCTCGGCGCGGCTCCCGAGGGGCTGACGCTCGTGGGGTTCGGGGCAGATCGCGTGCTGCTCGAGGGCATCGCCGGGCGGCTCGCGAGCACGCCCTGATCAGCGCTTGCCGAGGAAGCGCTTGATCGACACCTTGCGGAAGCTGCCGAGCACCTGCCGCACCATCGCGGTCGAGAAGAGGAACACCGTGGCGCCGATGCCGAGCAGCCCCATCACGGGAATGCCGGCGATCTCCCACTGCTTGGGCGCGAACGCGAGGAAGGTGCCGATGATGAAGCCACATGCGCACAGCCCGGCGAACGCCACCACCGCCAGCGCGCGCAGGTTGCTGTTGAGCGACTCGACCTGATCGTCCTTGAGCGTGATCGTGAACTTGCCCGACTCGAGGTCGAGCATGATCTGCTGCAGCTGGAGCGGCAGATCGCTCGCGGCGTTCTGCAGGCGCAGCAACGTCTTCATCGCGTTGCCCTGCAGCTGTGAGGGGTCGTAGCGCTCGGCCATCATCTTCCGCGCGTACGGCATGAAGATCTCGCCGATGGGCATCTCGGGGTACAGCGAGCGCAAGATGCCTTCGATGGCGACCGACGCTCTCGCGAGAATCGCGTACTCGCGCGGCACCTTGACCCGGTACTTCACCGCCAGGTTCAGCAGGTCGCGCACCAGCGCCTTCGCGTTCACGTCTTTGATCGACGTCGGCAGGTACGCGTTCAAGATCGCGTCGATGTCCGTCTTGAAGGTGTGCAGGTTCGCTCGGCTCTCGGGCGTGCCGAGGCGATAGAGCTGCCGCGCCACCGACTCCGAGTCCTTCAGCGCCACCGCGAGGATGAGGGAGATCAGCGCCTCCTGCATCTGGTGCGTCACGCGGCCGACGAGCCCGAAGTCGATCAGCGCCAGCACCGGGCCGTCGAGAATGAGCAGGTTCCCCGGGTGCGGGTCTCCATGGAACAGCCCGTCTTCGAACAGCTGCTTGAAGGCCTCTTCGAGAATGATGCCGGCGAGCTTCTTCTTGCCGGCCTCGTCGAGCTGCGCGTTCGACAGCTTGGGCCCGTCGAGGAACTCGAGCGTCAGCACCGTGCGCCCAGACAGCTCGTCGTACACCCGGGGAATGCGCACCGTCGGGTGGTTCTCGTGCGCCCGCATGAACGCGCGCACGTTCGAGGCCTCGTTCAAGAAGTCGAGCTCTTCGTGAACGGCCTTGTCGAACTCCTCGATGATGGTGGTCGGCGAAGTGATGCTGACCTCTTCGATCACCGCCTCGAGCGCGCGCGCGATGCCGTGGAGCACCGAGAGATCGGCCCGCATGCGCTCGGTGATGCCCGGCCGCTGCACCTTGACGACGACGCCCACGCCATCGTGCGTGGTGGCCTTGTGCACCTGCGCCATCGAGGCCGCGGCGATGGGCGTCTCGTCGAAGTCCTTGAAGAGCTCTTCGAGCGGCCGACCGAACGCCTCGTGCACCTGCTTGCGAACGTCCTCCATGCCGAAGGGCGGCACCTTGTCCTGCAGGGTCGAGAGCTCTTCGATGAACTCGGCGGGCAGCAGATCGCCGCGCGTCGACAGCACCTGGCCCAGCTTCACGAACGTCGGCCCCAGCTCGGCCAGCATCATGCGGAAGCGGCGGGCGAAGGGCATCGCCTTCGTCTGGGCGTCGCCCTCGAGCTTCGCGTCGGGGAGGATCTTCTTGAGGCCGCTGCGCTCGAAGAGGTCGGCGAAGCCGTACTTGCCCGCGATGATCGCGATCTGCCGCAGCCGGTTCAGGTCCTGAAAGGCGGAGCGAATCACCCGGCCACCGTCGCACGAGCAGAGGCGGGGATCAAAGAAGCGTCACCGCCTGCCAGGCAGGGGAAAGGACGCCTCGTGCGTGTCGATCATAGGCGCGAAGTTCGTCATCGACACCGAGAGGCTCGGTGAGAGCGCGCGCACGTGGTGCCACCAGCCCGCCGGCAGGAACAGCGCCTCACCCGGCCCGACCGTCACCGTCAGCCGCTCGACCTGCGCGAGATAGGGGAAGCGCTTCACGTCGAAGTGCTCGGCGTCGATGAGTGAGTAGTAGCTGAGCACGTCACGCAAGAGCTCGGCGTTCGCCGGGTCGATCAAGATGAAGCGCTTTTGGCCGCGCACCTGGCAGAAGAGGTTGTTCGCGGTGTCGTGGTGGAGCGGCGTCACGGTGCCGCGCGGCCCGACCCACAGGTAGCTCAGGCCTCGCAGCCGCCGATCGAGAATGCCGCCGAAGAAGCCGAGATCCCCACGCAGCGGCCGCAACCCCGGAGCGTCGAGCCCATTGTTCCGCGCCACCATGTAGCGGGCGTTCGACGTCTTCACGCGGCCGATCCACCCGATGAACTCGCGCAGCGTCGTCGTCTCGCTCAGCCGGTTGACGTTGAGATCGTAGAAGTCGGTCGTCTCGCGGTGCTCCATCACCTCGACCGGCGCGTCGCCCACCGTCTTCGCGAGGAACGCCCACGTCCACCGGCGCAGGGCCTTCCAGTCGTTCATCATGCCGGTCAGCACGATGGGCCTGTTCGGAGCGTAGGCCCGCTCGAGGAACTGCCGTGGCGTGAGCCGCTGCACGCGCGGAACCCTGCGCCGCGAAGGGTCGAGCCGCCCCGCCTGCAGCCTGATTCGCCCCTGCCATTCCAGCCGAGCCACGCGGGTGACCAGGTCGCCGAACTCCTCGGCGTGGGGGCTGTTCTCGAGGGTGCGGAGGAACCCCTTGACGGCCGTCACCGGAACGCGATCGGGGAGCCCAGCTACGATCTCTTCCACGGGCACATCCCGAAACCAGGCCTCCGTGAGCCACGTGCGAACTTCTCGGGGCAGGGTCATCGAGCGCCTCAAAAAGGGAAAAGAACGGCCCCGCTTGCACAGCGGCCGGGGCTGCGGTGTACATCGCTTTGTCTCGTCTCTCACACCCCTGGGGAACCACGATGCCTCGCATCAACAAGCCGCTGACCAGTGCAAACCCGTTCGCCAGCACCAAGCCGCTCGCGAGCAACAAGCCGCTGAAGTCGACGCCGAAGCCGAAGCCCACGCCGCCCGAGCCGCTGAAGTCGGCGAACCCGGGTTGGAAGCCGCTGAAGTCGGCCAAGCCCAGCAAGTCGTCGCCGCAGCCGCTGAAGTCGGCGAAGCCGCCCGCGCGCACGGCGCCCCTGAAGTCGATTCCTCCGCAGCCGGCGCCGCTGAAGTCGGTTCGCCCGGACCGCAGCGCGCCGCTCGCGTCGATTCCGCCGCAGCCCGCGCCGCTGAAGTCGGTTCGCCCGCAGCCCCTCGAGTAACGGGCGCTCGCAGTCGATGACGTCTTTCACCGTGCCCCCGGGAGTCCAGCGATGGCTCCGGGGGCTTGGTTTTTCCGTCGACACCTCTGCGACCGCGGCGATTGCCTCGAGCCGCAACCTCACCTTCGTCGTGCGGCGCCCTGGTGTGCGCGCCCTGGCGAAGATCGCCGCGACGGCCGACGACCCGTGGAGCACGCGTGAGCAGGCGTTGCTGCGTCACCTCGCGGGTGGCACTCGCGCGTTCTCGACGCCGGTGGTGCTCGACGGTGCGCCAGGCCGTTTCCTGGTGTCGTGGCTCGACGGCTCGACCGCCTATGTGCGCCGGCGCCGCGCCCCACGGCTGGCTGTCGATGACGACGCGCGTATCGGCAGGGCGCTCGCGCACTTTCACGCGGGGCCGCCAGGTGCTTCGAAAGAGCGTTGCTCGGGCGAGCTGATCGAGCGGCTCCTCTGGACGACGCCCGAAGACTACGCAGGCCTCGGCCCCGCTTCGCTCTCGCTGTGGAGGCTCGTCCAGTCGCATCGGCCGGCGCAGAAGCGACTCGGGACGCTGCTCACGCTCGATCGAACGATGACCGCGCTGTGCCACGGCGATTGTCGGCAGGCGAACGTGTTCGTTCAGCGCGGGCGCGTGGGCTTCGTCGATCTCGAGCTCGCGGGGCTCGGAGACCCGGCGAGAGATCTGGGCATGTGGATCGCCGAGGAGCTCGGCTCCTATCTGGTGCCGCGCACACCTTCAGAAGTGACGAGCCTGCGCGAGCTCCGGTCGCGGCTGAGCGCGTTCATGAGGGCCTGGGCTCGCGAAGCCGCGGTGCTGGGCCTTCCCGGTCAGGCTGGCATTCGTGAGCGCGCCATCGCGTGGGCCGGAGAGGCGCTCCTGCGGCGCGTGTACACCCTCACCGTTCACGACGGCGCGTGGGGCGAACCCGAGCTGCACGTCGCCCGCTCGGCCCTTGGGCTCGTGAGCCAGCCACGGTTCTGGGCGCGTCACTTCCTGGGAGCGCGATGACGCTCGAGCGCACCATCGACGCGGTCGCCGGAAAGCTGCGCTGGACGAAGCGTGGGCTCGTGCTGCCCGACGGCGTGAGCGTCTCGAAGGCCGACGCGGCGCAGGCGCTGGAGGATTGGCTCTACGCCAACGTCTTCATCGATTGGCGGCGCTCCGAGGGTCGCTTCGCCGACTCGCTCGGTGGCTCACCCGAGTTCATTTCGTCGCTGCTGGCGGCGGCGCACGGCGCGACGTGGTTCATGCCGCACTTTCGCGTGCTGTCTCGTGAGCCGCGCGGGGCCTTCGTCTTCAACAGCGACCTTCGGCTGTTCGTTCGCGAGGCGTCACAGCTTCGTCCTTCGAAGGCGAAGGCTGGCGACAGCGTCTCGGTGAAGTTGCCGTGCGCGCGCGAGGCCGCGATGCCCGGGTACTTCTGCTTCAACTCCCGTGCGGGCCGGTTCACCGACGAGCAACCGCACCTGAAGGTCTACCTCAACGTCACGCCTCGCCACGCGCCGGGGCTCCTTCACGCGCTGCTGCATGATCGCGCCCTCGCGGGAATCCGCTTTGACGGGAAGATCGCCAACGACCCCGACTCGTTCGGCCGGCGTGACACCATGCTGCTGTACGTCGATCCACGCGGCATCGTGCCGGTGCTGCAGGTCGTGCTTCGTCACCGGCGAGGGCTTCGCAGGCAGACGCCGCCGTTCGTGCTCGAGCTCGCGCGCGGGCTCGGCGTCGCGGAGTCTCCGCCCGGCACCCACGAGAGCTTCGGTGCGCATCGCTGCCGCCTGGTCGCCGAGGGGCTCGTGTCGTGGCTCAAGCGCCCGTCGGTCAGCGCGTGGAGCGCCGTCGCTTCGCGCTTCGCTGCCGAGGGGCTCGACCTGGCCCGGCCGTGGCTCGGCTCGCTGCCGTCGGCGTGGGTGAAGCGGGTGCAGGCGCTGCCTCGTCGAGCTCGGTGATCAATCGTCGCAGGTGCTCGTGCAGCCGGCCCGCGTCGAGCATCGGTGCCCGCCAGTGGGCTTTCGTCGCGAAGTGCTGCGCGAGCAGAGTGCCGACGTGATCGCCCCACGTCGGCAGCGGCATCATGAGATCGAGGTGCCACGACTCCTCGAGCGTCTCGGTCGCGTGCCACGTGCCGCGCGGCACGAACATGATCGACCCCGGCTTCAGCACGACCTCGACCGCGTCCTTCGGGAGCTCCTTCGCGAGCGGTCGATGCAGCTGCGCCTCGAGGGAGGGCGGCACCGCGTCACCGGCGATGTAGTTCTCGGTTGGAAAGTCGACGTCGCGGTTGGGTGAGAGCCACCAGCGCTTGCGGCCCCTGAGCTGCACGACGAACGACTCCTGCGCGTCGAAGTGCATGCGTGCGCCGGGCCCGGGCTTCGAGAGGAACGCGCTCGTGCGAATGAAGGGCGAAGGCAGGCCGAGGTCTCGTTCGAGCGCGGTGAGCCAGCGGCGAATCGAGGGTGAACGCAGCTCGGGCTCGACGCCGTAGATGGTGAAGCCGGCATGGAAGAACGAGGCTGCTGCATCTCCCGACACCGCGACATTACCGAAGCCGTTCGGAAACCTCGCCGACTGCACGAGCCAGTCCGAGGCAGGGAGCGAGGTCAGCGCCGAGATCGACTCGAACTCGGGCGCATCGGCCAGCCCGGCGAGGCGTTCCACCGGTCCGTGCTGGACCAGCAGCGTGTTCGGCCAGTGCTCCGCGAGGAATCGCTTCACCGGAAACCGGCCGAGCAACGTCGCGAGTCCCGGGCGGCTCATGGCGTCGTCAGATCGGCGTGCGCGAGCCGCTCGAGCCACGCCTGCTCGGTGTCGCCCAGCGGGCCCTTCGAGAGGGCGTCGGCGAGCGCGCGCACCTCCTTCGGCGTCGAGAGGGCGATCAGCGCACCGTCGACCGCAGGCTGCGAGAGCGCGTAGCGATAGTGATCGGTGATCGCCGGCCGCCAGACGCCAGATTCGAGTCCCAGCGCGTTCAGCCGCTCGTCATTCACCCAGCCGTCGGTGCTCTTGAAGTTGAAGATCAGCGGGCGCCGCTTCGGCAGCTTCGCGAAGACGTCGTCCTTCGCGCCCGGGTGGCCCGCGTTGAAGCGCACGAAGGCGAGGTCGACGAGCCGGTTGCGGACGGCCGAGCGCGCGGTGAGGCGATCGTGAAAGCTGGCGCCGATGGCGCGGTTGCCGACGAAGCCGTGCTCCCGATGCCGCTCGTAGATGGGCAGCCGCGGCCCGAAGTCGTTCGCGTACACGCCGCCCATGGTGAGCACGTCGAGGCGGTCGAGCCCCGGCAGCTCGGAGAGCACCTCTTCGAATGGCATCTCACAGAAGTCGGGCTGCGTGACGTACGCGGTGGCGCAGACGACGATGCGCTCGCGCACCCGCTTCTGCTTCAGCAGCCGCTTCAGGCCTTCACGGAGCGGCGCGTACAGCGGCCAGTGCATGTCGGCGGTGAGGAAGAAGAAGTTGATGCCCGCCTCGTACGCCGCGGCCACCGTCTTCGGGTCGTCCACCATGCCCAGGCAGATGGGGCTGACCTCGAGCCCCTCGCCGAGCACCAGCCTGTCGGTCAGTCGCGTTCGCATCGCGGGCGAAACGCTACTCCGCTCAGCGCAGCCGGGTGCCCGAGAACGTGCGCATCACCTTCGCCACGTAGTGCTCGGTCTCTCCATTGCGAGGCACCATGCCGTGCACCGCGCCAGGGCCCGCGTTGTACGCAGCCACCGCGAGCGTCACGTCACCGAACCGATCCAGCTGCTCCTTGAGGTACCGCGCGCCGCCGTCGACCGCCTGGTGGGGATCGAAGGGATCGCTCACGCCCATCAACGCCGCGGTGCCGGGCATCAGCTGCGCCGGGCCCATCGCTCCGGCGAACGAGATGCGGTGTGGCCGCGCGCCGCTCTCGGTCTGCACGATCGCCCACATGAGCCCGCGAGGCAGGCCGTGTTTGCGCTCTGCCTGGCGCGCCAGTGTCTCGAGATCGCCGTGGCCCGTGAGCGCGCAGACCGGCCGATGCTTCGCGTACGTCTTCAGCGCGAACACCTTCTCTTCGAGGAAGAAGGGCGACAGCGGAAAGACGACCGAGCTGCCGAAGAAGGCGACCGCGCCGTTGATCGCCAGCAGCGGACCACACACCAGCACCACCACCTTCTGGCCGAAGGAGAGCTTCCAGAACAGCCTGAAGGGCAGGGCGATCAACCAGCGCAAGGTACAACCTGGAACGTTCGGCGCGAGGAAACGATCTCCCCTGGCGCCGCCAGGCCATGAGGAGGCTCGGTCGAAGGAGTGAGGAGGCTCCGTGTGTGCCCGAGAAAGCTCCGCTCGCCCCCTGAGGAGGCTCCGCCGGTGCCTGAGGAAGCTCCGCTGGCCCCTGAGGAAGCTCCGCTGGCCCCTGAGGAACTCGCAAGTCGTTGTTTTCTCAGCCACCCCTGCTCGAGGTCACTGACACGTGAGGCCGCCGACGCCGGGCTGACAGGTGAGGCCTGGTGCGCAGTCGTTGGTCGACGCGCAGCCGGTCGTCACTGGGCAGTCACGCCCCCGGCCACCCGACATGCCCGACACCGAGTAGCCCATCGTGCTGAGCGTCGTCGTGATGGCGACGTTGCCGAAGCTGCCCTGCGCGTCGTTGGTGAGGGTGACGGTCTCGGTCGCACCGCCTGCAGTGATCGCCAGCGTCGTCGACGGCAGGCCGTTGATGGCAGCGCGAATGTTGTCCCCGACGTCGGTCGCGCTGCCTCCACCCGGGTTCAAGTTGACGCGCACGTTGCCGACGGTGAACACGCCCGGATCGGCGTCGGCGTCGAACTCGAAGACGACGGCCGGGTGAATGCCATCGTTGAGGGTGAAGGTGGTGGCGTCGGTGGTGGCCGCCTTGTTCGCAGCCACGATGGAGCCAGTCGCCGCCTGGAGCGATTGGGTCACCGAGCAGCGCGCGCCGACGCCGCCGCCACACGTCCCACACGTGCTGGTGTTGCCGTCGTCACAGGTCTCGTTGCTGAGATCGCGCACACCATCTCCGCAGACGTTGCCTTGCAGCCCGGGCACGTTGCGGCACGACGAGTCGCAGCCCGTGCAGGTCGCGATGCCGTAGGGGCACGAGGTCTCGGTGGTGGTGTTGTTGTCATCACACTGCTCGGGGCCGTTCGGCGTGCCGTCGCCACAGAAACCGCCGCTGGGGCGATTCACGGCGGCGGTGCAGTCGGCGTTGCACGAGGGGCAGGTCGCCTGGCCGTAAGGGCACGTGCCCACCTCGGTCACCCGGTTGCCGTCGTCGCAGAGCTCGCCCTGGCTCAGCTGGGTCGAGTTGTCGCCGCAGAACTGGCCGGTCAGCGTCAGCACCGCGGCGCAGGTGTCGTTGCAGCGCGTGCAGTTGGCTTCGCCGTAGGGGCAGCTCGTCTCGGTGACGGGCGTGCCTTCTCCGTCGTCACAGACCTCGATGCCCGGCGCCTGGGCGTCGATGAAGCCGTCTCCACACGACGAGGAGCGGCAGCCCGTCAGGCAGTTGTCCGCGTTGCTGACGTTGCCGTCATCACACTGCTCGCCCGCGGCGGTGTTGGGCGTGTTGTCGCCGCAGCGCGCCGTCGTGCAGTCGGTGTCGCAGGTCGCGGTGGCCGTCGTGTTGACGCCGACCGTGTCGCACTGCTCGCTGCGAGCGGGGTTGACGGTGCCGTCTCCACAGGTCGCTGCGGTGCAGTCGGTGTCGCAGGCGTTGGTGGGCGTCAGGTTCACGCCGACGGTGTCGCAGGTCTCGCCGCGCGCCGGGTTGATGGTGCCGTCGCCGCAGCTGGCGAAGGTGCAGTTGGTGTCGCACGTCGCCGTCGGGGTCGTGTTGACGCCCGGCGTGTCGCACTGCTCGGCCGGAGCCGCGGTGTTGAGGAAGCCGTCGCCACACGCGCGGGGCGTGCAGTCGGTGTCGCAGGTGAGCGACGAGGTGAGGCCCGGGTCGCACTGCTCGCCTGCGGCGGTGTTGGGCGTGCCGTCGCCACAGAACGCCACCGTGCAGTTGGTGTCGCAGGTCGCCGTCGCGGTGACGTTGACGCCCACCGTGTCGCACTGCTCGCTCGCCGCGCGGTTGATGATGCCGTCGCCACACGAGCGCGTGGTGCAGTTCAGGTTGCAGGTCGGCGTCTCACCGGGCCCATCGCACTGCTCGCCCGCGGCCGAGTTGGGAATGCCGTCGCCACACCGAGACACCGTGCACGAAGGCGCTCCGTTGCAGCGGGCCGAGGCCGCGGGCCCGTCGTCACATTGCTCGCCGGCGTCGGGGTTGAAGATGCGATCGCCGCACGTCGACAGGGTGCAGTTGAAGTTGCAGCCGTTCGCGTTCTGGCCGAACGCGTCGCAGGCCTCACCGCGCGGCACGTTGCGGAAGCCGTCGCCGCAGAAGGCCACCGAACAGTCGGGGTCGCACGCCGCGGTGCCTCCGTCTTGCACGCCCACCGTGTCGCACTGCTCGCCCGCGGCCGCGTTCACGATGCCGTCACCGCACAGGCGGTTGGTGCAGTTGCGGTTGCACGTCGTTGACTCGCCGCTCGTGTCGCACTGCTCGATTCGCGAGGGGCCCGTCACGTTCACCACGCCGTCGCCGCACGACGTCAGCAGGCAGGTGGCGCCGCAGTCGTCGTTGCCCAGCAGGTTGCCGTCGTCGCACTGCTCGCTGGGGTCTCGCACGCCGTTGCCGCAGCCGAGGCCAGAGCGGCAGTCGGGGCTGCACGAGTCTCCACCCACGCGGTTGCCGTCGTCGCACGACTCATTCAGCACCGGGTTGGGGAACTGGTTGTCCAGCACGCCGTTGCCGCAGCTCTCGTTCGACTGGCAGTTCGCCGCGCAGCCGTCGCCGTTCTGCCGGTTGCCGTCGTCGCAGACCTCCGAGAACCCGCCGTCGACGAAGACGTCGCGCGTGCGGTTGCCGCACGTCTCGTCGGAGCGGCAGTCGGCCGAGCACCCATCGCCGCCGATGGTGTTGCCGTCGTCACACACCTCGAGCCGGGTCGAGTCGATGTAGTCGTTGCCGCAGAACTCGGTCGAGCGGCAGTCCGAGGAGCAACCATCGCCCGAGCGGTTGTTGCCGTCGTCGCAGATCTCGTTCGTCATGCCGCCGCCGTCGAACTGGTTGTCGAGCACGTTGTTGCCGCACGTCTCCTGCGAGCGGCAGTCGGCCGAGCACCCATCGCCCGAGACCCGATTGCCGTCGTCACACACCTCGCGCGCGCCGAGATCGACGATGCGGTTGCCGCAGAACTCGCTCGAGCGGCAGTCCGAGGAGCAGCCGTCACCGTTGCGGTTGTTGCCGTCGTCACAAATCTCGTTGGCGCCGGCGTCGGGGAACATGTCGTCGAGGTAGCGGTTGCCGCAGAACTCCGTCGACTTGCAGTCGGCCGAGCAGCCGTCACCCGAGCGCGTGTTGCCGTCGTCGCAGAGCTCGGCCACCGTGGAGTCGGTCACGCCGTTGCCACAGCGCTCGGTCGATCGGCAGTTGGCCGAGCACCCGTCGCGATCGCGCGTGTTGCCGTCGTCGCAGATCTCGTTCGGAATGCCCGAGTCGGGCGAGAACATGTTGTCGAGCCGTCCGTTGCCGCACGCTTCGGCCGACAGACAGTCCGCCGAGCAGCCATCTCCCGATCGCGTGTTGCCGTCGTCGCAGGTCTCGTTCTGGCGCCCGCTGCCCATGGGGAAGCGGCTGTCGATGACGCCGTTGCCGCACACCTCGACCGAGCGGCAGGTCGAGCTGCAGCCGTCACCTTCGAGCGTGTTGCCGTCGTCGCAGACCTCTCCGGCCGCCGAGTCGATGACGTTGTTCGGGCACGCCTCGGTCGACTTGCAGTCGGCGGAGCAGCCGTCGCCGGAGCGCGTGTTGCCGTCGTCGCACAGCTCGCCCTTGAGCGGGTCGACGACGCGGTTGCCGCACCCCTCGGTCGACAGACAGTCAGCGCGACAGCCGTCGTTGCTGGTGACGTTGCCGTCGTCGCAGATCTCTCCCTCGTCGACGGTGCCGTTGCCGCAGCCGGTACGCGTGCACGTCGTTCCATCGGACGAGCAGCGGCTGCCGGCTGGGCACACGATGCCGCTCTTGCAGGCGGTGCTGGCGGGTTCGAAGCAGGCCGTCGCTCCGAAGAGCGTGACGACGAGCAGGCTCGAGATTCGAATGGTGCGGTTCATGTCAGAAGCTCAGGAACAGCGTGGCCCCGGCACCGTTCGGGCCGATGGTGGGAACGAGGTGAAACGCAGACTCGACCTTCACGTCTGCGCGGTAGGGCTGGGGGCGGTTGACGTAGAGCAGCACGGCGCCGGCAGCGATCGCGGCGCCACCGACGCTGTACAGCACGAGCGCGCCCGCCTGCTGCCCCTGGGCCTGGGTCTTCATCGCGGCGAGATCGAGCGACGGCACGCAGCCGCCCGTCGTCACGTCGACGCACCCTTCGATGCCGCGATCGTACGCCGCGAACTGGTTTCGGGCCGACAGGTGCAGGCCCACGCCGCCACCAGCGAGCGCTGCTCCTGCGCCCAGCACGGCGAAGGGAATCCACGCGGCGAAGAGGCGGCGGTACTCGACGGCCTGCTCGGCAGCGACCAGCGTCAGCTCGAGCGTGCGGGTCTCTCCGCCCAAAAGCGTGGGGCTCTGCTCGTTGGTGAGGAAGCCCTCTTTCGAGGCGACGACGGTGATCGCGCCGGCCCGCACCATCGTCTTGTACGTGCCCGGGCCCACCAGCACCTGCTGTCCGTTGAGCTTCACCACCGCCCCGTCGACGTCGCAGCGCAGCTCGATGCGTGAGACCTGCTTCTCGACCAGCGCACGGTACCGCTGCGCCTGCTCGAACTTGTCGGCGTCGAGCGGCGCCGCGCCGTACTTGAGCGCCGCCTCGAGCCGCTTGTACGTCTCGATCGGTTGATCGAGCTGCAGCAGGGCGAGCGCGAGGTTGTAGTTGATGGCCGGGTGCTCCCAGAGGGCGAGCGCCTCACGGTAGCGATCGGCGGCGATGCGCCACTGCGACTCCTTGAGGGCCGCGTTGCCGGTGCGGAAGATCTCGAGCGCCTGCTTCTGGGCCGACGGCGCCACGCCCTTCGCCCACGGCCGCTCGGCCTCCTGCGCGAAGGCCAGACTCGCCAGCACCATCACCAACGTCATTGTCCATCGACGAAGCGTCATCGGCTCCCCTCAGTCACTCTGAAACGACCGCGTCACTTCAAGACGTCGATCACACCACCACCGAGCTGCTCTTCGAGCCGCCGCGCGCGCTCCTGCTCCTTCGAGTACGCGCCCTGCAGCTCCCGGCGAGCGTCTTCCACCGCGCGCCGGGCCCGATCCGAGGCCTGCTTGGCCTTCTCGGCCTCGATGGCGTTGCGCTGCGCACTTCGCTCTGACGACTCGGCGGCGACGCGCGCGTCTTCTGCGGCCTTCAGCGCGGCCTCGAGCTTCTTGCCCTTCACCTCGAGCTCGGCGGCGAACTTGCGCGCCTCGGCTTCGTTGTCAGAGGCCTTCTTCGCGTTCTCGACGGCCTTCTGCTCGCTGCTGCGGGCCGACTCTTCGGCCTTCATCGCCGCCTCGGCCTGCTTCTGCGCCTCCTGGCGTGCGCCCTGAATGACGACGAGCGCGACCGCGGAGCCGGCGACCAGCAGGCTCAGGAAGGCGACGGCGCCGACGAGCAGCGTGCGACGACGCCTCGCGGCCGCGCCCATCTGCTCGACGACCGCCTCGAGGAAGGCCTTCTGCTGATCGCCGAGCGGGCCCTTGTACCGGCGCTGAAACCGCTGGGCCTCATCCGCCAGCTCGCCGCGCCAGAGCAGATCGTCTGGCCGGTTCTTCGTCGCCCACGCGCGCGAGGCCTGCCGCAGCTGCTCGAGGAAGGCCGCGTCTTCACCGCTCTCTTCGAGCCAGCGGCGCAGCGTCGGCCAGCCGGTGATGAGCGACTCGTGCACGATCTCGACGGTCGCCACGCCCCCGCCCGTCTGCACCACGAGCAGGCGCGCCTGAACGAGCTCATCGAGCACCGCCTGCAGCTCGCGTGGGTCGGCCTGGCCTTCACGCAGCTCGTCGGTCGACACGATGGCGCGGGTGCGGTCGCTGGTGACGAGCCGGAGGAAGATGTTCCGCGTCGTGGCCACCTTCTGCGGTGACATCTTCTGCAGCACCGAGTCGGCGTGGCTGGCGAGCGCGCCGCTGACACCGCCGATGGCTTCGTAGGCGAGCTTGGTGAGCTGCTTGCGCGCCGGGTCGCGGTTCTCCCAGAGCATCGAGGCCGCGAACTGGAGCAGCGGCAGCGCACCCTGCGTGTGCTGCAGGTGCCCGATCATGTCGTCGACGATGACGGTCGACTCGAACTTGTACCCGGCGAGCTCAGCCGGCTGAATGATCGCCTCGCGCAGCCCCTCGGGCCCCGGCGCCGCGAGGAAGACGAGACCCTGGCTCAGCTCGGCCATGAAGCGCGCGTCTTCAGCGGCGCGGTCGAGGAAGTCGGAGCGAATCGAGAGCACCAGCCGAATCGGCGACGTGGGATCGTCTGCGAGGCCGGCCAGCGCCGCGGTGAAGGCCTTGCGCTCGGCGGCGTCGGGCACGAGCGTGTAGAGCTCTTCGAACTGATCGACGAAGACGAGCACGTTCTTCTTGTCGCGCCGCGCGAGCGACCGCAGCACCGAGCCGACGTAGCCGGGCTCCTGCGCGATCTTCGTCGCCAGCTTCTTCTGCTCGGCCACGTCGTCGACGACCGAGGTCGCGGTGCCGATGAGCGGGTTGATGAGGGTCGCGAGGGCGGCGAGCGGCGACCGCCCCGGCCGCATCACCAGCGAGTCCCAGTTCTCTCCAGAGCGCTTGAGCGCAGGCACGAGACCGGCGCGCACGAACGACGACTTGCCCGCGCCCGAGGGGCCGACGATGCCGAGCAGCGGGCGCTCGCGAATGCGGTTCACGACCGCCGCGATCTCCTGACGGCGGCCGAAGAAGCGCGCGGCGTCGGTCTCCTGGAACGAGGAGAGGCCCGCGTACGGGCTCTCGTCGATCTTGATCTCCTGCGTGTACCGCCCGGGCAGGAACGGCTCGAGCGCTCGGAGCAGGGTGACCGCGTCGGGGAAGCGATCCTCCTTTCGCTTCATCAGGCACTTGTCGACGATCTGCGCGAGCGGAATCGGAATCTCGGGCGCCTTCGAGTGCAGCGTCGGCATCGGCTTGTCGAGCAGGCCGGTCACCATCAGCTGGTGCCCCTTGAGCGGATCGAGCGGGTGTTTCCCCGTCAGCATCTTGAACAACATGATGCCCACGGCCCAGATGTCGGCGCGGTGATCGATGGCGACGCCGATGCCCCACTGCTCGGGCGCCATGTACGACATGGTGCCCATCATCGCGCCCTTCTGCGTCAGCTCGCTGTCGTCTTCGTCCTCGAGGCTCGTGCGTGGAGCGCGTGGGCGTGCCGCCGCTTCGGGCGCGCTGTCATCACCCTGCAGCACCTTGGCGATGCCGAAGTCGAGCACCTTGGTGATGCCCACGTCAGTGACGAGAATGTTGTCGGGCTTGAGGTCGCGGTGAACGATGCCCTGGCTGTGCGCCGAGGCGAGCGCGCGAACCACCGGCACCAGCAGCTCGACCGCGCGGGCAGGCGGCAGCGGCTTGTTCTCGGGAATCAGCTTGGTGAGCGGCTTCCCCGACAGGTACTCGAACACCATGAAGGGCGAGCCCTGCCAGGCGTCGACCTCGAAGATGACGACGATGTTCTCGTGCGCGACCGCGGCCGTCGTGCGCGCCTCGAGAATGAAGCGCTTCGTCATGTCGGCCGAGTGCGTGCGCAGGAACTTGATGGCGACGCGCCGGCCCAGGCGCAGATCGCGCGCGAGGTAGACGCTGCCCATTCCGCCGCGGCCCAGCAGCTTGATGATCTCGTAGTGGTGCAGCCGGGTGCCGGGCTCGGGGTCGGTGACGGCCTGCAGCTCGGGTGAGGTGTAGCTGTTCTGCGAAGGGCCGCTCTTCGAGCCGCTCGGCGTCGGGCCCGTGCCGGTGCTCCGAATGCCCGAGCCAGCAGAGGTGATCGGCGGAAGGCTCGAGCTCGACGGCGACTTCACCGGCTGCAGGTTGGTGCTCGACGGAGACGACGCGACGGGCGCGACGCTTGGAGGCCGTGGTGCATCGACGGTGGGGCTCACGTAGCCCTCGGGCTTCACGACCGTCTCGAGCCCGGCCTGGGTGTCTTCGAGCGCAGCGGGCACGACTGGAGAGTTGGAGGAGTCCGGCTTGGTCACGATCGTGATCCTCGCAGCGATGGGGCGGAGACTGCCGGGTTCAGCAGTGCGCGAACTCTACAACGTCGGTGGCGCGGTGTACGGCGCGTCAGTCTTCGGCGCGGGTGATCTCGTCGAGCGAGCGCCGCGCGTCGAGGTACTCGCCGAACTTGCGGGTGAGGTACTTCTGCGCCTGCCCGCGCAGCAGCATGCCGGGGTCTGACGCCTCACCGGCGATCTTGTTGCTCAGCACCTCGAGGTTTCCGTCGATGGTGACGCCCACGGCCTTGCCCTTCATCTGGGCCTTCAGGCCGTTCCACGACGAGGTGATGCCGTACTTGCGGTTCCAGTACGAGAGCAGGGCTTCGACGCGCTTCTTCGAGTCTTCGACCGGCAGGGTGGATGGCACCTCGAACTTCAGCATTCCCATGGTGGTTCCTTGTGCGGGGGGGGGAAGTCAGTTTCGCCGAGCGGTCTGATGCAGCTCGAGCATGATGTTGCCGTCTTTGAAGAGCCGCACCGCGCCAGAGGTCTGGCTGACGACCATCGAGATGCACTTCGTCGTTGCGGTGATGCCGGCCGCTGCTGCGTGGCGTGCACCGAGCCCGAGCGGGATCTTCACGTCGTCGTCCTTCGCCGACAGGTAGCGCCCTGCCGCGAGCACCACGCCGTCTTCACGAATGACGAACGCGCCGTCGAGCACCGAGAAGTTCTTGATGGCCTCGCGGATCTTCGGGTCGAGCACGTTGCGCTCGGCCTCTGACAGCCCCTGAAACGGGTTGATCGTCATCTGCCGGCTCGTCTCGAGCACCGCCGTATGATCGCCGATGCAGATGATGGTGCCGATCGGGTGGCCCTCGAAGCCCTCCTGGCCGATCTGCAGCGCCAGCTGAATGAGGGCGTCGACGACCTGCGAGTTGAACTCGTCTCCGAGCTTCACGCCCTCGATGGCGACGCGATCGTCGAGGCTGCCGCCGATGCGCATCTGCATCAGCGTGTCGACCTGTCGCCCGATGCGGCCGGTGAGGCAGAGCACGAGATCGCCCTCTTTGAAGAAGCCCTGGCTGAGCGCCGAGACGACGGCCATCTTCACGCGCTCGGTACGCGAGTAGTCGTAGGCGGGAATCACGACGACCCGCTCTTTGCGCGCCTCGAGCTCGACCGCGATCGTGTCGAGCGTCACCGCGTACAAGAGCTTCTTGCGCGCTTTGCGGCCGCGCAGATCCGCCGGCGCGAGCGGCGTGTCGCTGATGTACAGAAGGTGCGTGACCTCTGACTGGTTCGCCAACGCCAGCGCCGACTTCAGAAACTCGCGATCGAATCGGGACAGGTCCGACATGAGAGAAACAGTCTACCCGCTAGGCGTGATTTCAAAGGGTTATTTCGTCATTGCTTGACAGTTGGCGAGCGCGGACGCACACTCTCGCGCCTTTTTTCCCGTAGGCCGGAGAGTTTTCGACCCCATGTCTGAACGAGGAACGCTGGGCGCGAAGGATTTGAAGCGCTTCAAGAAGATGCTCGAGGATAGCCGCACGGCGATCCTCGCGAAGGCCCGCAAGACGATGGAGGAGGAGTCGAACTTCGACACCGACGACCTCCCCGACGAGATCGACCAGGCCTCGAGCGAGTACGCCCAGTCGATGGCGTTTCGTCTGCTCGATCGCGAGAAGCTGCTGCTCGCGAAGATCAACAAGGCGATTCAGCGCATCACCGACGGCACGTTCGGGCTGTGCGAGCGCTGCGAAGAGCCGATCAGCCTCAAGCGCCTCGAGGCGCGGCCGGTGACGACGCTCTGCATTCGCTGCAAGGAAGAGCAGGAGAAGAAGGAGAAGTCGTACGGCTGACGCCGTCGTGGCTTCCTTCCAGGCTTTCTGAACCACGCGCCGCTTCGGAGTCTGCTCCGGAGCGGCGCTCGTCTTCTCAGGCCATCTCGACGCGCACGAGCTGCCGGCCGATGAGGAACTGATCGCCGTTCTCGACGAAGGCTGGCGCCGTCAACCGCAGGAACGTGCCGTTCGACGAGTGCTTGTCGCGAATGCCGTCGCGAATGAGCACGCGATCGGGCGCGACGTAGAGCGTGGCGTGGCTCGATGAGACGAAGCCGTCGGTCGGGAAGACGATGTCGCCGGTCTCGCGGCCCACGAAGTTGTCGCCCTCTTTGAGCGGGTACGCCGAGCCGCGCGTGCCGCCCTCCATCAGCTGCACCATGCGAAAGCGAAAACCCGAGTCGGGCGAACCCCACGCCGTGGCGCCGTCTTCACCGGGGCTCAACACGGGGAGCGGCTCGATCACCAGCCGCTGACGCCCCAGCCGCACCTCACCGCCGCTCGCCACCTCACGCTCGACGCCAGGCGCGAGGCGCGCGAACACGCCGTTGCCTCCGCCCACGTCTTCGACCGCGAGCCGGTTACCCGAGAAGAACAGCCGCATCTGCGTGTCGGCGACGAACGGGTCGTCGGCCAGCGACAGATCGCCGTTGCGCCCACACAGCATCACGTCGCCCCGCATGGGGATCACCGACTCGGGCCCGCCGTCTGCACGGACCACCCGCACCGCCACTCGTGGACGATTCGCCATCGCGGCGCATGCGTAGCACGGCTGTTCCACACCTGTGAATCGTGGTGGCGCCGCTGACTCAAAGGTGGAAACATTCCTTCTGCCCGTGCCTCCTCCGGACGACACCATCGGCAAGAACATTGCCGGGAAGTACCGCGTCGAGCAGATGATCGGCGAGGGCGGTATGGGCAAGGTCTACAAGGCCACCCAGCTCGCGCTCGACAAGCCGGTCGTGCTCAAGGTGCTGCGCCAGGCGCTGCTTGGCGATGAACGCACGGTCGCGCGGTTTCAGCGTGAGGCCAAGGCGGCCAGCCGGCTCAACCACCCCAACTCCATCTCGGTGCTCGACTTCGGTCAGGCCGACGACGGCGCGATGTACATCGCCATGGAGTACGTGCAGGGCAAAGACCTGCACCAGATTCTCTCGCGCGAGTGGCCGCTGCCCGAGTCCCGCGTGATGCGCGTGATGAGCCAGGTGCTCTCGGCGCTCGCCGATGCGCACTCGGTCGGCGTCATTCACCGCGATCTGAAGCCCGAGAACATCATGGTCTCGCAGGGCCGCAGCGAGCCCGATTTCGTCAAGGTGCTCGACTTCGGCATCGCGAAGATCGTCGACGGCAGCGACGACGAAGGGCCGGCGCTCACGCGTGCGGGTTTCGTCTGCGGCACGCCCGAGTACATGTCGCCCGAGCAGGCACGTGGGGCGAAGCTCGACCACCGCTCCGATCTCTACGCGGTCGGCGTCATTCTCTATCAGCTCGTCTCGGGCATGCTGCCGTTCGACTCCGACTCGGCGGTCGGTTTCGCCACCAAGCATCTCACCGAGATTCCACCGCCGCCGACGAAGCGCCGCCCCGACGCGCGCGTCAGCCCCGCGATGGAGCGCCTGATCATGAAGGCGCTCTCGAAGAACCCAGACGAGCGCCCGCAGACGGCTGAGCAGTTTCGCGCCGAGCTGCTCGCCATCGACAAGGAGCGCCGTGCTGCGGTCGGCCGTCGCTCGGGCCCGCACTCCGCACCATCGCTCGCGCCGATTCCGCGCAAGGTGACCCCGCTCGATCAGCAGGAGACGAAGGTCAGTGGCCCTCCGAACATGTCGTCACCGTGGTCGCAGCGCGAAGACACGGTGAAGAACGAGCCGCAGACCTCTCCTGGCGTCGGCCAGATGACGGTGCCCACCAAGCTGCCGCAGAACGTCGCTCGTACGACGGTCGAAGGTACGGGCGCGCTCGTCTTCAAGGTCGCGACGGTGGTGCTGGTGCTGTTGGCGCTGCTGCTGGCGGGCGCCTACCTGATGCAGGTGCTCAACCAGTCGAAGGATCACTTCGTGCCGGGTGACCCGACGAGCGAGACGCCTTCGAACGCGCCGATTCCGGGCAAGTCGACGGCCAGCCTCTGGCTCGACCAAACCGAGCGCACCAAGCAGCGGCCAGCAGACGCGCAGCGCTCGCTCCTCAAAGGTGACGAAGCCTTCGCGAGGGGCAACCTCAACGATGCGGCCGCCGAGTACGAGAAGGCGTGGAAGGCCGAGTCGCGACCCGAGATCGCGCTGCGCCTCGGCGAGATCGCGCAGCTGCTCGAGCGCGATGACGAAGCCCGCGGCTGGTGGGAAGCGTACAAGTCACTCGTGGGTGCGACCCTGCCGCCTGACTACACGGCGTACTTCGAGGAGCGCCTCGACCGCAGTCACTGAGCAGGGTCAGCTCAGCAGCTCGACCTGAAGCGTCTGTTGGCCAACGCGAATGCGATCGCCAGCCTTCAGTGGGCGCTCACCCGCGATGCGCACGAACGTTCCGAGCCCACCCGAGAGATCGCGAATCATCGCGCCCGTCGGCAGCGGCGCGACCTCGCAGTGTCGCGGCGCGAGGCCTTCGTCACTGGCGAACGAGAAGTCACAGCGGCCCTGGCCGATCGTCAGCACCGGGCCCGGCGTGATGATACAGCGGCCGGGGCGATCTCCGAGCAGCACCTCTTCGATCGAATAGTGCACCACGCCGTTGGGCACCGGAGCGCCGTACACCAGCACGTCGAGGCGGTTCCACGCAGGCGCTGGCTCGATGGCGCCGACGTAACGGAACAAACGCAGGCCCGTGCAGAAGAGCCCGCCCGCTGGCACCGTCTCTTGCCCGGCGATGCTGGCGTAGATGCCTGACGTGCTGTTCTCATCGCGCACGAACAGCTTGCCGTCGCGCACGCTCAGGGTCGCATGCAGCGGCGACACGAACGGATCTTCGGGGAAGAGAATGACGCCCTTCGAACGACCGACCTGCGCGCCCGTGGCCCCGAGACGGAAGCGCTGACCCCGCGCAGGGCCGGCGAGCACCGTGAGGCCAAACTTCGGGCCGGGCGTCTGCTGCGGAGGCGGCGTCGCCGACGACTGGAACGTGGGCCGCGCTGGAACACCACGGCCTGCTGACGGTGAGTTGGGCGTCGTCGCGAGCTCGGGCTGCACACCGCTGCGTCGCAACCCGGGCGGGGCCTCGGGCGGTTTCGTCGGCGCCTGCGCCATGGGCGCGGTCTTGTCAGAGCCCTCTTGATTCATCGGCTGCGCCTGCTGCGGCACGAGCTTCGGCGACTGATCGGTCTTCGCCGTAGGAGAGGGTGCGTCAGTGGCGGCACCGCACGACATGCACCGCACAGCACCGACGACGTTGAGGAAGTCGCAGTTCGCGCAGACGACTCCAAGCGATTTGGTCAGGAACGCCGTCATGGAAGAGGCGCGATACTGAGACTTTCCGCACATTTGCGCAACACATTCGTCGACGCTGAGCAGGGTGTTAGCATCACTCCCGTTTGATTCGTCTGAACGACATTTTGACGAGGGTCTCGTCGTACCACCCGGCGCCCGACCTCGACATCATCAAGAAAGCCTACGTCTATTCGGCGAAGGTTCATCAGGGTCAGGTTCGCAAGTCTGGCGAGCCGTACCTGATTCACCCGCTCGAGGTCGCCGGCCTGTTGGCGCAGCTGCGCCTCGATGAAGCGTCGATCGTCGCGGGGCTGCTCCACGACACCGTGGAAGACACGCTCGCGACCGTCGAAGAGATTCAAGAGCTCTTCGGCGCCGAGGTCGCGCTCATCGTCGACGGCGTGACGAAGCTCTCGAAGTACTCGGCGCCGCAGCAGCTCTCGCAGGAAGAGAAGCAGGCCGAGAACTTTCGCAAGATGCTGGTCGCGATGGCGCAAGACATTCGCGTCATTCTCGTGAAGCTCGCCGATCGCACTCACAACATGCGCACGCTCGAGCACATGAGCGAAGAGAAGCAGGCGCGCATCGCGCAAGAGACGCTCGACATCTACGCGCCGCTCGCGAACCGGCTCGGCATCTCGTGGATCAAGACCGAGCTCGAAGATCTCTCGTTCCGCTACACGCGCCCGAAGGACTTCTTCGAGCTCGAAGCGCGCATCAACCGCAAGAAGAAGGATCGCGAGAAGTACATCGACGACGTCTGCGCGCTGATCGCCGGCAAGCTCAAAGAGGCCGCGATTCCCGCGTCGGTGACGGGCCGCTTCAAGCACACGTATTCGATTCACAAGAAGATGCGATCGCAGGGCATCGAGTTCGAGCAGGTGCCCGACGTCATCGCGTTTCGCGTGATCACCCACGACGTGGGCCAGTGCTACGGCGCGCTCGGCTTGATGCACCAGCAGTGGAAGCCCGTGCCCGGCCGCTTCAAGGACTTCATCGCCATTCCCAAGGCGAACATGTACCAGTCGTTGCACACGACGGTGATCGGCCCGCTCTCGGAGCGCATCGAGATTCAGATCCGCACCGAAGAGATGCACCGCATCGCCGAAGAAGGCATCGCCGCGCACTGGGCCTACAAAGAGGGCCGCTCGGCGCTGGCGAAAGACGACGAGAAGTTCGCCTGGCTGCGGCAGCTGCTCGAGTGGCAGCAGGATCTGAAGGACCCGAAAGAGTTCCTCGACACGGTGAAGGTCGATCTCTTCACCGACGAGGTCTTCGTCTTCACGCCGCGGGGTGACGTGAAGAGCCTGCCGCGCGACGCCACGCCGGTCGACTTCGCCTACGCGGTGCACTCGGGCGTCGGCGAGAAGTGCGTCGGCGCGAAGGTGAACGGCAAGATCGTGCCGCTTCGCTACAAGCTCAAGAACGGCGATCAGATCGAGATCCTCACCAGCCCGCAGGCGCACCCGTCGAAAGACTGGCTCACCTTCGTCAAGACGAGCCGGGCGCAGCAGAAGATTCGCGCGTTCATCAAGGAGCAGCAGCGCGAGAAGTCGATGGCGCTGGGCCGCGAGCTGGTCGAGCGCGAGTTCAAGCGCTTCGGGTTGAACCTGAACAAGGTGATCAAGGGCGGCGATCTGAAGCCCCACCTCGAAGGCTACGGCCTGCGCACCGAAGAAGATCTGCTGGTCGCGGTCGGGTACGGAAAGATTCAGCCTGGCCAGCTCGTCGAGCTGCTGGTGCCGGCCGAGAAGGTCGCCGAGGTGAAGGAGGCTCCGCCACCGAGCGCCTCGAGCGCGTCGGGGCTCTTCTCGGCGGTCAGCGACATCGCCAAGCGGGTCGTCGGTCGCAAGTCGTCGAGCGGCGTCACCATCGGCGGCATCGACGATGTGCTCGTGCGCTTCGCCCGCTGCTGCAACCCGGTGCCAGGCGACGCGATCGTCGGCTTCATCACGCGTGGCCGCGGCGTCACGGTGCACCAGTCGGGGTGTGAGAAGGCGCTCGCGACCGATCCCGAGCGCAAGGTCGACGTCGCGTGGGACGTGAAGGGCGACTTCAAGCGCGCCGTCACGCTGCGCGTGATGACGATCGACCGCCCCGGCCTGCTCGCCGACATGTCGCAGATCTTCTCGAAGAAGGGCGTCAACATCTCGCAGGCGAACTGCCGGGTGACTGGAGACGATCGCGCGGTGAATACCTTCGAGTGCGTGATCTCGGACTTGAAGCAGCTCAACGATCTCATTCGCAGCATCGAGAAGCTCACCGGGGTGCACTCGGTCGAGCGCGTGTGACAGGAGACTTTCAGATGGCGCGTGAAGTGATTCAGACCGACGGCGCTCCCGCGGCGATCGGCCCGTACTCTCAGGCGGTCGCGGTTCCCGCTGGCCGCATGGTGTTCCTCTCGGGGCAGATTCCGCTCGACCCGAAGACCGGGCAGATCGTCGAAGGCGACATCACCGCGCAGACCGAGCGCGTGATGAAGAACCTCGAGGCCGTGCTCGCGAAGTCGGGCGCCACCTTCGCCAACGTCGTGCGCTGCGGCATCTTCCTCACCGACCTGAACGACTTCGGGAAGGTGAACGAGGTGTACGCGAAGTCGTTTCCTTCGAATCCTCCGGCCCGCGCGACCGTTCAGGTGAGCGCCTTGCCAAGAGGCTCGAAGGTCGAGATTGATGCGATCGCGGTGATTTGAACGTGAAGAGGCGCCGGCCGGCAGTGGCCTCACGGAGATGGTCATGAAGTGGATGAGCTACGTGATGGTCGCGCTGCTGGTGCCGGCGTTGGCGCGTGGGCAGACCTCTGGCTTTTCGCCGCCGCCGCTCATCCCTGCGCCCCCACCAGCAGCCCCTGATCCGAACGGCCCGCCGCCTGCGCCACCCGTCGATTCGCAGTACGGAACGCCAGCTCCGCCGACGAACACGCCGCCTGCGAAGCCGTACCTGCCGTACGGGAATCAGGCTCCGAAGGAACCGCCAGGGCCCGAGGTTGGGCTCATGGTGAGTGAGTCGCTCTTCGGCATGCTGACGGCGGCAGGCATCGTCCTCCTTCCGTTCTTTCTGTTTGGCTTCTGGGACGGGGCCGGTCTGTTCGCCAACGATCCGACGATCTCCACTGTCATTGCCCTGTTGCTCTTCGGCTCGGCCCCGCTTGCCATCGCCCAGACTCAAGTCTCGATTGCGAACGGGAGCAGGCAATACAGCTCGGAGATGTGGCCCGCGGCATTGGCTGGCATTGCTGGAGCTGGCGCCGTTCTCGGGCTGACCTACCTCACGGGGCGGGGCAGTCTCTTGAAGAACTCGCAGACCTGCCCAGACAACCCGGCTGCTGGAGCTGTTCCTTCGATGTGCGGCAACAACCCGCTTCTTCTGATTGGCTCGGTTGTGGTGGTCCCGCTGATTCAAATGGCGGTGCTGAACCTCACAAAGCAGCCCCGCTTCAAGTCGGCCATCGCAAGCCGTGACCCGAAGTCGGGAGCCCTCTCCATCGGCCTCCCCACACCCACGCCGCTCATCGGGCCGACGTCGTCTGGCTTCTCGATTGGCGCGAGCGTGTCGCTGATCGATTGGCGCTTCTGAGCACGTGCCTCTCGAGCGGTTGAGCTGCGCACACTGCGGCAGTTCCGCTCCGATCAGCAGCGCGACGGAGAGACCTCGAAATGATGACGACGCTCGCAGCGCTCGTGCTCACCGCCTCGTGGGCCGATGGTGGGTTGGCGCTCGACGAGATCGAAGACGTCATCGCCTTTCACGACGCCGAGCTCACGGACTGCGTGAAGGGCAAGACCAAAGGCTCGCCGGTCATGCAGTTCGGCATCTCGGGTGACGGTGGTGTGCTCTGGAACTCCGTGTTGCGCGACTCGAAGCCCGAGCGCGCCGTGTGCTTCTCGAAGCAGTTTCGAACGTGGGCATTCCCGCCCCGGCCCGCCGACACGAGGCTTCAGTTGGAGTGGACGCCCGCTCTGCGCCAGCCGATGCCGAAGCCTCCAGGAGACGGCGGCCTCGAGCAGTCCGAGCTGGCTTCGGTCCAGCTCGATCATCGTGTCGAGGTCGCGAGGTGTGTTCAGCAGTTTCGAAAGCTACCGGCCAACGACGGCACGTTCTCGAATGCGGTGGTCATTGGCCCGAGCGGCGTCGTGGTCTCCGCGACGACCGACGACGTCTCCATGCGACTCGCGGGAACCGAGGTGCCCGCGTGCGTGCTCGAGGCTCTGCCGCGCTGGCGGTTTCCGCGTTCGACGCAGTGGACCGCTGCGACGCTCGAATGGGTCGTGGCTGCGACCGCTGAGCGTGTCGAGGTGCTGCGGCCGGCCGGGAATCCCCTGGCAGTCGGGATCAGTGATGCCGACGCCCAGGCGAGGCTGAGCGGCGCTCCACCGTTTGCGCAGCAGATGCTGGCGCTCGCGGTTCAACTCGAGCCCTGCAGGAACGAGCCAGATGCCGATGCGGGCGTCGTTCGGCTCTCGTTTCGCGTGGACGCCGATGGTGGTCTGGCCGAGGTCAACACTGACGAAGACCGGCGATCGCAGTGCGTCGCGGCGCGAGCCCGCGGCTGGCGCCTTCAGCCTCCCGACACCGTCCGCTGCTGGTTCATCGAAGAGTTCGTGTTCGCTGACGACGGCATCATCGTGAGACCGTTCACCGGGGCAGGCGGGCTCGACAAGGACGTGATCATGAAAGTGATCAGGGCGAATCAGCAGCAGATCAGAGCCTGCTACGAGTTCGAGCTGCAGAAGCGGGCGTTCGGAGGAAAGCTCGCCGTGGCGTGGAGCATCGGAGCTGATGGTGCGGTGATCAACGTCGCGGCGGCGGAAGACACGCTTGGTGCTCCAGAAGTGACTGCGTGCGTGATCGCCCGAATTCGGCGTTGGGTCTTCTCCGCGCCAGCAGGAGGAGGGGTCGTGAACGTGACCTTCCCCTGGATCTTCAAGATGGCCGGAGAGTGATCACGCGCGGCCGGGCTTCACCTTCCACTGCTTCTGCGTCGCGCGAACGTAGCCAGCGCGGTTGTTCCACCGCAGATCGTTGACCTGGCCCACACCCTGGTTGCCTTCGACTCGAACCGCGGGTGTGTCGCACATCGGCTCCATGTCGAGCGTCATCACCCAGTCTTCGCCCTGCGGTTTGAGCGTCATCACCGAGTGCAGCGACTGCGTCGACACATCGACAGCGCATTCGAAGGGAACCGGAAGCGGCGGCGGAACGGCCAGCGGGCGCTTCGGCGGCAGGCAGAACTGCACCGGAATGCCCTGAATCTGCACGGGTTCACGATCTTCGCTCATGAAGAACAGCAGGCTCGCGACCAGGGTGATTCCGCTCGAAGCAAGGACCAGCAGGACGTCTGGCGGCATGGTCACCTCAGACAGCTCAGTGAAATTCCCGGTTCCCGCCGTGCCCACAGCAGGGCCAGACACGGGTGATGCGGGCTGCGAGCCGCGGTTGTTCGTCGACTTCGCATGGACGCACGGTGACAATGCGAGGCCCATGCCGCGCGTGAAGCTGGTGCTCGAGTACGACGGCAGCAACTACGTCGGCTGGCAGATCCAGCAGAACGGGCCCTCGGTGCAGGGGCGTGTTCAGCGCGCGTTGCAGGAGCTGCTCGAGGTGCCAGTCGCGATCTGGGCTGCCGGCCGCACCGATGCGGGCGTTCACGCGACGGGGCAGGTGGTGGCGTTCGACTCTCCGAAGCAGCTGCCCTCGAAGGCGTATTGGATGGGCCTCAACGGTCTGCTGCCCGACGACATCGCGGTGATCACGGCCGAAGAGGTCGACCCCGCCTTCGACCCGCGACGCTGGGCGAGGGGCAAGCGCTACCGGTATCGGCTGAGCAATCGCCGCTCCCGCTCACCGATGCGCCGCAACTCGCACTGGGAGATCTTTCAGCCGCTCAACCTGGCCGCGATGCAGGAGTCGGTGCTCCCGTTGATCGGCAAGCACGACTTCTCGGGCTTCCGCGCCGCCGACTGTCAGGCCGCGCATGCCGTTCGTGAGATCACCAAGCTCGAGCTCGCCGGCAACGTCGGAGACGAGATCACCTTCGTGGTCGAAGGCACCGCGTTCTTGAAGCACATGGTGCGCAACATCATGGGCAGTGTCGTCGAGGTGGGCCGCGGCAAGCAGCCGGCGTCGTTTCTGGGCACCGTGCTCGAAGGGAAAGATCGCACGAGGGCAGGGCAGACCGCGCCGCCGCAGGGGCTCACGCTCGAGGCGGTGTTCTACGGCAACGGCCCCCGGGAGGATCCCGATGACGACGACTGATCCCGTCGCGAATGGTCCGAGCGCCTTCGCCCGCGCCGAGAACGCCAGCCGGCGCGTGTTGCTGGTGCTCTGCCTCGGCGTCCTTGCCTGGGGCGTGGGCTCGATCGCGTCGGTGAACCTGCGCGAGCTGTTCGAGGTCTCGCTCGACGAGCTCGTCGACAGCGGTGGCAAGGCGATCGTCGAACACTGGGTCTTCCAGCGGGTGTGGATCGTGCTGTTCCTCGCGCCCATCAGCTGGCTCGCAGGGCGCTTCATCGGCGGCCAGTCAGCGCTCTTCGTGTTGCCGGCGACGGTGGCTGGCGAGGCGTTGTCGATGGCGGTCGAGTTCCTCAAAGACGGCTCGCCGTTTCACTCGTGGGAAGACGTCGCAGGCTGGGCGGTGAGCCTCGTGATCGCGCTGGTGCCGTGCTTCGCGGCGTTCCTGAATGGAGCGAAGGCCTTCGATCGCGCTCAGGCCCAGTCGCTCGTCGACGCGGCTGCGCGCAAGGCCGAGTACGACGCGTTCGTGGCGAAGACGACGGGGACTTCGTCAGAGCCCCCGAAGCCTTAAGCCCGGGCGCCGGCCGTGAAGCGCAGCCCGTCGCCAGCCACCTCGGCGCGAATGTGATCGCCCGGCGTGAACTCGCCTCCGAGAATTCGCAGCGCCAGCTGATCCTGCAGGTGCTTCTGAATCGCCCGCTTCAGCGGCCGCGCGCCGTAGACCGGGTCGTAACCCTCCTTCGCGAGGAAGGTGCGAGCGCCTTCGGTGAGCTCGAGCGTGAGCCGGCGATCGGCGAGCAGCTTCGTGAGCCGCGCCAGCTGCAGGTCGACCACCGACGCGATGTGCGACTGGTTCAGCGGCTCGAAGAGCACGATCTCGTCGATGCGGTTCAAGAACTCGGGGCGGAAGCTCGCGCGCAGCTGGTTCATCACTTCGGAGCGCGTCGCGGCGTCGAGCCCGTCTTTTCCGACGAGGCCCTCCTGAATCGCCTGCGAGCCGATGTTCGAGGTCATGATCAGCACCGTGTTCTTGAAGTCGACGGTGCGGCCCTGGCTGTCGGTGAGCCGGCCCTCGTCGAGGATCTGCAGGAGCACGTTGAACACGTCGGGGTGCGCCTTCTCGATCTCGTCGAAGAGCACGACCGCGTACGGGCGGCGGCGAATCGCTTCGGTGAGCTGGCCACCTTCGTCGTAGCCGACGTACCCCGGAGGCGCACCGATGAGCCGGGCCACGGCGTGCTTCTCCATGTACTCGCTCATGTCGATGCGAACGATCGCCTGGTCGGAGTCGAACAGGAACTCGGCGAGCGCCTTCGCGGTCTCGGTCTTGCCGACGCCCGTGGGGCCGAGGAACACGAAGGAGCCGATGGGCCGGTTGGGGTCCTGCAGGCCCGAGCGCGCGCGGCGAACGGCGTTGCTGACGGCCTCGAGCGCGGCCTTCTGGCCGATGACGCGTTGCCCAAGTCGCTGCTCCATCTTCACGAGCTTCTGCAGCTCACCCTCGAGCAGCTTCGAGACGGGAATGCCGGTCCACTTGCCGACGACCTCGGCGATGTCTTCGCTGTCGACCTCTTCTTTGAGGAACTTCTGCTTCTTCTGCAGCTCGGTGAGGCGCGCGTTCTGCTGGTTCAGCTCCTTCTCGAGCGAGGGGAGCACGCCGAACTTGATCTCGGCAGCCTTGTTCAAGTCACCACGCCGCTCGGCGCCGGCCTGATCGTTTCGCGCCTGCTCGACCTTCTCCTTCACGCTGCGAATCGAGCCGATGACGCCCTTCTCGGCCTCCCAGTGGGCCTTGAGCGCGGTGAAGCTCTCGTTGAGCGTGGCGATCTCCTTCTCGAGGGTCTCGAGGCGCTCCTTCGAGTGAACGTCGGTCTCTTTCTTGAGGCCTTCACGTTCGATCTCGAGCTGCACGAGCTTGCGGCGAACGTCGTCGACCTCGGTGGGCATGGAGTCGATCTCGATGCGCAGCCGTGACGCGGCCTCGTCGACGAGATCGATCGCCTTGTCGGGCAGGAAGCGGTCGGAGATGTAGCGGTTCGAGAGCGTGGCGGCGGCGACCAGGGCCGTGTCCTGAATGTGCACGCCGTGGTGCACCTCGTAGCGCTCCTTGAGCCCGCGGAGGATCGAGATGGTGTCTTGCACCGAGGGCTCGCCGACGAACACGGGTTGGAAGCGGCGCTCGAGGGCAGCGTCTTTCTCGATGTGCTTGCGGTACTCGTCCAGCGTCGTGGCGCCGATGCAGTGCAGCTCACCGCGCGCGAGCGCCGGCTTGAGCATGTTGCCTGCGTCCATCGAGCCTTCGGCTTTGCCCGCGCCGACGAGCGTGTGCATCTCGTCGATGAAGAGAATGACGTCACCGTTCGCGCTGGCGACCTCTTTCAAGACGGCCTTGAGGCGCTCTTCGAACTCACCGCGAAACTTCGCGCCGGCCACCATCGCGCCGAGATCGAGCGTGATGAGGCGCTTGCGCTTGAGGCTCTCGGGCACGTCACCATCGACGATGCGGCGCGCGAGACCTTCGGC
The DNA here is from genome assembly GCA_040275325.1 of Myxococcaceae bacterium. GTDB lineage: Bacteria > Myxococcota > Myxococcia > Myxococcales > Myxococcaceae > Xiheimicrobium. Next base: position 12,444 of record JBEOKA010000398.1, on the reverse strand, counting down.
GATGGCGGTCTTGCCGACGCCGGGCTCACCGATGAGCACGGGGTTGTTCTTGGTGCGGCGAGAGAGCACCTGAATCGAGCGGCGAATCTCCTCGTCGCGGCCGATGACGGGGTCGAGCTTTCCAGCGCGGGCTGCCTCGGTGAGATCGCGCCCGTACTTCTCGAGCGCGCGGTAGGTGCCTTCGGGATCCTGACTGGTGACGCGGCCCGAGCCACGAATCTCTTTCAGCACCGCGACGACGCGATCCTTCTTCACGCCCGACGAGCCCAGGATCTCACCGGCGTTGCCCTTGTCCTGCACGAGGGCGAGCAGCAGATGCTCCGACGAGGTGAACTCGTCTTTCATCGCCTTGGCTTCGTCTTCTGACTTGTCGAAGAGCGACATCAGCCGATTCGAGATCGACGTCTGCCCGCCCTTGATGGTCGACATGCGCTTGAGCGCGTCGTCGACGCGGCCGCCGATCAGCTTCACGTCGGCGCCGATCTTCTGGAGCATCGGCACCACCACGCCGTCGCTCTGGTCGAGCAGGGCCTTGAGCAGGTGCTCAGGCTCGTAGTTCGGGTGCTCCGCGCGGCGAGCGAGCGACTGGCCCTCTTGAATTGCTTCCTGGGCTTTGACCGTGAATTTGTCGATTCGCATGTCAGCACCGTAAGGGTCGATCGACCTCGCGCAAGGCCCGTGCCGAAAGCGTGAGCCGAGTCACTTCGGCAGGCAGAAATCGCCCAGCCCGACGCGCGGCGTCAGGGGCCCTCGAAAGAACTCACGAAAATCGTGCGCTCCGCCCTTGTTCCCCTCATTCCATTCCTGTACTTGCGCCGCGTTTTCGAGCGTTCGCATTGGGGGGTTCACGGGTGGAAGCGCACGGTGGCTACCTGTGCCGTTTTGAGGATGTCGACGTTGCCTGGCTGCAGCAGGTGGCGCGGCATGCCCTCGAAGAAGACGGCCAGTCGACGACCGATGTCGGGCTTCAGGTCACCGTGCTCGGTGGGCCTGGGCTGGTTCGCTTCGCCTGGGACGCGCCCTTCACCTACGGCCGACAGGGCGCCCGCTGGTACCTCTCGCACCACGCGCTCGCGCGACGTCTGAGTGAGCACCTCAAGACCGCGCTGCACGTCTACGTCTTCGACCCGGACGAACTCGAGCAGGTGATGGCGTACGGCAACGGTCGGCGCGTCGGTGGAGAGATGCTGCGCTACGTCGACGTCGACTTCGATGAAGAAGACGACGACGCGGCCTTCGAGAAGCTCAAGGGCAAGTGGCCCATCGGTCACCTCGCGCGCGTGCTGGGCGTCGATCGCGAAGAGCTGATTCGGCTGCCGCGCCAGTCGACGGTGCTGATCGAACTCGATCGCCACTACCACCCGCAGCCGCTGTGGCAGCTGTTCCCCGAGTCGTTGCGTCGAGGCCGTGCGCCGCTGCGGGCCGCGGGCGCCTGATCACTCTTCTTCGGGCGTGTTGCGATCGATGAGCGCGAACGTCTGCTGAATGCGCTCGGAGCGGAAGTAATTCGACGCCAGCAGGAACAGGCCGATCACGATCACCGTCGTCATCACGCTGCCGACCGAGAAGATCGTCATCGTCGCGCCGGCGTCGCCGAGATCGACCTGATGCTCCTTGAGCGCCTTCTCGTACGCGCCCACGGCGGCGCGAACCATGACGAGCTCTTGCGCGCCATCGAGGGTGCGGAAGACGGCGGCTCCGACGGCTGCGCGAGACAACAACAACGCCAGCCCGCTTCGCTGAATGCCTGACGGCCACCGAAGCCGAAGCGCCGAGACGAAGACGAGCGCAGTCGCCGCCGAGAGCCCGAAGAGCACGGCGATGCGGGGCCAGCGCATGCTCTCGATGCTGTTGCGAATGGCGACGCCCTGAGCGCGCTGGGCCGCGGCGTAGGCCTCGGGGTTGGGCGTCAGCTTGTTGAAGAACGGAGTCTCGCCAGCCGACACGTCCATCTCTTCGGCGACGAAGGCCAGGCGCATGCCTTGTATCGACCCGAACGAGACGATCGCCCCCAGCGCCACCGTGGCGAGCGTCGCGTAGCGGAGCGGAGTGGGCAGCACGGGTTACTTCCCTTGTTGCTTCTGCACGTAGCGCAGCCGCAGATCGGTCAGCAGCGTCTTGAAGAGCTGCTCTTCTTCGATCGTGAGGTTGCCCGTCGTCTTCTGGCGCAGCAGCTCGAGCAGATCGAGCGACTGTCGCGCCAGCACGAGGTTGACGGTCGCGCCGCCCGTCTCGGGGTTCGGCGCGTCGCCCAGGTGAATCAACGCCGACGACGCGAGGCCCAGCACGAACGTGCTGAACGACACCGCGTCGGCGTCGCTCTCCATCACGAACGTCTCACCACGACGCTCGGTCATCGAGCTCACTCCTCTTCGTCGATCGGGTCGTCTTCCGAAACGGTCTCGACGCGCGTGGCCTTCTCGGCGACGTCAGCGAGGCCCTTCACGTGCTTCTCGTAGGCCTTCTCGTCGACGAGGCCCTGGTTGATGTAACGCGCGACGGTGCGCTTATCGAGGTAGCGGGGATCCAGCTCGGTCTTCTCGCTCATGGTCGCGGCGTCTATAGGAAGCGGCCATGGCGCTCAAGCTCCCGCGCGGGTTGTACGGGCTGGTCGACGACGGGGTTCGGCCAGAGGTGCCGGTTCCGACCAAGGCCCGGTGGGCGATCGAGGGTGGGGCGGCGGTCATTCAGCTGCGGCTCGAGCAGACGGCCGATCGGCAGGCCCTCGAGTGGATTCGCGAGGTCGTGGCCCTGGCAGGAGCGGTGCCCGTCATTGTGAACGATCGCGTCGATCTCTGTCTGGTCGGGCAGGCGGCGGGGGTGCATCTGGGCTCCGACGATCTGCCGATTCCGGTGGCGAGGCGGCTGTTGGGCCCGACCGCGCTCATCGGCGCCACCACCCGAACCCTCGCCGACATCGAGCGGGCGGCGCAGGAAGGGGCCGATCACGTCGGCCTCGGGCCCATCTTCACGACCACGACCAAGCAGGTGAACGCGCCGTCGCTGGGGCTCGAGGGCTTCGAGGCGATCGTGAGGCGCAGTCCTTTGCCGGTCGTAGGCATCGCGGGCATCACCCTTCAGACCATCGGGCAGGTCGCGAAGGGGGGGGCGCACTGTGCGGCGGTCGCTGGAGATCTGCTCACTGCTCCCGACGTGGCCGCCCGCGCACGGGCGCTCAAAGACGCGTTCTTCGCTGCCTGAACGGAGCGGCTTTCTCGCGAACCGGGGCAGGGGCGTGCATTCTGTCTTCCATGAAGTCCCAACACGGCCACCATCACCCGCGACGGCCGAACATCGCGATCACGCCCGATCTCACCGCGCCGACGCCTGACACGCCGACGCCGCGCTACGAGCTGAAGACGACCTATGCCGACGCCGTGCTGCGCGCTGGCGGGCTGCCGTTTCTGTTGCCCTACTCGGACGACCCGCTGGTGATCGACGCGTACCTCGATCGTGTCTCGGGCGTCGTCATCTCGGGAGGCGCCTTCGACGTTCCGCCCGAGCTCTATGGAGAGACGGCGCGCGAAGGCATGGGCCCGACGAAGCCGGCGCGCACCACGTTCGAGATGGCGGTGCTCAAGGCGGCCCTGCAGCGGCGCATTCCGGTGCTGGGCATCTGCGGCGGCATGCAGCTCATCAACGTCGCCTACGGTGGAACGCTCGTGCAGGACCTCAAGCTCGAGCTGCCGACCGCGGCCTCGCATCAGCAGAACCACGATCGCTCTCAGCCGCTGCACCCGGTCGAGGTGCGTGAAGGGTCGGTGCTGGCCGAGTGCGTGGGCAAGGGTCAGCTCATGGTGAACTCGACCCACCACCAGGCCGTGAAGACGGTGGGCAACGGGCTGCAGCCGTCTGCCGTCGCTCCTGATGGAGTGGTCGAGGGCATCGAGTCGAAGGACGGCTCGTTCGTCGTGGGCGTGCAGTGGCACCCCGAGGCGATGGTCGAGACGGTGCCTCCACACCTCGGCGTCTACAAAACGCTCGTGAACAAGGCCCGCGACCGTCGCCAACACGGCTGATCAGCGCAGCATGTAGGCGAGGGTAGGGGTCCAAAAGTCCCCTTCGTGGTCACGCTGCGTATACTCGGGTCTCTGTTCGGCCGACTGGTTCCGAGGCGGAAAGCACTCATGCGCTCATCGTTTTTCATCAAGGTCCTCGCGACCGCTTTGCTCGTTTCTGCGTGCGACTGCGGCACCAAGCCACCCGTGGTTGGTGACGGAGGCGCGGGCGGCGAAGCGGGCGGAAGCTCGGGCACGGGTGGCGGTGACGGCGGTGGCGGCGCGGGTTCGGCCGGCGGCTCGGCCGACGCAGGGCCGATGGTGGACCCGAACGATCCGTTGAACGATCAGCGCGACTCCGACTGCGATGGCCTGAGCGACGCCGAAGAGTTCGGCAACGTCTACGCGGGCGGCGCGCGCACCAGCCCGAGCAACCCCGACTCCGACGGCGACGGCATTCTCGACGGCGTCGAGGTGGGCAAGATGATGTCGGTCGAAGCGCGCTGCAGCTTCATGGGCGACGCCGACCCTGGTTCGCGCACGCTCCCCACCGTGGCGGATACGGATGGCGACGGATTGCCTGATGGCCGCGAAGACGCGAGCCACAACGGCCGCACCGAGCCGACCGAGACCGACCCGACCACGACCGACACCGATCAGGACACGCTGGCCGATGGCGCCGAAGACGCGAACAAGAACGGCGTCGTCGACACCGGAGAGACCGACCCGCGCGCCCGCGACACCGACATGGATCGCATCGCCGATGGCGTCGAGCTGACCGTCACGCGTACGAGCCCGACGAACCGCGACTCCGATGGAGACACGTGTCTCGATGGCGCCGAGGACTTCAACCAGAACGGCATGGTCGACATGGGCGAGACGAACCCCAACCTCGCCAGCGACTGTGGCGCCGCCAACAACCCCGACGCCGACAACGATGGGTTGCCGAACACCATCGAAGACAAGAACCGCAACGGCATGGTCGATCCCGGCGAGACCGACCCGATGCGCGCCGACACCGACGGCGACGGCATCAGCGACGGCGTCGAGGACACGAACAAGAACGGCTTCTTCGAGGCTGGCGAGACGAACCCGCTGCGCATCGACACTGACTGCGATGGCCTGCTCGATGGTCCTTCGGCCGCGCGGGGCGACGGCGGCATGGTGCGTGGGGAAGACCTCAACGCGAACGGCGTCGTCGACATGGGCGAGACTGATCCCCGTAAGCGCGACTCCGATGCCGATGGCGTGACCGATGGGGTCGAGAGCGGGCTCACCACGGCGCTGATCGCCGACGCGACGAACTGCATGAACGTGCCGGTCGACGCTGATCCCAGCACGACCACCAACCCGACGAACCGAGACACTGATGGTGACGGCATCGACGACGGCGCCGAAGACACCAACCAGAACGGCCGCGTCGACATGGGCGAGCTGAACCCGAACGACATGACCGACGGCATGGGCCCCGCGGGTCAGGCGTGCACGCGTACGAATCTGCGGCCGGTGCTGTTCCGCTCCGAGGCCGACCCTGATCTGCAGTTGGGTCTTCCTGCGTCGTTCACCGAGGTGAGCCCCATCGTCGTGATGGGGCAGCGCCGCGGCCTGATGGGCTTCGACCCGACGAACCAGGTGGCCTTCGTGGTGTGGCGCGAAGCCGCGCGCGGTGGCGCCATGAACCCGATCGTCGACGAGACGCAGCTGCGGCCGCTCTTCAACGGCGTCGGCGCGGTCACCAACGTGACGACCCAGCAGTTCACCGCGTGGGACAACATTCCCGCGGCGCAGGCCTTCTACGACATGGCCGGCACCACCGACGTGAAGACGCGCGCGAACGCCATCGCCAACGCGTTGGTGGGCATGAACGGCGGCTCGCTCGTGGGCGCTGGCACGGGCATGGGTCCGTTCCGGGTTCAGCTGCAGGTGCTGCATCGCACGAACGCGGCCGTCGTCGTGATGGCGGCGATCACCCCCATCGCGAACTTCTCCGGTGCGCCCCTCTTCACCATGTCTGACACGGCGGGTGGCTCGGCCATCGCGCAGTTCGGCGACGACAACGCGTCACAGTGCGAGGTCTTCACGCCCGGCAACGCGAAGGTCGACTTCCTCTTCGTCGTCGATGACTCGTGCTCGATGGCCTCGTCACAGGGCGCGCTCGCGGCCACGGCGACCCAGATGACGACGCAGCTGTCGAACTCGTCGCTCGACTGGCGCCTCGCGATGGTGACGACCTCGTATTTCAACGGCGGAAACTCGACGACCAACAACAACAACGCGCTGCGCGGCTTCACCCGCAACGTCGATCAATTCCGCGCGTGGCTCACGCAGAACAGCAGCTGCAACAACATGCGCTGCAACACCGTCGTGCCCACCCCGCCTGCGACCATGGGGCCTGCGTGCAACACGGGCGGCTCGAGCGGTGGTTGCTGGGTTGGCACGGGTGGAACGAGCCCCGAGCGCAGCCTCGAGTCGGCGGCGCGCGCGGTTCAACAGATCACCCCGGCCACGGTGACGGAGCAGGCCGGCAAGATTCGCGACGGCGCGCAGTTGGTGATCGTGCTGCTCGGCGACGCTGACGATCAGTCGGCCCGCAACGCAGCCGAGTTCACGACCTTCTTCACCACCGCGAACGCGAACATCACCTTCGGCAGCAACACGTACCAGAACCGCACCGGCGGACGCATCGTGGTGCACGGCATCGTCTGCCCGCAGGGGAGCACCTGCAACGCCGAGCCGAACAACAACAAACACGGCCAGGTGATCTCGGCGACGGGCGGCGTGCGTGGCGACCTGTGCAATCCGCGCATGGGTAACACCGCCGCCGACTGCTCGCAGTACCCGTCGATTCCCGTCGCGGTTCCGAACATCGTGACGAGCGCGATCGCCGCGGCCGGCTACCGCATGCAGAAGCCGCCCATCGGCGCCTCGGTGAAGGTGGCGATGGCGAACGTCGTCGACATGGCGCAGTGCAACCCGAACGATCTGCCGCGCAGCCGCATGAACGGCTTCGACTTCGACGGCATCAACCGCACCCTCTCGTTCTTCGGCGCGTGCCGGCCCGCTGGAGCGATGAACCGCGCCGCCGTCTCGTACCGCTACTGGATCGACGTGACGCCGCAGCCGGGAGGCAACCCGCCGCCCTGCTTGAACGACCCGAACTACGACCCGACGCAGCCGGACTTCTGCCGTGGGCGCCTCGCCTGCAACCGCACCAACGGCGTCTGCGAATGTCCGCAGGACTGTGGCGGCAACGGACCGCCGGGCACGATCTGCAACACCAACCCGCAGGTTTGCGACTTCGTCTGCACCGCTGACTGTGGCGGCACGTGCTCCTCGTTCCAGCAGTGCAACACGACGAGCTGCTCGTGCGACTGCCGCCAGATGTTCACCTGCCCGGCGGGCTTCCGGTTCGCGAACTCGAACGGCCAGTGCGGCTGTGTCTGTGACACGGCAGCGCTCAACTGTGGCCAGGCGTACGTCGCAGATCCCTCGACGTGCTCGTGCACCTGCAAGGCCGACTGCGGCGGGTGTGGGCCCAACCAGACGTGCAACCGCTCGGTCTGCTCGTGTGGCGGTGGCATCAACTGACGCGAACGTTCGCGCTCTGGCTGTTGCTGATGGCCTGCGGGCGCACCGAGCTCGTGAGCTTCGTGCCGGTCGACGCCGGTGTGATCGATCGCTGCGCGGCCGGGTTCGCCGACGTCGATGGTGGCTGTGTCGAGATCGCCGCGAGCCTCGATGGGCTGCGCTGGGAGCTGCCCTGCCTGACGGCCGACCGCGACTACCCCGAGCTCATTTGCCTGACCGGCCCCGACGTCACGCAGTCGCGAAAGCTGCTGGGGGCTCCTGGCCGGCTCTACGACGTGCGCGTTCGGGTGCGAGGGGTCGTCGAGACGCGCGGCTACCTGGGCGGGGTGACGGTAGCGCCCTTCGTGAGGCGTGGCGCCGAGCCGAACCCCTCGACGAGCGACCCGTGGAACATCTACCGCCTCGAGGTCAGCTACCCGCCCGAGCACTGGTCCCTGAACGCCGGCTCCAGCGGCGAGTACGTCTGCCACGCGGTGGACTCGACGTTCACGGTGCAGGTGCGCGCGGGCGCGACGGTGGTGCTGTTCGCGAGCTCGGTCGATGGCCGGCGCTCTCAGATTCGAAACCGCGACGATGCTGGAGTGGTGATCGTTCCACCTGACGTGTCGCCCGCGCCCGCTGCGTTCGACGGCCAGTTTCTGCAGCTCGATGTGCTGAGCGTCTCGGCCCTGTGACGATGTTCAGCGCGCCCACAGCGCAGGCACGTCGAGCCGAAACCCGACCAGCGCGCTGCCGAAGTTGCCCCAGTTGTAGAGATCGCGAGAGGGCACTTCGGCACCGCCGCCGACGAGGCGCAGCCGCAGGAAGAAGTCGAAGCCCGGCACCACGGGAATGCCCATGGTGAGCGCCACGTCGTGAATGCCCGCCTTCAGGCCGAGGCCGAAGGTGTTGAAGAAGTCGACGTCGGCCTGGGCGTAGATGGGTCCACCGTCGAAGCGGGCGCGCAGCTTCACGGCCCCGACGACGCCGATGTCACGCTCCACGGCGAACAGCGCGGGGCTGGTGTCGACGGTGCGGAACTCGACCGAGGCGTTGCGCACCTGCACCGAGGCTCCGGCGCCCAGGTAGAAGCGTGGCACGCGCACGATGCCGAAGAGATAGCTGAGCCGGTAGCCGTCGAAGAGGTACCGGTGATCGACGACGGTGCCGTTCGTGAACGTCGTCGTCTGGTACGTGAAGTCTCGCGTCAGCGTGGTGCGCGTCGTGAGATCGAGCGGCGCCCAGGTGGCGATGAGCGTGTGCCGGCCGAGTTGCGCTTCGAGCGCCAGCCGGGTGCCGACCGCGAGGTTGCGTTGCTGGCCGACCTCGGCGGCCGTGTACGTCGAGCCGTTCACGCCGTAGCGGCCGTCGTTCTGGAAGAGGTACGTGGCGCCGATCTCGAAGTCGGCGGTGAAGGCGTCGAACAGGCGGCGCGGAGGCTCAGCAGCCGGGGTCTGGGAGAGGATCGCGAGGAGCAGCAGGGAGTGCATGGCGGGGGCCTGTAACGACCGCACGGCCCCGCTTCATCACGATTCGAGCACGGCGCTGACGCGGGCCGCGTTCACCGGGTCGATGGCACCCCGCTCGGTGAAGATCGCGCTGATGAGCGCTGCCGGCGTGACGTCGAACGACGGGTTGTAGGCGGCGACACCTTCGGCGGCGAGGCGGCCCGCTCGATCGTCGGTCACCTCGACGGTCGCGCGCTCTTCGATGGGAATGGCCGAGCCGTCGGCGAGGGAGAGATCGAACGTCGAGCGCGGCGCTGCGACGTAGAAGGGCAGGCCGTGGTGCTTCGCGAGCACCGCGACGCCATAGGTGCCGATCTTGTTCGCGGTGTCTCCGTTGCGCGTGATGCGATCGGCCCCGGTGACGCAGGCGTCGATGCGGCCCGCGCGCATGAGGGAGCCCGCCATGTTGTCGCAGATGAGCGTGCAGGGAACCTTGGCGCGGGTGAGCTCCCAGGCGGTGAGCCGCGCGCCCTGCAGGCGTGGCCTCGTCTCGTCGACCCACACGTGCAGCCGCTTGCCCTGCTCGATGGCGGCGAAGATCACGCCGAGCGCCGTTCCGTAGCCACCGGTCGCCAGCGGGCCGGCGTTGCAGTGGGTGAGCACGTTCATTCCATCGCGCAGCCGCTCCGCTCCGGTCGCGCCCATGCGGCGGTTGTTGTCGACGTCGGCGCGGTGAATCGCGCGGGCCTGCTCGAGGCAGCGCTCGGGGCCGGACGCGAGGAGGGGACGCATGGCCTCGACGGCCCAGAACAGGTTCACGGCGGTGGGGCGGCTGGCTGCGAGCGCGTCGAGACCGTCGGTGGGCTTTGGCTCCCGTGACGCGAGCACCGAGCCATAGGCGGCGGCGATGCCGATGGCGGGAGCTCCACGCACGGTCATGTCGCGAATGCGCGCGGCGACGTCGGTGGAGGTCCTGCACTCGACCCACCGCTCGGTCTGCGGCAGCGCGGCCTGATCGATCATCCACAACGTGCCGCTGCTCGCGGTGCCACGCCACTCCACCGGCTCGATCATCTGCATCATCGCTCCCGTTCAGCGCTTGAGCGCGCGCAGCTCGGCCTCGTCGAGCCGCTGCGGTCGTTGCACCGTGTGTGCAGTCATCAACACGCGCGCGGCGTGCTCGATCATCTCGGTTCGCGCGAGCGCTTCGCTGATCGTGCGGCCGACGGCGACGGTGCCGTGCCGCTCGATGATGACGGCGTTCGACTGCTCGAGGCCGGCGGCGACGCGTTGGGCGAGGGCGTCGGTGCCAGGGCGCGCGTAAGGCACGGTCTTCACCTCTCCGAGCGCGATGACGAGCTCGGGCAGCACGCCGTTGATCGAGATGTTTCGCAAGAGTGACATCGCGACGGCGGTCGGCGCGTGCGAGTGGACGACGGCCGCGACGTCGCTGCGCTTCTTCAGCACGGCGAGGTGCATGCTGATCTCGGTCGTCGGCTGCCCGCCCGCGATGGGCGCGCCGGTCTGCAGCTCGAGCTCGACGACGTCGCGCGGGTTCATCAGCCCTTTATGCACGCCCGCGGGAGTGACGAGCACGGTGCCACGAGAGGACCGCACCGAGGCGTTGCCGTCGAAGCCGGCGATCAGGCCACGCTCGTAGAGCAGCCGGCACGCCTGCACCAACTGCACGCGCAGCCCGTCATCGGCCGACGCCTCGTGACGGTGACCGCCACACGTGCCGAGTCCCTTGCAGCTGCCATCGAGCCGATTCGCACACCCCTCACACGACATGCGGGCCTCATAGCGCAGTCAGGCGCGCTACAGTCCGCGCGCTTCTCGACACGAAAGGTGCCCCATGACCGTCATCAACCGTCTGAGAGATCGCATTCGCGACGTCCCCGACTTTCCGCGGAAGGGCATTCTCTTTCGCGACCTCACGCCGGTGCTGGAAGAGCCCGCGCTGTTCAAGGGGCTCATCGACGAGCTGGTCGCTCCGTGGAAGGGCGCGGGCCTGACGCGCATCGCGGCGATCGAGTCGCGTGGCTTCTTGTTCGGAGCGCCGATGGCGTTGTCACTCGGTATCGGCATGTCGCTGGTGCGGAAGGCGGGGAAGCTGCCGCACAAGACGCTGCAGCGCTCGTACAGCCTCGAGTACGGCGAGGGCGTGCTCGAGATGCACGCGAACACGATGGCTCCGGGTGATCGCGTGCTGATCGTCGACGATCTCCTGGCGACGGGAGGCACGGCGGCGGCTGCTGCGCACCTGGTGAAGGACGCGGGCGCCGAGGTGCTGGGGTCGTGTTTCGTGGTCGAGCTCGCGTTCCTCGAGGGGCGCAAGAAGCTCGAGGGTCGTGTCGAAGCGCTGCTGACGTACTGAGGGAGAGATCATGATCGGCATCATTGGCGGCACCGCACTTGGCCAGGCGCTGGGCGCGCTCGGCGGCACCACGACGTCGGTCGAGACTCCGTATGGAGCCCCGTCGGCGCCGATCGCGATCACGAAGGTGGAAGGCATCGACGTGGCGCTGCTGCCGCGACATGGCGTCGGCCACACCACGCCTCCGTCGGCAGTGAACTATCGCGCGAACATCTGGGCGCTGAAGAAGCTCGGCGTCACGCACGTGCTGGCGACGACGGCGGTGGGCAGCCTGCGCGAGGAAGTTCACCCGGGAGAGCTGCTGCTGCCGGATCAGCTCATCGATCGGACCAACCGCAGAATTGGCACGTTCTTCGATGACGTCGCGGTGCACGTCGAGTTCGCGCAGCCGTTCTGCGAGAGCGTTCGCACGGTGCTGAAGACCGCGGCGGCAACGTTGACGGGAACGACCGTTCATCCACGTGGCACGTATGTGGTAATGGAAGGGCCGGCGTTTTCGACGCGCGCCGAGAGTGATCTGCACCGCGCGTGGGGAACGGATTTGATCGGCATGACGGCGCTGCCCGAGGCGAAGCTCGCCCGTGAAGCAGAGCTTTGTTACGCGGCGATCAGCCTTCCGACGGACTACGACTGCTGGCGTCCGCATGATGGTGGTCGCGAGGCGCTGCTGCAGGAGATTCGCGGCAACATGGTGAAGGCGACGGCGGCTGCGATGTCATTGGTTCGCGCTGCCTTGCCATCGGTGGCGAAGCTGATTGGGACGCCGTGTCACTGCCAGCACGCGCTCGATGATGCGCTCTTCACGGATCCGAAGGCGATTTCAGAAGCCGCGCGGAGAAGGCATGAGTTGTTGTTCGCTCGCCGACTGAAATGAAGGTGTACCAAAGTGTCAGCGGCATCCTCCTTGATCAGCGCAATTGTTCTCCCTTCCTATTTTGAGTCGCTCAATGAGAACTTCCGCTACTCCCTTACTCCCATTGGCGCCCCTGCGGTCCTTTACGTACGGTGATCCCGTCGCCGAGGTTGACACGCAGGGCCTCGGAAATCCCCCAGC
>JBEOKA010000397.1:0-21836 GCA_040275325.1 Myxococcaceae bacterium | reverse complement strand
TCACGAAGGTCGAAGGAAGGAAGCTGTCAGTGCCGTCGGGGCCTTCTTCTGCATACGCGAGGGTCGCCTCCGGCAACGTCGTCGTCCAGTTCGGGCTCAGGGTGGTCGAACCGGCGACGCGAGAACTGCCCCAGCGCTGCGCGCTCACCTTGTCGAACGAGAGCGAGAGCGGGTCGACGATGTAGCGGGTCTCAACTGTCTCATTCGGTGCAACAATCGTAAGAATGTTGTCAGCGACATCAGAGAGGAAGGCATCGACGCGCGTGTCGACTTCGCTGTCACTGATTGCAGTAAACCCTGGCACGAGCGGATTCCCGCACTTGTCGTAGGTGAGGTACGTGCAGCCACGGGTCGCGACGAAGTAGTTGGTGTATCTCCACCGCAAGTCAGCGAGCTGGGTCGGCGACATGGTCGTTCCGGCAACCGCAGCGCTCGCGTAGGTGAACGAATAGGTGCGCACCGGGCCTGCAACGACACCCATTGGCTGATTCGAGTTCGTGTCGGAGCGGACCACCTGAGTGAGCAATGCCTCATTCAGCCGCTCGGGAAGCGCAGGAGCGACATAGCTGAACTCCACCTTGGCTCCGGCTGGTCCTGTCACCTTCTGGAGCAGGCCGGCCCGGCGAAGCGAGGTAGAGCCCGAGAGCAGCGTGCTGTCAGCGTCAGGCCAGTAGGTGAATTCCAGCGAGCGCCCGGAGGTGCCCTGGTCGTTCATCTCGAAGACGCGCTTCACGCGCTTCTTCCGCTGGCCCCAGACTGATGCACTGCCGGCGCCACCCGGTTGACTCGCAAAGAGAAGTGCGCGCGCAGCTGTCAGCTCAGATGACGGAGGCGGCTGGTTGGGAATGCTCAAGTCGAAATTCGAGGTATCGAGAGCAACGCTGCTCTTCACCATCGGTTTCGTTCTGCCAACGAGACCCGAGAGCAGGGTACAGGGCAGCGAACTGGCAGCATACTTCGGTCCCATTGCGTCCACCCAGGCTCCGGGCTGGGCGTCGAGTCGAAGCACCGCGTCTGGGCAGAGCGCCTCGTCGAGCCGTCCCCAGGCATTGAGCTCGTACTCGAGCTTGAAGGCGTTCCCGAAGCGGTCTGCGTCGTAGACGAGATAGCCATCGAGATCGAACCGCTGCACATGGAAGTCGGGGCCGCGCAGATACCAGCCATCGGCGCTCTTCATGAGCGTCGAGAAGGAACCGGCCTGTGGCTTGAACAGACCATCTCGACGATCGCGCATGTACAACTTGCCGGAGTTCCCATCTCGCAGCATCACGCAAGTCGTCTCCTCTGGCGTTCCCGCACAGAAGGGATCGACACCGTCAGGCAGATTCTCATGCCGGAGCGGGATGACGCGCACGTCCCAGTTGTGCGCCCAGTTGCTGCCGAGCTCGCTGCGATCGAAACCCTGACTCGAGTACTGGCGACTGAATTCGAGCGGCCGTGCAGGCCCAGCGAAGGAGAGGTCGGTGTGTGTGATTTCGAGGCTGCCTGCCATGAGCGCGACAGGATCGAGCGCAGTCGTCGGCTTGTCCTCTGTGATCTTGTTGACCGGTTCGGCGTTCGAGTTGTTCGGCGCCTCATCTCGAACCTGACCATCAGCGATTGGGTGCTTCTTCTGATTGGCATCGATCTGCGGGATCATCGATGGAAGCGCGTCAACCGTGTCAATCGTTCGCCCAAGCCCTGTCGTCGCACGGGCAGGCCGCTGCGCCCCCTGACGCAGCGGCGTGGCGGGCGTGATCGAATCCTCCTTGATAGCGCTCGGTTCGGACGGCCCACTGACTTTGTCGGTGCCTGGTGCACAGTGCGCGGTCGTACAGGGAAGCTTGACCATCTGGTTGGGGCTGATGGCATCCACTGAGACTGTGGTCTTACAGACGCCACTGCTGCAGGAGAGACAGGCTCGAACTCCATGACTGTTCGGCGGGTCGCATCGCTGTGAACCTTCCAGCGTGGCACCGTTTGCGGCCCATTGGGCCTCTGCTTGGAGTTGGTCGAGCGCTCGCTGGGCGTTATCCGACTCGCACAGTCCGCCCCCCGAAACGGGCTTCATCAGATTGCAGAAGCGCGGCCGCCCCGACGAATCGACGGCTCCGTTTGAACTCTCGCACGAGAAGCAACGCCCTTCGCAGTTCGAGAACGCGACACGACCCGAGTTGTAACGAGCCCCCGCTACGAAGAGGGAGCCTCCGAACCCTGCATAGGTGCATTCAAGTGGAGGTATCGTACCAGAGACTCCGCGCTCGATGTTGGTCCCAGTGCAGGTGGAGTGAGGAATCGACACATTCCAAGAGCTATTGGGATCGACGATGATTCCAGTCGAACCAAACGTGGTGTTTCCAAACAGAGGCGGAAGGCAAAACGTCTCCGGAAGCAACTCGCCGTCCCGGAACATTTTGGTTCCAACGAATGGCCGCTTCGTCGAGCCGAGCACCTGATCTTTGTATTGTGAGACCTCAGCTTCGTCGACATATCGAGTCACTGCACCACTGGGGTGAGCACACAAGGAGTTCGTGCTCCCGCAAGGCCCGACGCCACCTGCGCCAACACAGACGTTCTGCTCACCAAGCGCTCGCCCCATTCCCAAACTCGGATTCGGACGGCGAATGACTCGGCCGTTTGCGCCAAACCAGACCGACTTGGGAATGTTGAGATCGATGATTGCAAGTTGGTACGAATTCGAAATGAAAATTTGGTCATTGACACTGGAAAGACCCGGATCGTCGGCTACAATCCAGTACCTGCCCGAGAGATCAGCAGGATAGGTCATCGACCCGACGACACCAGCGGTCCACGGGTCGTTCGCCAGCGCGCTCGAGCCCTCGAGGTACTCGAACCACTCTGGCTGACTCTGCTTCTCGGAGTTGGGGAGAGACTCGAGGGCCGCCTCAAACGCCACCCTGGGAACGACAATCCACTGAAAGTCGCGGTCGACCGGAAGCGCTACCTCGGCGATGCCCGTCGCAAAGATGTCGTCCTCGTGGGGTGGGTATTCTGCCTGTCGAAGCTTGCCTGTGGGCTCGCGCTCGAGCTTCTCACAGCCACCCAGTGAAAACAGACAGACAGACAGACAGACAGACAGACAAAGTTCGTGCCGCGATGCGCATGAAGCCCCCTACCAAGGTCGTATCATTTCTATCCGGCTCGACTCCAGCAGGAATTCGCTGGCAACAGTCTTGTGACATGCATCAAGGAGCTTCACCGCTGGGCTGGAATAGTCCAGTCGCCCACAGAGGAACTGCTGACGAAAGTGTCCCGAGCGCCTGTTTTCGGCTCAACTGCCGCCGCCATGCGTTCCTTCGTCCTCGTCCTGCTTGCCCTCCCCGCGCTCGCCGCCCGCCCGTACCGTGGAGGTGTCGTCGCCGCCGCCCACCCACTCGGCAGTGCCGCCGGAGCCGAGATGCTCACCCAGGGCGGAAACGCCGCCGACGCCGTCGTCGCAGCCGCCCTGACCATGGCCGTCGTCGGCCCGTACCACTCCGGTCTCGGAGGCGGTGGTTTCGCCGTCATCAAGATGCCGCAAGGTGAGTTCGCCTTCGACTTCCGCGAGGTCGCTCCCGCTGGCGCATCACACGACATGTTCCTCGAGAACGGCGCCCTCGTCCCCGGTCGCTCCACCGACGGAGCCCTCTCGGTCGCCGTCCCCGGAGCCGTCAAAGGCTATCTCGAGCTCCACGCCAAATACGGCAAGCTCCCACGCGCCAAAGTCCTCGCCCCTGCCATTCGTGCCGCGACCCAGGGCTTCCCTGTCACACCCAAATACCGCGACCTGGCAAAGCTGCGCGAAGCCTGTCTTCGCAAAGACCCCGACGCCGCGAAGATCTTCCTCCGCCCTGCCGCTGATGGAATTCCTTCCGTCCCCGACCTCGGGGTCATCATCAAACAACCCGACCTCGCGAAGACGCTCCAATCACTCGCAGCCAAGGGCGACACCGCGTTCTACGAAGGCACCATCGCCAAAGCCGTCGCCAAAACCGTGAGAGACGCGGGCGGCGTGCTCACCGAAGCCGATCTCAAAGCCTACAAGACCCGCTGGCGCGCTCCGCTCGAAGGCCAGTACCGCGGTCACCGCATTCTCACCATGCCTCCCCCGAGCGGTGGAGGCATCACGCTCCTCCAGGTCCTCGGCGTGCTCGAAGCCAGGGGACCCAAAGGCCCGGCCAACCGCGACGTCGACACGCTCCACACCTTCATCGAAGCCCTGCGCCGCGCCGCCGTCGACCGCGCCCGCTTCGTCGGAGACCCCGACGTGCAGACCGTGCCCACCGCCGACCTCACCTCGAAGGCGTGGATCGACAAGACCCTCGCCAGCATCGACCCGAAGCGCGCCACCCGCTCGGTCACCCTCATCCCGCCCGAGCTCAAGAAGCCCGACGCTCCGCTCGACGGCGGCCTCAAACCGCAGAACACCACCCACATCTCTGTCATCGACAAAGATGGCAACGCTGCCGCGCTCACCACCACCGTCAACTACGCCTTCGGCTCCTGCCTCGTCGCGAAGGGCACCGGCGTGCTGCTCAACGACGAAATGGACGACTTCGCCGCTCAACCCGGTACACCCAACGCCTACGGCCTCGTCACCGGTGAAGCCAACGCGGTCGCGCCGGGCAAAATCCCGCTCTCCTCCATGACGCCGACCCTCGTCTTCATGAAGGACTCGCCCAAAGACGTCATGATCGCCGTCGGCAGTCCCGGCGGCTCCACGATTCCCACCACCGTCCTTCAGGTCATCTCGAGCCTCATCGACGCCAACCTCGACCCCGTTCGCGCCGTCGGAGCCGGCCGCATTCACCACCAGTGGCTCCCCGACGACGTCATGGTCGACAAGACCGGCCTCGAGCCCGCCACCCTCTCGGCCCTCGAGGCGATGGGCCACACCTTCCGCCGCATCGACGCCTGGGGAGACGCCGAAGCCGTGCTCGTCGACCCCGTCACGAAGCTCCGATACGGCGGCAGCGACCCGAGAAACGAAGGCGCGCCCACCGGCCACGATTGAGCGCAGCGTCGCCACGGGTGACAATGCCGGCCATGCGCGCAGGGCTCCTCGGCTGTCTGCTGATCGCCTGTGCGCCCGCCACGTCCGCTGACGTCGACTCCAACACCGACGCCATTCTCGCCGGCACCCCAGACCCGAGCAGCACCTCGGTCTTCTTCGTCATCTCGACCTTCAACAACGGCCAGCAGGGCTTCTGCACCGGCACGCTCATCACCCCGCGCGTCATTCTCACGGCGGGCCACTGCGTCGACCCCGCCCGCGAAGGCGCCCAGAGCGTCATGGTTCGCGTGATGAACGAACCGAACGACCAGATGCTCATGATGAGCGACCTGCGCAACGTCGTGCAGATTCGCCGGCACCCGAACTACTCCGGCCAGGGCGCGAACGATCTTGCGCTCCTTCAGCTCGACGTCGCGGTTCCGGGAGTCACGCCAGAGCTGCTCGTTCGAACGCCGCCCTCCACCTGGGCGAACCAACCCATCCGCGTCGTCGGCTACGGCCGCACGTCGCCCACCGGCGCCAGCGACACCGGCACGCGCAGAACGCTCAACACCACCATCGCGCGCTCGATGGCCGAGACCTTCGAGTACGGGCAGGCCGGCACGCTCGGCATCTGCGCTGGAGACTCCGGCGGCCCCTCGTTCTGGCAAGGCCGCCTCGCCGGCGTTCACTCGTACGGCACCACCAACCAGTGTGGCGTCGGCGGAGACGTGCGCGTCGACACCGAGCTCGCCTTCATCGACGCCACCCTCAACGCGTTCGACCCGCCCTTGTGCATCGCCGACGGCCGCTGCCAGCTGGGCTGCACACCTGCCGATCCCGATTGCACGTGCGTCGCAGACAACCGCTGCGAGGCCTGCATGGACGGCCGCGTCGACCCCGACTGCCCCGCCAACTGCATCGCCAACGACGTCTGCCAGAACAGCGGCTGCCCCACGCCCGACACCGACTGCTTCCTCGACGGAGACGTCTGCGCCGCTCCCTCTGACTGCGCAGGCGATCGCTGCCTCGCTGACCCGCGCGGCTTCCAGTTCTGCTCCCGCCCCTGCGTCGATGACTCGGTCTGCACGCGAGACATGGTGTGCCTCGAGGGTGTCTGCCGCGCGGCGCCTGGTCCGATGCCGACGCCCATCGACAACGTGCGTGGCGGCTGCTCCGCCGTTCCTGGTCCGTGGCTGCTCGCCCTTCTCCTCCTGCTCCGACGGCCCCGATGTTCGATGCGCGCCTGACGCCGGCTGGCCTGTCCGATGCCGATCTGGTCACGCTCAAACAGTTCGGCGTGACCGGAGCCCTCGTCTTTCCGCAAGCGGCGCTCGCCGTCGATGACGTGACCAGCTCGTGGGACGCGGCTCGGAAACAGCTCACCCGCCTCGAGCACGCCGGCCTCGACGCCATCACGCTCTGCGCCGTGCCCCTCGCGCTCGCCGGGAAACGAGGTGTCGCGAGCCTTGTCGCCGAACTACCCAGCCACCTCGGAAAACCCGGCGTCGTCGCGCTCGGCCCGCTCATGCTGCACCGTGGCTCCGACGACGAGCTCGACCTCTTCCGCGAACAGCTCGCCCTCGCCAAACACCTCGCCCGCCCCGTCGTCGTGACCGCGCCCATCGCGCGTCACGAAGCGCTCGTCGCGAAGTCCCTCGCTGCGCTGCTCGACGCGAAGTTCCCCGTGGGCCGTGCGCTCATCGATGGGCTCACGCTGAAGACCGTTCGTTCGGCCCTCGCCCGCGGCCACCTTGCCGGGCTCACGCTGCACCCCGATCGCCTCGACGTCGATGTCGCCGAGCGCATGGTGCACGCCCTCGGGCCCGACAGGCTGGTGCTCGGCAGCGGAGCCGGTGACGGCCCCAGCGATCTGCTCGCCCTGCCCCGCCTCGTCTCACGCCTCAAGCTCGCGAAGCTGTCTGGCGGCGTACTCAGCCGGGTGTCGGGAAAGACCGTGCGCGCCTTCCTCGGCCGCTGACGTTCGGGCGCCCGGGCGGCGACGATTTTCGCTACAACCGTGGGAGCCGTGTCGGGTCCTTCCGCAGACCACACCGTCGTGCTGCACGTGATGCCGGGCGAGGTGCTCGATGAGCGCTGGCGCCTCGAAGATCGCGTCGGCCAGGGCGCCATGGGCAGCGTCTTCCGCGGCAAAGACGTGAAGACGGGCGCGCTCGTCGCCGTGAAGGTGCTGGCGCCAGAGCACTGCCGCAAGCCCAAGGTGCTCGCCCGCTTCGAACGCGAAGCCGAGCTGATGATGGAGGTGCGCCACCCGAACATCGTGCAGCTGCTCGGGCACGGCCGGCTGCGAGCGCTCCCGTACATCGTCATGGAGTACCTCGACGGTATGACGCTGTCTGAGGTGCTCGAGGCCCGCGGCGGCAAGCTGCCCGTCGCCGAGACCGTCGCCCTCATCAAGCCCATCGCCGCCGGCCTCGCGTTTCTGCACCGCGCCGGCCTCGTGCACCGCGACATCAAGCCGCAGAACATCTTCCTCACGGCGCGCGGCCGCGTGACGATTCTCGACCTCGGCGTCGTGCGCGATCAGCACAACCCCGGCCTCACCAAGCCCGGCGCCATGGTGGGCACGCCCTATTACATGTCGCCCGAGCAGATTCTGGGGCTCGAAGACATCGACCGCCGCACCGACGTCTACGCGCTCGCCGCGATGACCTTCGAGCTGCTCACCGGCCGCCCGCCCTTCCTCGGGCAGAACAACTTCGAGGTGCTGTACGGCCACAAGAACACCGCTGTGCCCGACGCCGCCTCGCTGGTGAAGAACATCACCAAGCCCGTCGCTCAGGCGCTCATTCACGGCATGGCCAAGCGGCGTGAAGATCGGCCAGAGACCGCGTCGGAGTTCGCCGCCGAGCTCGAGGCCGCCGCCGGCGTGAAGAAGATCGACCTCGCCAAGTCGTTCGCTTTCATCGCCGAGAAGAAGAAGCAGGCCGAGGCGCGCGATCAGAAGCAGACGAGAGATCAGCTCGCCGCCGTCTCACCGCCCATCGACGCCGACAGCACGCGCCTGCTCCCGAAGTACGTGCCGAAAGAGAAGCCCGTCGACCCGCCGCGCAGCGAGAGCGCCGAGGTGCCGCTCGCCGCCAATGAAGACGTCGTCAGCGTGCTCAACGCCGTCGAGCAGGAGTCCGACACCGGCAAGACGATGCTCTTCTCGACCGAGGCCACCTACGTCGGCCCCGTGCACACCCGCGAAGCCACCGTGCCCAACCCCGTGCCGAAGGTCGGCCACGTGCGCGTCATCGCCACCCAGAAGGGCAAGCCCGTCGCCGCGGCGTTCGTGCTCAACGGCAACAAGGGTCAGACGCCGCGCGCCATCTCGCTGGCGCCGGGCAAGTACACGCTGCGCGCCGAGTACCCGGGAGCGCGGCCCATCGAGCGCTCCGTCGAGGTCGTGCTGGGCACCACCGTCAACGTGCGCCTCGAGTTCTGATCAGGGCAGCTCGCCGAAGCCTGCGTCGCGCGTCTGGTTCGCCACGAAGTTGCTGTTCAGCGTTCGCCCGAAGCCGATGTCGCCGCCGGTGTCTTCGAAGCGCATCGAGAAGCTGCCCGAGGTCAGCCCCCCCGACTTGCCACCACGGCTGATCTGCAGATCGCCCGAACGAATGCGCGGCAGGTTGCGAATCGGCTCACCACCCGGAGCATGCGCCACCGTGGTGCGTGGGTTGCCGCTGCGCCAGTCTCCCTGCAGCAGAATGCGCGAACCGGGCTCGGGCTCGACTGCGGTGATGGTGCCGTCGTCGGCCTGCGTCTGCAGCGAGATGGTGACGCGAATGACGATGTCGAGGAACACGCCGCGGTTGCGCGTGTAGATGAGCTGCAGCGCCTCGGTGTTCCGGTAGGCGATCACCTCGGTGACGGTGAGATCGATCACCTCACCCAGGCTGCCGCCGAGGGCGTTGTCAGGCGTGCAGGCCGAGAGCACCAGCATCACCGCGAGTACGAGTGCGCGTCTCATGAGAGGGGCCAGAGGCTAGCGCGCCAGGCAGGGCCTGACGCCAGCTTTCAGCGCTCGATCGCGACCTTCACCGCGCCCGCCGTTGGCTCGACAGAGCCGTCAGCACGAATCGCCGCCGGCACGCGATAGGCGATCACCCGCTTCCCACCGGGCAGGAAGCCGAGCTGCGGCGCAAAGCCACCGCCCTTGTCGATCAGCGTCTCGCGCCACACGTTTGCCGACCGGCGCGCCACCCGCAGCTCGTCCTGGTCTTGCGTGCAGTCCAGCGGCGCCACCTGATCTCTGAGCGAGCACACGTAGTAGGCGATCGACGGCTCACCGGCGAACGCAGGGTCGTTGTCCATCGCGAGCGAGGGGAACCAGCCGCCGGTGCCCGAGGCGTAGACCTCTTGCGGCGACTCCCACATCGAGCTCGCCGCGTCGGTCGCCTGGTTGCGGCGGTACAGCAGCTTGTTGTTCGCCAGGTCGGTGACCGCCACGCCCCAGCCCTCGTTCGGGTGGTACGCGAGGCTCGAGCCCGTCATCGTGTCCGAGATGGTGAGCACCGGCGCGGGTGCCGACCACGTGCCGCTCGGCGAGCGCCGCTGGAAGATGACGTCGTTGCCGCGCGTGTCGGCTCCGCCCAGCGCCTTGTCGTAGACGATGGCGGGCTGATCCTCCGAGCCGATGATCATGCGAATGCGGCCACCCCACGCGCCCTTGTCGTTTCCGCCCGCGTGGCCGCAGACCAGCCGCCGCGCGCCCAGCACGTCTTCGACGACCTCGACGTCAGAGCCGGCCCAGTCCTGCAGGGGGAACTGGCCGTTGTGCGTGTCGCGGTAGGCCAGGTACAGCTTGCCCGTCGAGTCGAAGGCGATCGCGGGGAAGACGCCCACGAGGAAGCCGATGTCAGAGACCGGGTTGCCGCACACCACGTTGTTGCTGTCGGTGGTGACGACCGTCTCGGTCCACATGCCCGGCGCCGTGCGCCGCGCCACCACCGAGTCACTCTGGAACCAGAAGATCGAGCTGCCCGGCATGAAGCCCTGCGCGCCGCCGAGGTACGTCGCGAAGGGCACCCCGTTGGCGTCGAACGCGAGCGAGAGCCCGATGCGCCGCTGCACGAACCGAATGACCTCTGGCGCGCTCGCCACGCCGTTGACGATCTCGACGTACTTGAGGTCGTAGTCGGGCACGCCCTCCATCATGCCGGCGTCGTTCACGGTCGACACCGTCATGGTGCCGCGCGGCGTGTAGTAGGCGACGCCGACCTTCCCGCTGCTCTGATCGATCGCCATCGCGATGTAGTCCTGCCCGCGCGCTGCGGGGTCGATCGTCAACACCGTGAACGGATCGGTCGTGTTGGTGCCGCCATCGCCGCCCGACGACGTCGACGCCTCGCCGACGAAGCCCATCGAGAAGTGCGTCACCTTCGCGCTCACCTTCGAGCCGTTCACCGTCGAGGGCTGCCGCTCGAACACCGCCGAGCCCCTGCGCGTCCAGTAGACGACGGGGTTCTTCACGGTCTTGCCGGTGATGTCGAACTCGACCGTCAGCGGCGTCTGGTAGTCGCTGTTCTCGGGCTTGAAGACGTAGATCGGCGAGTACGCGGTGTAGTTCGACGCGGCGGCCGTCGGCGACGAGGTGACGCTGAACATCACGTCAGACGAAACGGCGTTGGCTGGCACCGTGAGCGTGACCTGCTCGAGCGTGATGGAGCCACCTGCCGAGCCAATCGACTTCACCTCGGACTTGCCCGTGCCGGCGGGGTTGGTCCCTGGCGGCGGAGTGCAGGCAACGGCCAGAGCGACCGCAAGAGTCGTGACGAGTACGCGCGCGTTCATGTCGAGCAATTCCTTCTTCGGGAAGAACACCGGCCAGAGAGCACCCGAGTCTACCCAACCGACGCCCCGACCTGCATGACCGCGTTCAGGACACGGTGTGGGGAACAGTCCACCCCAGCGCGGTGATGGAACGAAGGGTTGCGTGACTGCGTGTGCGGGGGAATGCTCCGCGCCCCATGGCGCGCGATCTCGACGAGCCCGAAGCGATTCCCTCCTCATCTCTCCCCGACGAACTCGATGATCCCTCGCGGCGCGTCTTCGTGCATCGCCTCTCGTTCATGGGCGGCGGCGTCGTGCTGCTCGGCAGCGCCTGCAAGGAGCCCGCGAAGGTCGACGCCGGAGCCGTGGCCGTTGCGCCTCCGAGGCCCCAGGCGCTCACCACTTCGCACCTCACCTTCACCAACGACGACTACGCCATCGTCTCGGCGGCCTGCGAGCGCGTGCTGCCCAAAGACGAAGACGCCGGCGCGCTCGACGCCAACGTGCCCGAGTACATCGATCGCATTCTGCAGACGCCTCAGCTCGAGAACATGAAGAAGAACTTCGTGCCCGGGCTTGCGGCGCTCGATCGTCGCTGCGAGCGCATGTTCAAGGTCGGCTTCGCGAAGGCCACGCCCGAGCAGCAGGACGAGGTGATCACCATCTTCAAGAACAGCCCCGAGACCTCGGGTGAAGCACGCTGGTACGAGATGCTGATCGTCCTCTCGCTCGAGGGCTTCCTCGGCGACCCGAGCTACGGCGGCAACCGTGATCAGGTGGGGTGGAAGACGCTCGGCTTCTCGCTGGTGAACAAGACGAAGGCCGACCCGGGTCCTGGCTATGACGGCATGAAGGCGTTGCAGCAGTTGCGGTGCGGCGGCGGGAAGGGGTGCTGATCGTGGCCAAAGACGCGGTTGACGTGGTGATCGTCGGCAGTGGCGCAGGTGGCGCGCCGATGGCGCTCGAGCTCGGGCGCGCGGGGTTCAAGGTCGTCGTGCTCGAGAAGGGCCCCTGGTACAAAAAAGAGGAGTTCGTTCACGACGAGATCCTCAACTCGCGGCGCAACTTCTTCATGCCGCTCCCGTGGGACGAGCCCCATCTGTGGCGCGCCGGCCCCGACAAGCCGTACTCCCGCACCAACGAAGCGTGGACGGCGAACTGCGTCGGCGGCGGCACCGTTCACATGAGCGGGTACTTCTATCGGCTCAAGCCCATCGACTTCCGGCTGAAGAGCGAGCTCGGCCCCATCAAGGGCTCGAACATCACCGACTGGCCCATCACCTACGACGAGCTCGCGCCGTTCTACGATCGCGCCGAAGAAGAGCTGGGCGTGTCGGGCAACGCCGTGCCCCACCCGTTCCTCGAGCCGCGAAAGAAGAACTACCCGCTGCCACCGCTCGGTGAGCACCCGGTGTCGCTCGAGATCGACAAGGTCTGCAAGTCGCTCGGGTACCACTCCATTCCCACGGCGCGTGGCATCGCGAGCGCCGAGTACAAGGGCCGCGGCGCCTGTGTGTACTGCGCACTCTGCGGCAGCTTCGGCTGCGAGACCGACGCGAAGAGCTCGACGCTGGCCGCGATTCTTCCGCAGGCCGTCGCCACCGGGAACGTCGAGATTCGCCCGCGCTGCATGGCCGTCGAGGTGACGGTCGATCAGAAGACCGGCGTCGCCAAGAGCGTCGTCTACCTCGACGCCGACGGCGTTCGACAGGAGCAGCCGGCGAAGGTCGTCGTCGTCTCGGCCACCGCCGTCGAGTCAGCCCGCCTGCTGCTCAACTCGCAGTCGGGCCGCTTTCCCAAGGGCGTCGCCAACAACAACGGCCTCGTCGGCAAGAACCTGATCTTCTCGAGCTTCGGCCAGTCGAAGGCGACGTTCCGCATCGCGAAGCAGAAGGCCACCCACCCGTGGCTCGAAGCCGTCGCGCCCTTCGTCAACCGCTCGATGCAGGACTTCTACGTGATGCCCGACGACAAGTTCGGCTTCCGCAAGGGCGGCACGCTGGGCTTCATGTGGTCGCACCCGAACCCCATCTTCGCGGCGGTCGGCATGGCCAGAAAGGGCGAGGCCGGCATCTTCGGCAAGGCGCTCAAAGACAAGCTGCGCGAGTACCGCGACAGCAAGATCCTCGAGTTCGAGATCTACGGAGAGTTCCTCTCGAACGACGACACCAACGTCACCGTCGACAACAACGTGAAGGACAAATACGGAATCCCCGTGGCGGCCATCACCATCAAGCGCCACCCGATGGACTTCGTGATGACGCGCTTCCTCGTCGAGCGCGGTGAAGAGGTGCTCGCGGCGATGAAGCCCGAGAAGCTCGACCGCGTCGGCGTCGCCGGAGAGACCACCATTCTGCAGGGCGGCACCTGCCGCTTCGGCAAGGACGAGGTCTCGAGCGTGCTGAACAAAGACTGCCGCGCTCACTCGGTGAAGAACCTCTACGTCGTCGACGGCAGCTTCATGCCCACCTCTGGCGCGGTGCCCTTCACGCTCACCATCGTCGCCAACTCCTTCCGCGTCGCGCAGGGCCTCGTCGAACGGATGAAGAAGGGCGGCACCTGAGGCAGGCTGCGCGCATGCGACGCTTCACTCGACAGCGCGCCGTGGCAGCCCTGCTCTTTGGGTCGCTCTCGTTCGCCGGCTGCCCGAAAGACGAGCCGACGCGAGTGCCTCCGCGTGAAGGCAAGCTCGGCGCTCAGCGCTGCTCGGGTCAGCCGGGCCCGAAGAACACCGTGCTGCCCGTGCTGCAGCGGCCCTTCGATGGCCACTACCCGGTGCTGAACCTCTTCGATCACGATCTGCCGCTCGTCTCTGATCTGAAGCCCGTCGTCGAAGGCGACAAAGAGCTCACCTACTGCGGCATCGAGGCGCTCGGGCTCGCCGAAGGCTTCGCTGGCTATGCGTTCTCGATGCCCGAAGGCACGCCCATCTTCGCGCCTGCCGACGGAGACGTGGTGCGCGCGGGCCCGGCTCCGGCCTTCAACTGCGTGCTCACCCATCGCATGGTCGACGATCAGCTCGAGGTCGACGTCGAGCACACCACCCTCGGCGGCGTCGGCTTCATCACCCACTTCGCCCACCTCGCGAAGCTGACGGTGAAGCCCGGCGACAAGGTGGTGGCAGGGCAGCGGCTCGGGGTCGCGGGCCGCTCGGGCTGCGCGACGACGAGCGCGCTGTACTTCGAGGTGCGGCGCATGACGGGCACGAAGACCGGCCGGCCGACGCCCGTCGACCCCTATGGCTGGGACGGGCCGGGCGCTGACCCCTGGGCCCAGGACGAGCGCGGAGCTCCCAGTACGTACCTGTGGAAGCCCAACGAGGCCCCGACGCTCAAGTCGAAGTAGTCGCCAGACAGACGAAGGGCCGAGCCTCGTCGACGAAGCCCGGCCCCGGTTCAGCGACCTGCTCTGCTCGTCACTGCTGCGCGCAGGCGCCGTACGCGCGAATGGCCTGGCTCGACAGATCGAGGCACGCCTTGCCGCCGCCGCAGCCCGGTGCACCACCGTCACGGTTGCAGGCCTGGTAGCAGCGCGACTCGGCAGCCGTTGCGCACGCGCCACCGTCGACCCGGCGCTCGCACACCGACAGACAGACGTTGCCCTTCGCGCAGGCCGCGGGCGCGTCACACGTCTCGCCCGTCGCCTTGGTGCCGGTCTCGAACGAGCAGAACGTCGCGCCGGAGGGGCTCTGGTAGCAGGTGCGCGCCCCACCATCGACCTGGTTGGTGCAGCCCTGGCCGAGCACGTCACAGGCGTAGCAGTTCGACGTGCCACCATCGGTCGGCACCCCGCAGCCCGACAGCTGCACCACCAGCTGCGGAACGTTGGTGGCGTTGGTGTCGAGCGTGATGGTGCCCGCGTAGCCACGAGGCGCGCGCGGCGAGAACTCGACCTGCAGGAACACCCGCTGACCGCCGTTCACGGTCGTCGTGGGAATGTCGCTGCCCACCGCCGCCTCACCCCAGCTCGACGTCACCTTGAACTCGGCCTCTCCCGAGTAGGTCACCTTCGAGATCGTGAGCGGCTTGAGGCCACGGTTGGTGATGCTGATGGAGTCGACCGGCTTCGCTCCGAGGAACGTGCCAGCGCCGAACTCGGTGCTGAAGCCCAGCGCGGTGCGGTCGACGCACAGCTCGGCCTCATTGCCAAAGGTGTCACCATCGCACACCTTTCTATTCGTGGGCCCGCAGGCTACGAAACTGCCAGTGACGGCACCGACGATGGTTGCGACTAGAATCGAGCGCTTCATGAATCGTCCTCGTTCGAACAAGAGAAGTGTGCAGGTTCTACTGCAACGGGTGGGGGCCGTCGCTTTTCTGACGGCCATGACAGGCTGCGGGAGCATCAGGGATCAGTTCGTCGGCACGCGCGTGCAGGATCGCTGCGACGGCGAGTGGCCGGTGTGTCGTACGACGGTCGGCTGCATCGTGGGCGATCGAAGCTACGTCGAGGGTCGCTTCCCGGGCGCGAACAAGCTCTCGGTGCAGCTCTTCGAGCCCTCGACCGTCACGCTCTCGTTCTTCCTGACAGAGATCGCCGGCACGGGCGAAGAGACGCGCATCAACTTCTACGAGACCGAGTGCGCGAGCCGCGTGCGCCGGGTGCTGTCGGGCCGCTCGCTCATCGGCGAGGCCGAGACGAAGGGCTGGACGAGCCGCGAGGCCGATCTCTCTGACGTCGGAGATCACCTCATCGAGTTCGAGTCCGACGCGCGCGCGAAGTACCTCGTGAAGGTCGACGTCGTGCCGCTCCGCCTGAAGACGGCAGAGGGCAACTGACGCCGCCGCTGCAACGACCTCGTTCATCAGCGGCCGAGCCCGAAGCGACACCCACCGCCACCATCGACCGTGGTGGCCGGGCACGAGCTCATGCCAGCGCCACCGTCTGCGTTGGGGAAGCTCGAGGGGTACGGCCCCACCGACTGCGTGATGCTGTAGGGAATCGAGTCGTTCGACGTGCGGTCCACCGCGAGCACGTTCATCTGTACCTGACCCGAAGCCACGACGGCTCGGGGGAAGCAGTAACAGGCGATGGGCTCGACCCGAACCCGCGTCTCGCCTCCATTGCGCGTCGCGACGAACTGCACCTCGGTGTTGGCCAGCACGGGCGGCAGGTACCAGGGCGTGAGCGTCTTGCCATAGGTCGGCGTGATGATTCCCCGAGAGCCCGTGCAGCCACCATCGCCCAGGGTCATCTGGCAGAACGTCATCTCGAGCGCGAGCTCAGCCGGAGGCGAGCCCGAGTCTGGTGAACCGAACACCCACTCCAGGTTCCACGCCTGGTCACCCGCCATCGCGTTCGGAAAGTCGAACCTGAAGCGATCGACGTCGGTCTCGGTGGCGTCGTAGTCATTGGGGCCGCGAATGCCGCGCCCCATGTTCAGATCGTCGAACTCGAGCGTCTTGCCGTAGCCATGTGAGATGACGCCGGTGACGGTCGGCGGAGTGCCCAGCGTGACCTGCGTGACGGCTGGCCGCTGCTCGTCGGGGTCGCTCTCGAGCACCACACGAATCGACCAGTCGCGATCATCTGCCCACTTCAAGCGCCCGCGCCCGGTGTCTCCGTACGCGAAGATGACCGAGGTGACGGTGCTCGCGATGGGAATCGCTCCGACGAAGTTCTTCTGCGAGGCGAGCGCCGGAATCTGGTTCTCTTCGTTGCGCTCCCCGAGCACACAGTGCGGCGGGTCGATGCCCGGCGACCGACAGACGCCCAGCACCAGCTGTCCCTCGGAGCTGTTGGGATCGGTGAAGCTGCGCGGGCACAGGGCTGCGTTGCTGATGCACGCGTTCTGGCGGTCCTGCACGGTCGCGCCGGTGGTGATCTCCTGAACCACGCGAATCTGCCGCGTGGGAATCTGTGAGAGCGGCGCAAATCGGCCCGTGCCCGTCGAGGGCAACAGCTCATAGCGCAGGGTCGCTGGCCCGGTTCGTCCGGGCAGATTCAGCCGGAAGTACTCGGTGTCAGGAATGTAGGCGATGCGCCCCGTCAACGTGGTCGGCGTGTTCAAGACGAGGTTCGTGGGTCGGGCCGTGGCTGCCGAGTCGTTGCCAGTCGACCCTTCGCTCATGTCCAGGTCGGGCATCACCCGCACGTCGACGTCGTACTTGAGCCGCAGGTCGCCAGGAGCAGGCGTCATCTGCTGGGCCGTCTTGTAGCCGTAGACCTCGAGCGTGTACGTGCCATCACCTGCCGAGAGCCGGGCCGTCGAGAGATCGATCTGCAGAAACTGATTGTCCATCACGCCTTCGGCGACCGGCCGACCCGTCGGGTCCTTCAGCGTGTAGGCCATGCGGTACGCGAGCGCAGGCATGAGGTTCGTCATCGCGCTCGAGATGCGAAGGTAGATGATCTGCCGCGCTCCGCTGACTGGGAACGAGAAGATGTCTTTGTCATCAGGCGTCGCGAGGTAGCCCGTCCCCATCCCTTGCTGAATCGCGCCCGAGGCCGCCAGGGTGATGGCCGTCGGCGTGGTGTCGTTCGGCTCGTTGCTGTCGGGGTTGTCGATGACGCAGACATTGACCTTGTACGTGTTGCGGTTGTCGACGCGGGGCATCACCACACCGCCGATGTCGCTCAGGCGAAGCAGGAGCTGCGCGTTCGAGTCGGCGAAGGGCTGGGTGATCTCGATGTTCTTCGGTGCGGCCGCCCCCATGCGCTGGTCGTTGCCAGAGGCGATCGCAGCGATGCCTCCGTCTGGCTGTTCACGCAGCACGTTCAGACTGAAGTTGACTGCGGTCTGGGGAACCCCGCCGTAGCCCGCCTTGAGCGTGAGCAGGCTGCGCGCCGTCAGGTTGCCTGGAAGCGTCACGCTGTAGAAGTCGACGTCAGCGCCGCCGTCGGCCATCGTCGAGATGAAGGCCTCCCGATCCTGGCAGAGCGTGAGCGTGCAGGCGCCGGTCTTCGCCTCTTCGACGCTGTTGCACGAGTCGGGCGGCAGGGTGCCGGCGTCGCACGTCTCTTCATCTCCCTCGACGCAGAGGATGAGTGGCGGTGAGCACGAGACGAACGCCGCCAATCCTCCGAGTACCACGGCCACCCGCGTCAGTTTCTGCATCATGTTGTCGAGCTCGAGAGAGGGTTCAGCGGAGGACGGCCGCCTCCGACGTTCAAACAATCACGGTGCCGGAATTCCGCTTGGAAGCACCGGGCAGCCTGCCACGAAATCACTGTCTTTCACCCGAATGATCCCGTCAGGCGGCGAGCGAATGCCCCCCACCGGAAACCGCGTGAGGGTGTGACGGAACGTGCGTTGGATCGCGCGACCGCTCGGGTCGTCTCCGGGCCGCATGCCCACGCTCACGAAGATGTCGTTGTACCCCGCCCCACGGCGCACGTCGTTGGGGCCGGCATCACGAATGTCGGGCAGCGTGTTCGCGAGCAGAATGTTGTCGACGCGCAGGTCCCAGCACTGGCGCCCCTGGTCATCGAGGGCGCCCTGCTTCTTCACCTCGTAGCGATAGCCGGTGACCGACAGCTTCTGCGCGTCGACCGCGTGCGGGTCGGTGTGCAGCTGCAGCTCGGTCGCGTTGACGAGGCCGTCGTTGTCGGGGTCTTCGTCGAGATCCTTCGAGGCGGGTTGGGTGGTCAGCTTGAACTCAACCGAGTCGGGAACACCGTCGTCATCGCTGTCGACTCGCCGCGCGTTGGTGCCGATGAGCTGCTCGTCGCAATCGAGCAGGCCGTCGCAGTCGCTGTCGAGGCCGCGGAGCTCGGGCGGGCACCCCTGGTCAGAGCCACCGCCATCAGCCAGCCGGCCGATGGGGTTGAACATGCCGCCGCGGGCGTTGAAGTAGACCTCGATGCCGTCGGAGAAGCCGTCGAAGTCGCTGTCGACGACCCAGGGCTCGGTGCGAGCGCGCAGCTCGTCTTCGTCCAGCAAGCCATCGCTGTCGGTGTCGGCGAGCAACAGGGGGCTGCCAGGCGGCGCGGAGAAGTTCGAGACGACCACGCGATCGAAGACGAAGGTGCGCCGCACCTGCCCGAACTGGAAGTTGAGGAAGTTGATCGGCTCGCCGTTGCGGAAGTCGCGGAAGTTGCCGCCCCCCAGCACCGACATGCGGTTCAGGCGCTCGGCGTTCTGGCTGATGATGATGAGGGGACACGCGCCGGGCGGCAGGTTGGGAATTCTGCAGCTCGAGCCTCCCTGTGGCGGCGGCGCCGCTCCACCGTCGAGATCACACACCGACGAGTTGATCGGCTGCGTGGGGTTGAACACGTGCACGGTGTTCACCTTCACGTCGTCTGCGAGATCCTTCAGCTGGCGAATGCGGCGCACGACGTTGCTCCCGCCGACGTCACACAGCAGGTCGTCGTCCTGGTTGTTCGTCGGCTGGCCATCGGAGAGGAAGATGACCGAGTAGCGCGCGCGCGTCTCTTCACCACGCCGCATGAGGCGGGTGTTGGCGATGTCGCGGTTGATGATGGCGTAGATGTCAGACAGCGGCTTCACGAAGTCAGTGGAGTCGCGGTTGGCCATGTTGCCGGGCGCGCTGAAGTTGAGCACCCGCTGCCGAAGAATGTCGCGATCGCCCTGATCGAAATCGAGCACCGACTCGAAGTTCTGGAGCCCGTTCTTCGAGAGGAACGCGGTGGTACTGCCCGCAAAGAGCATGACGAGAATCGAGACTTCTCGTTCCTGCGGAAGGTTGTCGAGCAGGTCGACGACGGCCCGCGCGCGCGCGCCATCGGGGTCGGTGACTGCCATCGACTGCGAGGCGTCCATCGCCACCAGGATCTTGATGGGCCGAACGACCTGATCGCTGCCGGGCGTACAGAACTCGCCCTGAAGACTGACCGACCGATCCGCGGGGATCTCACGCTCCCGCCGTTCATCGTACAGATACGTGTCCGAGCAGGCAGCCAGCAGCAGCCCCACCACGAAGGCACTGAGCACTGCGAGCTTGACTGATTTGGTCATCGTCATGGCACCGGTCCGCTCTGGCCGCGCGACGGGTTCGTCCCGACGCAGCGGCTGTCATAGTGCGCGGGTTCGACGAGGTCTCGGGGGACGACGAAGTTCGCGTTGACGAGGGGTGTGGCCTCGGGGCCAGCGGGCACCCGCACCGAGGGCGGGTCGTACTGTGCCCAGACGCAAGCGGTCTTCCAGGTGCCGTAGTCGGTCGCGACGCCAGCCTCAGGCGCCTCTCCGAACCACACCTTGAAGAGATTGAAGCCCTGCCGTGAGAAGCCAGCGCGAATGGGCGGCGTCACCAACTGCAGGTTGCTGGCGGTGAAGTCGTAGCAGACCGAGTCATCGCTCTGGACGGTCTGCTTGAGCGCGTACTGCACCCCGTTCTTCTCGCGGAACTCGAGGTCGCGCCGCGTGGGGTGCGAGCCCAATCGAATCTCTTCGGTGTCGGGCACCTTGTCGCCATCGGTGTCGAGATCGCGCTGGGGCTCGAGCGGGTCGAGGCCGTACCGAACCTCGATGCCGTTCGGAATGCCGTCTGCGTCAGCGTCGATGAGCGTGTTGTCCGACAGCCAGGCGTCGAGGTACTTCTCGGCGAAGTCAGACAGCCCATCGCCGTCGGCATCGCTGGGGCGGCAACCTCTGGTGAGCGGTGAGGTCGGGTCGCAACCACGGCCGTCGCGGGTGTCGGGCTTGAAGCCGTCTGCCTTTCGGTCGACCTCGAACCGATCGTCGAACCCATCTCCGTCGGAGTCGACATCGAACTTGCTCGTGTTGAAGCTGAAGTCGTTGTCGATCTCATCTGGCAAGCCGTCACCGTCACTGTCGACTTCGCGATCGCTGGGGCCAGGCTCGCTCGAGAGCGGCTGCACGAAGAGCGACTTCATGACGTTTCGCGAGAACAGAGACGAGTAGTCGAGGGCACCCAGGTTGAGCTGGGCGACGCCGGCGAAGTTGTTGAACTCCTGGAACACGCCGTTGCCGCGCTGGGCAAGCTGCTGGAGCGTCCACGCGGAGATGCGCTTGGCCGCTGCAGGGCCGTCGGGAATCGTCACCGGCCCGGGCCAGCGAACGTAGCGACCATAGAGGTCCTGGCAAATGGGGCCGCACGCACGAACGGCCTCCTCATTGAAGAGGAGCACCGTGTGAAGACGAATGTCGCCGATGTTGTACTGGTCACGCAGCTCCATCAGTTGGTCGACGTAGCTGAACAGCTGGTAGTTCTGGTTGCGGTCGGTGCCAGGGACGAAGGTCATGATGCGATCGGCCGGCGGAATGTCGGCGTCGATCTCATTGCAGAACGTGCCAGCGCCGAGCGAGTCCTGCCAGACGAGCTCAGGGTTGAGGTCGTCTGCGTACTGAGTGAGGTTGTCGTTCGCGGCACACCGCGGGTACGGCACGCCGTCTGACAAGAAGACGACGACGTAACGGGTTCGCGGCAGCATGTTGGGTGACGTTCGCTGGGTGAGCGCGATGTCGCCGGCAATGCGGGTGTAGGCTGCCGCGAGCGCGCCCTGGTAGTCGGTTCCCTTGCCGAGCTCTGTCTGAAGCGCACCGACGCGAGTTCGCAGGCCCGGGTCGTCAGGTCGCGCGAAGCCGGCAGCGGGGTAGACGCCTTTGATGTTCGTCTCGAACGGGATGACCGCGACGCTGATGTTGCGCTGATTGACGAAGCCGTCGAGCAATCGGTTGAGGGCGCGAACTCGCGCGGGGAGCGTGCTGCCCGTCACCCCGAGTGTTGCCGCGGCCATTTCGCAGAAGCCAGTCGACTCCTGTGAGCCCGGCGGGTCTGAAACGCACATGGAGCCCGACTGGTCGACGACGAACACGACCTTGACCGGGAAACCGTTTCGGTCGGGGCGCTGGGTGCACACGCGGCCCGAGATCGACAGGCGGTCATCGATGTTGATGGCCTCCTTCGATTTCTTCTCGATGAAGGCATCGGAGCAGCCGACCAGTGAAGCGACGGCGATGAGCAGTGCTTCGCGTCTCATGAGAACTCCCGGGTTCGACCAACGGTGATGATGCTACCGAACGGCTACGCCCCCCGTCAGCAGAAGCTGGCGAGGGGCGAGCGACTTCATGGGTGTCGAGGCCTGAACTTCTTCACTCAGCCTCTCAGCTGCGACGGCGGCGAATGAGGGCCAGCATCGCGAGGCCGAGGCCAGCGACCGA
>JBEOKA010000396.1:0-40188 GCA_040275325.1 Myxococcaceae bacterium | reverse complement strand
ACCTTAGTACGAGAGGACCGGGTTGGACGAACCTCTGGTGTACCAGTTGTCACGCCAGTGGCATCGCTGGGTAGCCATGTGCGGATTGGATAACCGCTGAAAGCATCTAAGCGGGAAACCGACCTCAAGAATTGGCCTCCCGGGGGCAACCCCCTGAAGACCCGATGGAGACTACGTCGTTGATAGGCCGGATGTGTAAGCGCGGTAACGCGTTCAGCTAACCGGTACTAATCGGTCGTGCGGCTTACATTACCTTTTTCTCGATGATGCGCTGGCCCTTCGTGGCCAGCGCGATTCAAGGTCGAGGTCGAGGCCCCTGCAATCAACGGTTGCAGACTTTCGAGAGCGCTTCGCTCATTCCAAGTTCAATTCTGATCTTCGTATGCACTCCAAGTTTTTCCGGTGGCTATGTCGGAGGGGTCACACCCGTTCCCATCTCGAACACGGAAGTTAAGCCCTCCAGAGCCGATGGTACTCCGCGGGAAACCGCGCGGGAGAGTAGGTCGCTGCCGGATCTTTTTGCCCCTGCACCGGGAAACCGGTGCGGGGGCTTTTTCTTTTGGCTCTCCTCCGGCTTTCCGGAACGGTTCCGCGCACTTGAGGCCTCTTTCGGCCAGTCTGATGATTGACGGACCAGGCCACCACGTCTATCGTCGACGCCTCGAGGGTGCTTCGTCTGCACCCATTACGCAGTCCTCCCGCGTTCAACGGTCCGGATGAAGAAGCCCACGGTCTTCGGCAAGTACCTGCTGCTCGAGCGCCTCAACGTCGGCGGCATGGCTGAGGTGTTCACCGCCAAAGCCTTCGGTGTCGAAGGCTTCGAGCGCATTCTCGCCATCAAGAAGATCCTCCCGACCATGGCGGAGGATGAAGAGTTCATCACGATGTTCATCGACGAAGCGCGGATCAGCGTTCAGCTGAATCACGCCAACGTCGTGCACATTCACGAGCTCGGCAAACACGACGACGCCTACTACATCGCGATGGAGTACGTGTCGGGCAAGGACCTGCGCGCGCTCCTCGAGCGGTTCCGCCGCAGGCGCGAGATCATGCCGACCGCGATGGCGGTCTTCGTGGCCTCGAAGATGTGTGAAGGCCTCGACTACGCGCACCGCAAGAAGGACGCGAGAGGGCAAGAGCTCCACATCATTCATCGCGACGTCTCGCCGCAGAACATCCTCCTCTCGTACGAGGGGGAGGTGAAGATCATCGACTTCGGCATCGCGAAGGCTGCGAACCGGAGCCAGAAGACCCAAGCGGGCATTCTCAAGGGCAAGTTCGGCTACATGAGCCCCGAGCAGGTGCGCGGCCAGCCGATCGATCGTCGCAGCGACATCTTCGCCGTGGGCGTGACGCTCTACGAAATGCTCACGGGCGAGAAGCTCTTCGTCGGTGAGTCTGACTTCTCCACGCTCGAGAAGGTGCGCAACGCCGAGGTTCCGCTCCCCAGGCAGTTCAACCCGAACATTCCAGCTGGGCTCGAGAAGGTCGTCCTCAAGTCGCTCGCCCGTGAAGTCGAAGACCGGTACCAGTGGTCGAGCGATCTGCAGGAAGACCTCATGCGCTTCCTGCTGGCCGGCGATGCGATCTACTCGGCCAAACACCTCTCGGCGTACATGAAGGAGGCGTTTGCCGAAGACCTCTATCGTGAAGCCGAGAAGATGGAGCGCTACGCGTCGGTCTCTCGCCCCGAAGATCTCGAGTCGTCGGGCGTCACTGCGGGCCCCAAGAAGAAGCCGACCGCCGCCTCAGCACCGCCTCCGCCGGCGGCCGCGCCTCCTCCGCGCAACCGCCCCCAGTCCGTCGCAGTCGCAGGCGGCGCAGGTGCGGTGGCAGTGGGGCCACAGAACACCGCGCTCAACATTCCTCCACCTACGGCGGAAGAGCTTGCGGAGATGGATGGCTCCGCTGACCGCACCATCATCATGCCCGCGGGCAGCAAGGCCGAGGCGGATCTCAAGACTGCCATCGGCCTGCCGTCACCCTTCAACAAGCCTCAAGATGACAGCCCGCCCAGCGGTCGCCAGCAGCTTCGGCCTGCGCCAACCACACGGGCTCCGTCCAACGCCGGTACGGCGACCACCCACGACAATCTCTCCGGCGGCAACGGTGGCTCGACGCTGAACGCCCTCGCCGGCACCTCGCGCTCCGTCGACTCGACGGTTCCGCCACGCGCTCCTGCTGCTCACGAAGACACAGGCAACGATCTCAAGCCGATTGAGATGACTGGTTTTCGCCCCGCGCTCGACGTCGATGAGGACGGCAACGAGATTCCTCCGCCCGACGAGGAGCTGGGCAACGCCACCCTCGCCCCCTCTCGTCCGAGCCGACCCAAGGTCGTGATCGGTGATGCGCCGGTCAACGGTGCCACCACCGTCGGCCCCTCACCACTCGCGGCGAACGAGACCATCGCGCCTTCGAGCACTCGTGCGTTCCAGACGGGACACGATGGGGACGACCCCGTCGACGAGCAGCCAGAGGAACAAGCTGAGGAAGAACAGGCCGAGGAGCTCGAAGCCCAGGGAGACAGCACCGCTGAGCGGCCCGCAGTCAGGCAGCGGCGCGCCACTCCTGCGCCGCGCGCTGCACCCAACCGTCGCCAACCCCCGAAAGCCAGGCAGGCCTCGTCTGGCAAGAAGCCTGGCGTGATGATCGCCATCGGGGCGCTCGCGGTCATCGCCGTGCTCGTCGTGGGTGCTGCCGTGGTGAAGCTCACGGCTGGAAACAAGGCGCGCCTGCTCGTTCTGGTGAAGCCGAAGGTTCCGTTCATGGCCGTCATCAACGGCAAGAACTACGACGGTTCGCAGGCCATCGAGCTCGAGCCGGGCAAGTACACCGTCATGCTGAAGCCGACGAAGAGCGGCTACGCACGCCAGCAGTTCATCGTCGACGTCGTCGCGGGCAAGATCAACCAGGTCGATCGAACGCTCGAGTCCGACGCACCTCCTCCGGACAAGGGCACTGAGGCTGCGGGGACTGATCCGGCTCCGCCTGACCCGAAGGGCACCGAGCCCAACGTCGCTGCCAACGATCCAAAGGGAACCGAGCCCACTCCCAAAGACCCGCCGAAGCCTGCAGCCTGGTCGGCGACGATCTCGACCAGCGAGCCTGGGGTCGAGATCTTCATCGACGGCAAGTCACGGGGAACCACACCAGACCTGAAGCTCTCCGACCTCGCGCCGGGCAAGTCCTACAAGGGTAGCGCCAAGAAGAGCGGCCACCTCACCGAGACCTTCACCCTCGACAACAAGGCTGCAGAAGCTTCGGTGTCGGTCTCCCTCGTGATGAAGCCCGAGGCTGCTCAAGTGAAGAAGGACCCCGAGCCGGTGGTGAAGAAAGACACCGAACCGGTGGTGAAGAAGGACCCCGAACAGGTGGTGAAGAAAGACCCCGAGCCGGTGGTGAAGAAGGACCCCGAACCGGTCGTGAAGAAGGATCCTCCGCCGAAGAAGGATCCACCTCCCAAGAACGACCCGCCGCCTGGCAAGAAGGCGATGGGGAAGCTGATGAAGATCGCTTCGACGCCCACCGCTGCAGAGGTCTTCATCGACGGGAAGAGCACGGGCCGCAAGACGCCCATTCTCCCCACTGGACCCCTCGAGGTGAGCGCCGGAAAGCACAAGCTCTCGTTCAAACTCAACGGGAAGATGTCGGCGCCCATCGAGATCGTGGTGACCGAAGGTGAGAACGCGGCAGTGATCCGCGGCGTGATCCCCGAGTAGCTCGTGGTTGACGCGCCGCTCCTTCGGGGGCGGCTTCACGACCGTCGGTCACCGTGGCATAGGGCCGGCCATGCAGACCGCGCCGACCCCGACCTCCGCGACGAACACCGCTCCCACCGCCGCTCAGCCCTTCAAGTACCCACTCGAGCGCCAGTTCGTCGAACCCGACTGGACCCGCATTCCCGGGTACAAGACTGTGACGAAGCAGGAGTGGGAGAGCGCGGTCTGGCAGCGGAAGAACTGCGTGAAGAACCTGAAGGAGCTTCGGGAGGCCCTCGGCCACCTGCTCCCCGACACCCTTGCCGCCTCGATCGAGCGTGATCAGCGCGAGCGAGCGACCATGTCGATTCTGCTGACCCCTCACATGGTCAACACCATGAACATGGACGATCTGTGGGGCGACCCGCTGCGCCGCTACATGCTGCCGGCGTTCGACGATCGGCACCCGACGTACGCGAACCACCCGAAGGCCAGCCGCGACTCGTTGCACGAAGCCGAGATGTGGAAGGTCGAAGGCCTCACGCACCGCTACCCGACGAAGGTGCTCGCCGAGCTGCTCTCGACCTGCCCCCAGTACTGCGGGCACTGCACCCGAATGGACCTGGTGGGCAACGACGTGCCTCAGGTCGCGAAGCTCAAGTTCACGGTCGCCCAGCCCGAACGCTGGCAGCTGATGCTCGAGTACCTGCGCAAGACCCCCACGGTGCGCGACGTCGTCGTCTCAGGCGGAGACGTGGCGAACGTGCCGATCGCCCAGCTCGAGAGCTTCGTCAGCCAGCTCCTCGACATTCCCAACATTCGCGACATTCGCCTGGCCTCGAAGGGCCTGATGGGCATTCCGCAGCACTACCTGCAGGACAACGTGATGTCGGCGCTGGAGCGGATCGCCAAGAAGGCGTTCGAGCGCAACGTCGACCTCGCGCTCCACACCCACGTCAACAATGCGAACCAGGTGACGCCGCTGCTGGGCAAGGCCGCGCGCCGCCTGCTCGAGGTGGGCTTCCGCGACGTTCGCAACCAGGGCGTGTTGCTGCGGGGCGTGAACGCGACCTCGAAGGACCTGCTGGAGCTGTCGTTCATGCTCCTCGATCACGCCCGCATCCTCCCGTACTACTTCTACATGTGCGACATGATCCCCAACTCGGAGCACTGGCGGGTCGCGGTGTGGGAAGCGCAGAAGCTCCAGCACGACATCATGGGGTACATGCCGGGCTTCGCGACGCCGCGAATCGTCTGTGACGTGCCGTATGTCGGCAAGCGCTGGGTGCACCAGGTCGCCGAGTACGATCGCGAGAAGGGCATCTCGTACTGGACGAAGAATTACCGCACGGGCATCGAGTGGCAGGATCCCGAGGCGCTCAACCGCAAGTATGAGTTCTTCGACCCGCTCTACACGGTGCCCGAGTCGGGGCAGCAGTGGTGGCGTGACCAGGCGAAGGCGGCCCTGCAGTCGCACCCCGTGCATGCCTGACCGACCAGCGCTTCCTGCGGTGGCCGGTGCTGAGTTAAGGCCGGCGCCGTGAGCTTCGACGAGCACCAGCCCTCATCGACGGCAGAGCTGCCCGCGATGTCGCGACGAGCCGAGCTCTTTCCCGAGGCCACCGACGACCAGTGGAACGACTGGCGGTGGCAGATGCGCAACTCGGTGCGTGACGGTGCGCGTCTGGCGCAGCTGCTGAAGCTCACCGACGACGAGCGCGCGGGCGTGGCCGAGACCGCGAAGATCTTCCGGCTCGGCATCTCGCCCTACTACCTCTCGCTCATCGACCCCTCGCACCCGTTCTGTCCCGTGCGCATGCAGGCGGTGCCGGTGAAGGCCGAGGCGCGCAAGCGGGCAGGGGAGCTGCGTGATCCGCTCGGGGAAGATCCCCGGCGCCCCGTCGAGGCGATCGTTCACAAGTACCCCGATCGCGTGCTCTTCCTCGCGCTCGACACCTGCTCGGTCTACTGCCGCCACTGCACCCGCCGGCGCATCACGAACGGTGGAGAGGCCGAGCTGAACAAGAGCGAGCTCGAGAAGGGGCTCGAGTACGTCCGCACGCACCCGCAGGTGCGCGATGTGCTGCTCTCGGGGGGCGACCCCTTTCTGCTGTCGGAGGAGCGGCTCGAGCAGATCCTGGCGCCGCTCCGCGCGATTCCACACGTCGAGATGATTCGCATCGGCACCCGCATTCCCGTGTGTCTGCCGATGCGGGTGACCGAGTCGTTGGCGAAGCTGTTGCGGAAGTACGCCCCCCTGTTCGTCGTGACGCACTTCAACCACCCCAGGGAGATCACGGCCGAGGCGAAGCGCGCCTGCGAGCTGCTGGTCGATCACGGTGTGCCGGTCGAGAACCAGGCCGTGCTCATGCGGCGGCTCAACTCCGATGCGCGGATCATCACCGAGCTCAGTCACGCGTGCCTGAAGATGCGGGTGCGCCCGTACTACCTGCACCAGATGGATGTGGCCGAGGGCCTCGAGCACCTGCGAACACCCATCGAGGCCGGGGTGAAGATCATCGAGCAGATGCGAGGGTGGACGACCGGTCTGGCGGTGCCTCACCTCGCGGTCGATTTGCCGGGCGGCGGTGGGAAGGTGACGCTGCAGCCCGACTACGTGATGGAGCGAAGGCCGAACGAGACGATCCTCCGCAACTACCGCGGGCAGGCCTACGCCTACCCCGAGCCGGAAGAGACCGACTGTTCGTGTCCCTACGACGACGTGTGGCGGTCGCAGCGTCGCTGAACGTCGCGCCATCACGGTCAGTCGTTCCCTGCACTGCATGCACGCCGGAGGGCGCCGTCACAGCCATCGTCTCCGCAAGAGGACCGACTCTTCGGTGGCTCCCACGGGACATGCCTTGAAGCGACACACCCTTCACACCCCAAGCGGTCAAGGCCTCGCGCGTGGCTTTCTCGGTCAGCGTTTGCCGGACTTGCCGGTGGCCTTGGTCGCAGGCGCGTCGGCTGCCTTCTCGACGGCGTCTGACTCGCTCGCCGCGTTCTGGTCGTTCTCGAAGTCCTTCGGTAGCCCCTGCTCGACGACGGGCGTGGCGTTCTCGGACTCCTCGAGCGTGACGGGTTGATCCTCGGAGATGCCGCGCTGAATGACGATCTCTTTCGGCCCGCCGGTCTTCTCGGCCTGGGCCTTCTCGGCGGCAGCCTTCTCCTTTGCCTCGAGCGCCCTGGTCGCCTGGCGAACCTGATCGGCTTGCTCGCGTGAGCGGTTCATTTGAGCGCGAGCCCACTCCTTCGGAGACACGCCGTACTTGTCGAGCACCTTCTGCTGCGCAGCCGCCTGCTCCCGAATCATCTCGGAGCGCTCGTCTCGGGACAGCTCGGTCGACTTCCTGTTTCCGTACTTCGCTGTGACCGCGGCGGCCTCTTTCGCCTGCTCGCGCTCGATCGAGGCTGCGCGTTCGGCGTCGAACTCGTCAGCTGCGAGGGTCAGCGACAACGCGAGGGCGATCGAGACCATGGAGCCTCCGGCGAGAACCGGGCTTCACTGTAGCCACCTTCACCTCACTTGGGGCAGCCGGAGCACGACTCACCGAACTTCGCGCAGTCCTCCTGCGAGGTGACGCACTTC
The DNA here is from genome assembly GCA_040275325.1 of Myxococcaceae bacterium. GTDB lineage: Bacteria > Myxococcota > Myxococcia > Myxococcales > Myxococcaceae > Xiheimicrobium. The sequence goes on along the minus strand of JBEOKA010000396.1, from coordinate 32,898 downwards.
TTCTGGAAGTCAGCGCGGTCGGGGGCCTTGCCGGCGATGTCGCACGTCTGCTTCGAGAGGCCGCACGCCTTGTCCTTCACCTGGCAGAAGTCCTTGCAGGTGATGTCGCTGCGGGTTCGCAGCTCTTCGAGCTGGGCCGAGAGCTGATCGATCATCTCGTCATCGGTGCCCGCGACGGTGGTGGTGGTGGGCTTCGGGCAGCCAGTCAGGCCGGCGATGGAGAGGAGCAGCGCGCAGGCGAGGAGGACGAGTCGGTTCATGCGCCAGTGTGTAAGCGGCCCGTCACGGCTGGACAAGATCTTCACTGGCATCGCTTCACGGTCGTCTGTCTTCGACCGTGGTCTGCTGGCGCCACCAGCGGGTCAGGTCGTCCTTCCAGTAGAACCAGGCCGAGAGCGCGAGCACGATGACGATGGCGATGCGCCGCAGCCAGGTCTCGCGGGCATAGGCAGGAGACTCGAGCTCGGCACGTTCGGCGTCTCGCAGTCGCTGACGCAACACCGGGGCGTTGGCCGTCAGCGAGCGCAAGGCGGCGACGAGCGCGGTCGGGGTCGAGGCCTGCAGGGCGTGGTGCAGCGCCTCGGCTTCACGAAGCTCCTGTTCGAAGGGCAGGGGTGGTTGCGCAGAATCGGCACGGGCCGCGGCCTCGAAGTCGCGCGCCGCTCGCCAGAGCAGCACCTTGGCCGAGGCCTCGGGCACTCCGTAGAAGGTCGCAAACTCGGCGAACGAGCGCCCGTCTCCTTTCGGCGTCTGCGCGACGAAATGGGCCACCAACACCTGCGCGCTTCGCGGGTGCACCAGCGTCAATGCCCTGTACGCGTGGTCCGGGTCCATCTGAGGTGATTTGCCAAGTTCGAGGCGCCCACGCCACTGGGCCGAAATCTTGAGGCGCTCCTCGACGGCCGTACCATGTGCGACATGCGTGTGGCAGGGCTCGTGGTGGTCGGTCTGGCAGTGGCGGCCGAGGCTGCCGAGACGATGCGCATCAGCGTTGGTCCCGAGACGGCTGCGGTGACGCTCTCGGGCGTCGCGCTCTCGTGCGGCGACGATCTCGACGACGCCGAGTTCGTCGGGCTGGGCAAAGACGCGCTCACGGTTCGAAAGAAGGAGGGCGCGCTCACGCTCGATGGCTCGCCGTTGCCAACAGACGCGATTCGGTGCCGCTCGTCTGGTGGCTCACTCGAGGTGAACGGCGTGCACGTGCAGGGCGACGTGGTGGTGGTGCGGGGAAAGAGCCAGTTGATGGCGGTGAACGTGCTGCCGCTCGAGGCGTATCTGCAAGGCGTGTTGGGCAGCGAGATGCCGAAGACGTTTCCGCTCGAGGCACTGAAGGCCCAGGCGGTGGCGGCGCGCACCTACGCGCTCAACAAGAAGCTCGAGCAGTACGGCCAGCCCTCGTACCTCGGCAGCTCGGTAATCAGCCAGGTCTACAAAGGCCTCGAGGCAGACGACCCTCGCACACGTCAGGCGATCGAAGAGACGAAGGGGCTGGTGCTGACGTGGCAGCTGCAGCCCATCGAGGCGTACTTTCATTCGTCATGTGGTGGCCAGACCGAGTCAGGTCTCGATGCCCTCGGGCGGGATCTGCCCTACCTGAAGAGCGTCGCCTGCCCGTGCTCGAAGCTGCCGACGAGCCATTGGACCCTGAAGGTGGCTGCGCGAGAGCTCGGCGCGAAGCCTGGGCAGTTCCAGGTTCAGGGCCGCTCGCCAACAGGGCGGGCGCGCCGGGTGCAAGTCGGGGCGCGATCGATCGACGCGGTCAGCTTTCGTGAGCGCATCGGGTACATGCGGCTCAAGTCGCTCGACTTCGAGGTGATGGGGCAGGGGAAAGACGGGCTGGTGCTGAAGGGCAACGGCTTCGGTCACGGCGCCGGCCTGTGCCAGTGGGGCGCCCGCATGCTCGCGGACTCAGGCAAGGACTTCCGCGCGATTCTCGAGCACTACTACCCCGGCACCGAGATGCAGGTCCTCTACGACTGACGAAGTTGCCGCAACGACTGTCACTTGAGGGGCGGTTTCCGCACCGCGTCCGTCGCTCGGGCCCGAAGGATGTCAGCTCTGGCTGCTAGAGCCCTCCCTCGGGAGGTTCGCGGGGGCCATGCGCAGCACCGAGAAAGCCGTGATGGCGCTGGCGGCGGTTCAGCACGGCGTGTTCAGCCTCGATCAGGTGCGTGAACTCGGCATGTCGATCGATCAGGCCAAGCGCCGGGTCCGCTCCGAACGTTGGCGACGCGTGCACCCGGCGGTCTACGCCGTCGAAGGCTCAATCGACTCGCTTGCTCAGCGAAGGCGAGCGGCGGCGCTGTGGTTCGGCCGGGGCGCTGTCTTCTCGCACCGAACCGCGGCCGCGCTCTGGGGCCTCTCGCCGTTCTCGGAAGACGCCGGGCCCATCACCATCGCTTCGACGCGCCATCTCGATGCGCCCGAGGGCGTGCGGATCTTCCGGGTCGAGGCGCTCCTGGCGCGCGAGCTGGGAACGGTGAACGGCCAACGCGTCACCTCAGTCGAGAGAACGCTGCTCGATCTCGCTGCGACCGAACCACAGGCGGCCGTCGAGGCGGCGCTCGACGACGCCCTGCGACGCAAGCTCACCACCGTGGACAAGCTGACCCACTTCGTCGAGCGCACGGGTGGCACTCGCGGCATTCGTCTGCTGCGACGTCTCGCCGCGCAGCGCGGAGGCGAGGGCATCACCGAGAGCGAGCTCGAGGCGCGGGTGCTCGACCTGCTCCGCGACGCCGGCCTGCCGATGCCCGAGCTTCAGAAGAAGGTGCAGGTGAAGGGCAAGCGGTACCGGCTCGACTTCCGCTTCGCGGGAACGCCCGTGGTGCTCGAGGCCGATGGCTATGCGTGGCACTCGACCGCACAGGCGTTCGAGGCCGACCGGCGACGCATCAACGCGCTGACGGCGCGTGGCTTCCGGGTGCTCCAGTGGACGTGGGAGGCGATGAACGAGCGCCCAGACGAGCTGCTCGACGAGCTCGAGGCGCTGCTCGCTCACCGGCGGGCCGCGTGAGCGCTTGTGCTGAGGCGACGGCGTCGATAACCCGGCTGCGATGCACACGGACGACTTCGACTACCACCTGCCCGAGGAGCTGATCGCCCAGGCCCCGCTCGAGCGCCGTGACGCGAGCCGGCTGCTCCACGTGAGCGGTGAGGTGCTCGTTCACCGGGCCTTCACCGAGCTGCCCGGGCTGCTTCGGCCGAACGACCTGCTCGTGGTGAACGACTCGCGCGTCATCCCCGCGCGCCTCATCGGCAAGAAGGCCGACACGGGCGGTCGCGTCGAATTGCTCCTCGTGAGACCCGCGGCGAACGTCGCGGCCGTCACCTCGCTCGGTGCGGCCGCGCAGGGCACGGCGTGGACCTGTCTGGGCCAGGCGTCGAAGCCGATTCGCGCCGGGGCCCGGCTGTCGTTCGATGGCGAGCTGACGGCCGAGGTCGAAGCGTCGCTCGGCGGTGGCGAGTACGTCGTTCGTTTCACCTCGCCGCTCTCGACGCTCGAGGCCGCCATCACGAAGGCCGGGCAGCTTCCCCTGCCGCCGTACATTCACCGCGCGCCCTCCGCAGACGACGCCGAGCGCTACCAGACCATCTACGCGAAGACGGTGGGCTCGGTGGCGGCTCCGACGGCGGGGCTGCACTTCACCCCCGAGATCTTCTCGGCGATCGAGCAGCGCGGAGTTCGGCGCGTCTCGGTCACGCTCGACGTGGGGCCCGGCACGTTCTTGCCGGTGCGTGAAGGTGACGTCTCGCAGCACAAGATGCACGCCGAGCGGTACCTGGTTCCACCCGAGACCGTCGATGCCATCACGCAGACAAAGCAGTCGGGTGGACGGGTGATCGCGGTCGGCACGACGGTGACGCGCACGCTCGAGGCGTTCGCGCTCACGGGCGCTGCGAGCGGAGACACCGCGATCTTCGTCACGCCGGGCTTCCAGTTTCGCGTCGTCGACGCGCTCGTCACCAACTTCCACCTGCCGAAGTCGACGCTCGTCATGTTGGTGAGCGCGTTTCTCGGTCGCGAGCGCACGCTCGAGGTGTACGCAGAGGCCGTGCGTGAGCGGTATCGCTTCTTCAGCTACGGCGACTCGATGTTGATCGAAGGCGGCTCATGAGCGGTGATTCCGCCCAGCGCGCGGAGTTGCTCGGCGAGGGAGCGACACCGGACCTCGATCGAGCCAGTCGCGCAGCAGAGCCTCGCGGTCGGCTGGTCTCCAACCGTCATGGCTCGCCGCACCGTCCGACAGTGGACCTCGCTCGAGGCGGAGCCAGAACAACGCCGCGTCGCGCAGCAGCGCAGAGACCGGCAGGCGCGAGCCGTGTTTCCGACAGTCGTGGCTCGCTGCACCGCGCAGCACACCGTGGGACAGGGGACCTGGGCGGAGCCAATGCAACGCCGCGTCGCCCAGCAGTGCCGCAAAGACCGGCAGGCGCGAGCCGTGTTTCCGACAGTCGTGGCTCGCTGCACCGCGCACCACACCGTGGGATAGGGGACCTGGGCGGAGCCAATGCAACGCCGCGTCGCGCAGCAGTGCCGCAAAGACCGGCAGGTGCAAGCCGTGTTTCCGACAGTCGTGGCTCGCTGCACCGCGCACCACACTGTGGGACAGGGGACCTCGCTCGAGGCGGAGTCAGCGCAGCGCGCCGTGTTTCTGACCGTCATTGCTCGCTCCACCGAGCATCACGACATCGCGCAGCAGAACCTCGCCGACCTGATTCGGAGTGTGGTGGCTTGTCCGGTCGCGCCCATCTGCTTCGAGCAAAGGAGCCACCTTCGTCGGTCATTTCTTCTGCGTCTGCACGACCGGGCAGGACTCGACCGAGGTGCCTCATCGCTGTGGCGCCGGGGTCGAATGGCGTGCGACATCACGAGTGGCGGGCACGCGATGGTGCGACGCTCCTGCCGAAGAAGCTGCCCCTTCGCCTCGAAAGAAGCCCATGAGCCTCGCTCCCGAACTCCGTGGCGATCAGTCGGTCGAGCCGTCGCTCGTTCGCTACGAGCTGCTGCACGTCGACGCGACGACCGGCGCACGGCGCGGCCGGCTGCACACACCACACGGCACGATCGAGACGCCCATCTTCATGCCGGTCGGCACCGCGGGCAGCGTGAAGGCCTGTGCGCCAGACGACCTGCGTGCGCTCGAGGCGCAGATCATTCTCGGCAACACGTACCACCTCATGCTGCGCCCCGGAGAGAAGCTGATCGGTGAGCTGGGCGGCCTGCACCGCTTCATCTCGTGGGAGCGGCCGATGCTCACCGACTCGGGCGGCTTTCAGGTCTACAGCCTCTCGGAGATGCGAAAGATCACGGAAGAGGGCGCGACCTTTCAATCGCACCTCGATGGCGCAAAGCACGTGCTCTCGCCCGAGCGCAGCATCGAGATTCAAGAGACGCTCGGCGCCGACATCATCATGGCGTTCGACGAGTGCCCGCCCGCGCTGAGCGAGCGCAGCTACCTCGAGCCGTCACTGGCACGCACGACCCGCTGGCTGGGCCGGTGCGTCTCGGCGTGGAGCCGGCTGCGCAGCTCGCTCTTCGGCATCGTGCAGGGCGGGCTCTTCGAGGACCTTCGACGGCGCCACGCGGAAGAGATCTGCGCCATCGACCTGCCCGGCTACGCATTGGGCGGGTATGCGGTGGGTGAAGCACCCGAGCAGATGCACGCCGGGGTCTCGTTCTCGGCGCCGCTGCTCCCGAAGGACAAGCCGCGCTACCTGATGGGCGTGGGCACGCCGATCGATCTGCTCACCTGCGTCGGGGCCGGCATCGACATGTTCGACTGCGTGATGCCGACGCGGAACGCGCGCAACGGCTTCCTCTTCACCAGCCAGGGCAAGCTCGTCATCAAGCACGCCCGCTACGCGAAGGATCCGCGCCCCATCGACCCGGCGTGCAGTTGCTACACGTGTCGCACCTTCTCGCGCTCGTACCTGCGGCACCTGTTCAACGCGAAAGAGCTCGTGGCCATGCGGCTCAACACGATTCACAACCTGCACTTCTACCTGGGGCTCATGAAGGAGGCCCGGCTCGCCATCGAGCAGGATCGGTACGCGGCGTTCCTCAAGGCGTTCGCGGCGCGACCAGCCGCAGTTCCTGACGTGGAGACGGCTCCGGCGTAGCGCGGCGAGAGAGCTCGGCGCCAACGCCGATCAACGGCAGCATGAACCGAAACGTCGTGCCGACGCCGGCGCGCGTGTCGACCGAGAGCCTGCCGCCCATCGCCTCGGTCGCGGCCTTCACCGCAGCCATTCCGACGCCGCGACCCGACAGATCGGTCACCTCGTCACGAGACGAGATCCCGTCGAGGAACATCGCCTCGACCCCATCGCGCACGACCAGGCCGCGTGCCCGCGCGACCGCGACCAGCCGCTCGAGATCGATGCCGCGCCCGTCGTCGGCGATGCACAGCTCGAGCTGATCGCCCGTCACCTTCGTCGTGAACGTCAGCGTGCCTACGCCTTTCCCGAGGGCGACGCGGTCTGAGAGCGTCTCGAGGCCATGATCGACCGCGTTGCGCACGAGGTGGACGAGCGATGAGAAGAAGGGTGTCCACCTTTCGCGATCGAAGCGCAGGCCATTGCTCTCGATCACCACGTGCAGCGGGCCCTTCATCACGCGGCCGGCGACGCTCTGGGCCTGCTCGGCGAGGCGCTCGAGGCGTCGGCTGGCGGGCTCCATGCGCAGCGACTCGACCATGGTGCGCACCGACGAGCGCGGCACCTCTTCGGTGGTGACCGCATCGAGCAGCGCCTCGAAGGCCTCGGGCTCGACCACCACTTCGGCGTGCGAGTGCTGGCCCATGAGCGAGTGCAGCCGCAGCGACAAGGCGTCCCACTCCTGGCGCAGGCGCTCGACCATGGGGCGTGAGAGATCGCCGGCCGACTCGGTGAGGTAGTCCTCGAGCTCGTGGCAGGTCGAGGCGAGTGAGGCGAGGCCGATGCTGGCCGCGTTGCCCTTGAGCGTGTGCACCTGTCGCCGCACCACGGTGAGATCGCGATCGCCCAGCATCACCACGGCGCTCACCAGTCGGCCGCAGTCGTCGAACGCTTCGACGAAGCCCGACCGATCACGCATCACGCGCTCGAACATCGAGAGGGTCTCGCGCTGCTGCAGCTCGAGGCGCTCGGAGCGAACTGCGGCGGTGACGTCGGTGAGCACCAGCAGCATGCGGCTCAGCCGACCGCCCTCGAAGATGGGGCGGTAGCCGATGCTGAGCACCTGGTCGCCGAGCCGGAGCCGCCTGGGCAACTGCTCGATGGCCACCTCGAGGGGCATGACGTCTTCGGTGATGAGGCTCCAACCAGCCTCGAGCCACTGAGCGCACTTCTGGTCGACGGGGGCGAGCGCACGCCACACGACGGTGCCGGCGGTGACGGTCGGGAGCCACCGGCCCACGGCCTCGCTGCGCTCACCGACGACGCGGGCCGAGAGGTCGACCGTCAGCAGTCCCTGCTCCACGTTGTCGAGCACCAGGCGCATGCCCTCGTTCGCGCGATCGATCTCGGCCTGCTTGCGCGACATGGTGCGCTGCAGCCTGAAGCCGTAGGCGACGACCGCCGCCACCATCAACACCACGAGGGCCATGAGCGCGTACTGGGCGCTCTGCGACTTCGAGGCGGCCTCGAGCTGTCGCACGAAGGCCGACGACTGAATGTGCTGGACCTCGGTGCGCAGGCCATCGAGCGCCGCGCTGGTACGGGCGAAGGCCTGATCCATCTGGCCCATGTGCGTGCCTGCCGCGTCGACGTCACCCTGGCCGTAGCTGTCGAAGATGGCGTTGGCCTCGAGCTGCATGCCGCGGAACTCGCGTCGGGCATCGGCCAGCCTCGGCGAGAGGGTTGCCTGCTCCGAGGTCGCGAGCGTCGAGAGATCGACCTCGGCCCGAGAGAAGGTCTGCTCGACCTCTCTGGTGATCGTCTCGAGCCGCGCGCGCTGGCCCGCGACGTCCTTGTCGACGAAGACGTCATTGCCGGGCGCGTTGGCTTCGGTGACGAGCTGGCCGAGCCGCGCGTAGAGCGAGAGCCGCTCGGCCCACTGCTCATTGACCTCGACCGACCCGCGGTAGACCGACATGAGCTGGTGGCCGAGGAACAAGCTCACCACCAGCGTGCCGACGTTGAAGAAGGCGAGCGCGAAGTACACGCGCTGCACCGAGGATCCGCTGGATGCCTTCATCGGCGGGCCCACGAAGACGAGACAGACGACACCAGCACGACGAGACGTCGCATAGGGCTCCCCGAAGATGGGTTGACCCTCGTCACCTGTGCAGGAGCGGTGCCTTCGAAGAAGGCTTTGGAATCGCGCCACCTGGCCCTCGAAGCGCGTGAGGTGGTCGCTTCGACCGGGTGTGGCGTGACTTCGTTACTGCGTCACGCCCTTGGGGCGGCAGGTCTTCCGGGCGCCGCCCATGTTGCCGACCGCGGTGCTGCCCATCGCGACGTCGGCGCAGACGTACCCCGAGCGGCACTGCGAGTCGGCGGTGCACTGGGGCGAGCAGATGAGCTGGCTGTCTCCGAAGAAGGTGCAGACGGTGCCGGCGGGGCACTCGCGCGTGTCGGCCTCGACGGCGCAGCCTCGGGAGCAGAAGCCTCCGGGCACTTCGACGGTGCCGCCGGTCTGCTTCTGGAAGCAGCTGTAGCTGGGCGGGCAGTCAGTGCGCGTGGTGCACGCTTCGCCTGCCGTCACCAGGGGCCCGCAGCTCGAAGAAACCGCCGCGAAGGCCAGAAACACGGTCGCCACCAGGAGGGAACGGATCATGGGCGCAGGGCCCTAGCACACCTTGCTGGACCCATGTGTGCCTGATAGACGCCCGCGTCTCACACATGACGCCCGCAGCCATACCGATGATCCTCGCCGCCGACTCTGCCCTTGGCGGACCGATGGCTTTCTACCTGGTCGCCATGGCGGCCATCGTCTACTTCCTGATCATTCGCCCGCAGAGAACGCAGCAGAAGGAGCACGAGACCGTGCTCACCTCGCTGAAGAAGGGCGATGACGTGGTGCTGCAGTCGGGCATTCTCGGGAAGATCGCAGCGGTCACCGACAAGACGGTGTCGCTCGAGGTCGCCAACGGCGTGAAGATTCGAGTGCTCAAGTCGAGCGTGCAGGCGAAGGTCACCGTGGTCGAAGAGGCCCCGAAGGCCGACGAAGCCGCCGCCAAGAAAGAGGAGAAGTGATGGACCGCAACTGGTGGACCCGTTTCGGGTTGGTCGTGTTCGTCGCGGTGGGGAGCCTCTGGTTCCTGACCCCGACCTACTACTCGATGTTCGTGCTCGATCGCGCCGACCGCAATGACGTGTCGAAGCTCGAGAAGGTGCTGCCCGCGTGGTCGGCGCCCGCGAAGTACCGCCTGTCACTGGGCCTCGACCTGCAGGGAGGCATTCACCTCGTCCTGCGCGTCGACACCAAGACGGCACTCGGCAAGCGCGCCCAGCGCCTCGCCCAGCAGATGATCTCGTACATCGACGGCAAGAAGCTCGGGAAGCTCACCGAGACGACGAACACCGAGACGTACGAGGTGACGCTCACGGCCCAGGACCCGGCCACGATGGACGCGATCGAGAAAGAGCTCGTCACCACCTTCAAGGACTTCTCGAAGGTCTCGCGCAACGCGGGCGTGCTGGTGATGAAGCTCGACAGCGCGCAGGTCGACTACATGATGAGCGAGGCGGTCGATCAGGCCATGCTCGTGGTGCGCAAGCGCATCGACAAGTGGGGCGTCGCCGAAGTCGACGTGCGCAAGCTGGGCACCGACTCGATCCAGATCTCCCTGCCCGGCGAGAAGGACCCTGAGCGCGCGAAGGAGCTCATCGGCACCACCGCGCAGCTCGAGTTCCGCATCGTCGAGGAGCACGGCGACCTCTTCAAGGAGCTCTACAGCAACACGCCGCCCGACCCGAACGCCGGCATCACGCTGGTCACGTCGCGTCAGGACAGCGAAGGCAACGAGCCGACGCCGCCGTACCTGTCGGGCACCGACAAGAACAAGCTGCTCGCGTACGTCGACGGCAAGGGCGGCGAGGGCAAGCAGGTCATGCTCCACTGCGTCGAGGCCTCGGTCGGCAAGAGCTGCATCAAGTACTCGACCTACCTCGTGCAGGCGACCGGCCTCTCGGGTGAGAACCTGACCGGCGCCGATGCCCGCAAGGATCAGCAGACCAACGACATCGTCGTCGACTACCAGTTCAACGCGCAGGGCGGAAAGCTGAGCGAGGAGCTCACGGGCAAGAACGTGAACCGGCAGATGGGCATCGTGCTCGACGACAACCTGATCTCGGCTCCCGTCATTCGCGAGAAGATCGGAACGAACGGCCGCATCACGCTGGGCAAGGGCCGCAGCGATGAGCGCCTGAAGGAGGCGCAGATGCTGTCGCTCGCGCTCAAGTCCGGCGCGCTGCCGGCTCCCGTGTCGATCGGAGAGACCCGCCTCGTCGGCGCCTCGCTCGGTGACGAGCTGATCAAGAAGGGCACGACCGCGGCACTGGTTGGCCTGCTGCTCGTCGTTCTCTTCATGGCCGTCTATTACAAGGTGTCGGGTCTGGTGGCCGACGTGGCGCTGGTGCTCAACGGCTTGCTGATTCTGGCCGGTCTCGCGCTCTTCAAAGCGACGCTGACGCTGCCCGGCATCGCCGGCTTCGTGCTCACGCTCGGTATCGCGGTCGACGCGAACGTGCTCATCAACGAGCGCGTGCGTGAAGAGATCGCGGGCGGCAAGTCGGCGCGCAACGCGGTCGACGCCGGTTACGACCGCGCCTTCTGGACGATCTTCGACGCGCACGTCACGACGCTGATCGCAGGCTTCATCCTTCAGCAGACGGGCACGGGGCCGGTGCAGGGCTTCGCGACCACGCTCATCATCGGCATCATCGCTTCGCTGTTCACGTCGATCGTCGTGACCCGCGTGCTGACCACCTATCTCGTCCACGGACGGAACTCCGAGTCCGTCTCGGTCTGAGGGAAACGACATGCAGATCATCAAGGGCAAGACGAACATCGACTTCATCGGCAAACGCCGAATCGCGATTCTGCTGTCGACCGCGGTGAACATCGCGATCCTCGTCGGCATCGCCGGCTTCGGGTTCAACTGGGGCGTCGACTTCGCGGGCGGCACGCTCGTCGAGGTGAAGTTCAACGGCCTCGTGACGGCGGAGCAGGTGCGCGAGGGCGCCGTGAAGGGCGGCCTGACCGAGCCTCAGGTGCAGAGCATCGGCTCGGCGGACGAGAGCACGTTCATGCTCCGCATGGGTGGCGTGACGCAGCTGACCGCCGAGAGCGAGCAGGCGGCCGAGAAGGCGATTCGTGCGCTGCCGGGCATCGACATCACCGCGTTCAACAAGGATCTCGACAACGGCCTCATCACCTTTCGCACGAAGTCCGAGGTGAAGACGGACGACATCAAGGCGGCGGTGGTGAGCAGCGGGACCGGCGTGGCGAACGTCGCGCTCCTGCCCGGCTCGAGCATCGAGAGCGGCTTCCAGTACCAGGTCACCTCGGCCGGCATGTCGGACAAGGTGAAGGAGGCGCTGACGAAGGGCGTTCCCGATCACACGTTCGAGGTGCGCCGCACCGACTACGTCGGCCCGCAGGTCGGTGAGCAGCTGCGCAACAAGGGCCTCGCGGCGCTGCTGCTCGCGATGCTCAGCATTCTCGTCTACGTGGCGTTCCGCTTCGACCTGAAGTTCGGCCCCGGCGCGCTGGTGGCGTCGGTGCACGACGTGATCATGGTCGCCGGCTACTACCTGGTGACGCGTCGCGAGTTCAACCTGACGTCGATCGCCGTGCTGCTCACGATTCTCGGCTACTCGATCAACGACACGATCGTCATCTACGACCGAATTCGTGAAGAGATGGTCAAGTACAAGGGCAAGCCGCTGCCCGAGATCATCAACATCGCGATCAACGACACCCTGTCGCGCACGATCCTCACGTCTGGTGTGACGGCGCTCTCGCTGATCGGTCTGCTCATCTTCGGCGTCGGCGAGATCTTCGACTTCGCGGCGGCGATGCTCTGGGGCATCGTGGTGGGCACGTACTCGTCGGTCTACATCGCGAGCCCGCTCACCATCTGGCTGGACGAGCGCGAGGCCCACAAGCAGGGCGGCAACGCTGGCGCGATGAAGCCGAAGACGGCCTGAGTCGGTCAGTCAGTTCTTGAAGGTCCGGTGGCGGGGCTCAGCGATGAGCTCCGCCATCTGCCTTTTGGGCCCTGCTTCCGCGTGGTCGGAGCCTTGCGCAGGCGCGAGCGCGGCAATCAGCTGGAGCTCCGCCGATGACTCTCGGGCCCCGGGCGCCACGGATCGTGGCCCAGGTTCGTCAGACGTCGATGCGCGCGACCATGCCTTCGTTCACCCAGCTGCCGATGGCCTGGAAGGCGCGGGGAGCCGCGTCGTCTCCGAACTCGCTGAAGGCGTCGCACAGCTCTGGCAGCGTCGCGCCGTTCATTGCGCGGGTCAGCGCTTCGGCTTCCGCACTCGAGACGGCGTCGTGAAAGACCGTGAAGCCCTGACGGAACACGACGAGCGACGTGGGGCAGGGCGGCATCTCGACTTCGCGCCAGTTGGCGCCATCGGCGATCGCTCGGAACAGGGGGCGCACGTCGAAGGCGTGCCGCAACACCCGCACCGAGGGCGTCAGCGTGAAACGAACCGTGGCGGCCGTTTCGGGCGTCACCACCGCGAGCCCCTCCGCCGACACCACTGGCGAATCGACCGCGATGAACGCCTGACTGCGCGCCCACTCGAGTTCAGCGAGATCGGCCAGAAACGGAGCTCCCTCGACCGGCTGCGCACGCAGAAACGACGGCAGGTGCTGCCCCAACCAATTCAACGAGAAGTGCGTCGACGGGTGGGCCTTCACGTACTTCGCCGCCAAGACATCGAAGTCGTCATCTCCAAGCACCGCACGAACGTGTTCGAACTCGCCACGCAGCACGTCGCGCAGCCGCAGCCAGTACTGCTCGGCGTACACGTTGACGCGCTCGTCGGGAGACAACGCTCCAGCCTTCACCATCAACGCCGTGTCTCGAACCGCGGCATCACCCACGATCCACTGCCACAGCTGCTCCTGTTGCGTGGCGAGGCTCATGGGCGCAGCTCCACCGACGAGACCGCAGCCGGAAGGACCCGCAGCGTCTCTTCGGCGATCGCCTTCGCCTTCGCCGACTCCGCCAGCAGCACTTCGAGCTCAGGCACCGCTTCGTCCCACTCGATGAGGCACGAGACATCGCCGAAGCGCTTCACCGCATGCCGATACAGCTCCCACACGGCCTCGCACACTTGCCCCTCGTGCGTATCGATGACGAGGTGCCCGCGATCCTGATGCCCCGCGAGGTGGAACTGCCCGACCCGCTCCACGGGAATCGCGTCGAGGTACGTCATCGCGTCGAAGCCATGGTTTCGCGCCGAGACGTAGACGTTGTTCACATCGAGGAGAATGCCGCAGTCAGCGCGGCGCGCGACCTCGGCGAGAAACTCCCACTCGGTCAGCTCGCTCGCGCGGAACTCGAGGTAGCTCGACACGTTCTCGAGCAGAATTCGCCGGCCGAGCACCTCCTGCACGCGGCCGACGCGCTCGACGACATGGCGCAGACACTCCTCGGTGTACGGCACCGGCCACAGGTCATGGCTGTAGTGCCCATGCGCGCGGCCCCAGCACAGATGATCAGACACCAGCGCGGGCTGCACCTCGTCGATGAGGCCGCGCCACTGCTTCAGGTACGCCTCATCGAGCGGCTCCACGCTGCCGATGCCCAGCGACACACCGTGCAGCACCACCGGCCGATCGCGCCGCGTCTTCTCGAGCACCGCGCGGGGGCGCCCACCCAGGCCCATGAAGTTCTCGCTGATGGCCTCGACGAAATCGACGCGCGGCTGCTCCTCGAGGAACGCCGTGTAATGCCGATTGCGAAGGCCGACGCCGTGACCGATGGAAGGGAACATCAAGGGGCTCCAGACAGGTGAAAGGCGGTGAGCCCACGAACGATGGACCCACCGCCTTCGAAACACGAACGACTCGGCGATTACTTCTTCATCGCGTCGGCGACGATGGTGCCGCCCTTCGCCTTGCAGTCCTTCTCGGCGAGCGTGACCCAGCCCTTGCCCTTGCACTCGTTCTGGCCGGCACAGTCGTGGTTCGCGCCGCCACAGGCGCCCTTGCCCTTGCACTCGTTGACGCCGCTGCACTTCACCTGCGCGGCCGCGTCCTTCGCGTCCTTCTTCGGCATCTCCTTCGGGCCGGCGAACGCGGCAGAGGCGAACATCGAGGCAACGGCGGCGGCAGCGACGAGGGCGTTGTTGGTCTTCACGTGAGGAATCTCCGGGGGTTCTGAGGAAAGCTCGCGGCCGAGAGTGGCGCGAGGTGCCGAGTGTACGTCGATGCCTGAAAACCGGTTTCACGCCCAAACGAAGAAACCCCGACGCGCCGCGAGGGCACGCCGGGGTTCCGGTTTCGAAAGCGCGGGGCGAATTACTTCTTCGCGGGAGCGGCCTTCGGGTCAGCCGCCGGAGCCTTCATGAGCTCGACCTCGAGGGCGACCTTGATCTCCTTCGAGACGACCAGGCCGTTGTTGGCGAGCGGCATGTTCCAGGTCAGGCCCCAGTCCTCACGGTTCAGCGTGAGGGCGGCCGTCGCGGCGCGGGCCTTCGCGCCCTTCACCATCGGGTGATCGACCTCGGCCGACAGCTCGGTCTCGAACGTGACGGGCTTGGTGACGCCGTGCATCGTCAGGTCGCCGGTGACCTTCAGCTTGTTGTCGGCCGAGCCCTTCTCGACCTTCGTCGACTTGAACTTCGCCTCGGGGAACTTGGCGACGTCGAAGAAGTCGGGGCTCTTCAGGTGGTCATCGCGCTTGGCCATGTTCGTGTTGATGCCCTTCACGTCGATGGTGGCCTCGATCGTCGACTTGGTGATGTCCTTGTCGTCGACGTTGAACTTGCCGCTGACCGTGCCGAGCGTGCCGTTCACGTTGGTGATGCCGAGGTGCTTCGCGGTGAAGCCGGCCGTTGCGTGAGCCGAGTCGATCTCCCACGTGGCGGCAGAGGCGAGACCCGAGACGGCGAGAACGGCAGAGAGGATCATCTTCTTCATGTGGTTCAGTCCTTGGTTGAAGGTGCTGCGGGGGAAAACAAACGCGCTCTCAGCAACTGCGCGGCCACGAAGTAACCCCTCGTGATCGCAAACACACGTCCCATGTGTGCAACGGTGCGTCCATTCGACTTGAGTGGGTGGCTCTCAAAGTGAGAGCTGTGTCACTTCTTCTTCTTCGGTTTCTTCTCGGGGGCAGGCGCGGCGGCAGGAAGCGGTTGGTTTCCCTGCGCGAGCTTGAAGACGCCGAAGAGCACGCCGGCGATGACGATCCACACCTTCACGCCGAACGAGGCGTCGCCAACGGGAGCACCCCAGGTGAGCTGGACGGCGTCATAGAGCACCCAGAACGACATGAGGGCGACGCCACCAATCACCCAGCGGTTGTGCCACGCACCAGCGTCGGGCTCGGGCTGCTGCGCGCCTTCTTCGCCCCACTTCGTGAAGCTCCAGAAGACGAAGATCATCGCGACGACCGATGCGGCCGACATGGCGGTGTACTGCTGATCGAGATCGTGTGACTGGAACTGCAGCCAGCCGAAGTTGATGAAGAGTGTCACGGCCGACATGCCCGCCATGATGAGCCCGACCTCACGCTTCTCGGCGTAGAGCGCGGCCATGCAGAGCAGGAAGCAGTAGTAGTAGTTGGTCAGCTCGGCGCCGAGAATGATCATGCCGACGCCGAGACACGCGCCCAGGTACAGCCGCGGGCCCGAGTTGCGAATGGCGAGATAGAGCAGGGCGATCGACGCGAGCACCAGCAGCGCGAAGATGGGCTTCATCTCGTTCCACAGCTCGATCTTCTTGTCCTTCCACGGCTTCCACGCGTCGATGAGCAGGCGGTCGGTCATCTGCGCGCCGACGGTCGACGGGCGCCAGGTGATCCACGTCTTGAGGCCCATGAGGTTGGTGAGCGGCGTGCTCGCGTGCTTCACGGTGTTGGCCGAGAAGCGCTTCCACATCGCGACGCCCGAGCCATCGGAGTCACGCTTCGCCTTCGCCTCGAATGCCTCTTTGAGCCTGGCCGCGACGACCTCGGCCGTGTCCCCGACTGCGAGCGGAACCGAGAGCGTCTCGTCTCCGCCGATCTTCACCGAGAAGGTCGACGCCTCGGTCGTGGGGCTCTCGGCCTGCGCCGCGACGCCACCGAGCACGAAGCCCGAGACGCCCTCGAGCGTCGTCGCGCCGATTCCCGGCAGGCTGCTGGTGGGGAACAGGTTGGGCCCCTTGATCCACGTGGTCGGAGCGCCCGTCTTCGAGTCGACGCGGGTGACGAGCACCTTCGTGCCGCCCGAGTCAGCAGGCTGCAGCTCGACCTTCAGCGTGTTCGGCGGCGTGCTGGTGAGCAGCGCGAACGAGAGGCCGACGAGCACCACGGTGCCGACGGCTCCACCCGCGAGGTACTTCAAGAACGCGGGCTCGAGCTTCTTGTTGCGACGGAAGTACTCGACGGCCGCGAGCGCAGGCCCGATCGCCGCGAGGCCGGGGAACAGGCGCAGCAGCACCGTGTACGAGAATGACAACCCGCCGAGGAAGTGCTTCTCCTTCTTCAACAGGCACACGCTGGCCACGAGGTAGAAGAGCCAGTCGTGGCGAAGGAACGCGCCACCGGTCCAGTAGTAGCGGTTGGGGAAGTTGCAGCCGAGCACGATGCCGGCGAGCGCGAAGCCGCGGGCTCCGAAGGCCCACCACACCATCAGCATCGTGAGGAAGATGTAGATCGGGTCGAGCAGGTTGACCTTGATGAGGCCGTCGCTCGTCGCGGGCACCAGGTTCGAGAAGAACTGGCCGGCCAGCGTCCAGACGGGCGTCGCGTTGTACCCGTGGTCGACGTGAATCTCCTTCCACCGGTTCTCGTTCACCATCGCGCGAATCGAGTTGATGTCGTTCGTGTATTCGCGCCAGCGCTCGGGCGTGAAGTACTGCTTGCAGATCTGATCAGCGTTCGCGATCACCTCATCGGTCTTGGTGATGAGGTTCGTGCGCAGGTCGGTGTGGTTGCGGCGCTGCACTTCGGCGAGGCGGCCGTTCTCGGCGTCGACCACCGCGGCGCAGTCGTACATGCGCTCGTAGCCGACCTCGGGGAAGTACTTCGCGCCGATGTAGTAGTGGTACGTGTCCCAGACGTGGACGAAGCCGCCGAAGTGCAGGTGGCCGAAGTTGAAGTACGCGAACACGCCCGCCATGCCGAGCGTCACCATCGTGCGATCGCGCAGGCGCTGAAACGCGAGCGGCCGCCCTTCGTCGGCGAGCCGCATGCCCCAGCCGATGATCACCATCGCGGCGATGGCGACGCCGAACGCGACGGTCTGCACCGAGCCGTCGTTGTCGAGGCGGAACGTTTCAGACGCCCACTTCGACGCGACGAAGAACTTCGAGAGCAGGCCGATGATCAGCAGCACGCCAGCAGGCGCGATCAGATCGTACGGACTGGTCGCGTCGGTGTGCTTCTTCTCGGGGGCCGGCGCCTTCGCTGCCTTGTCGGGAGAGGTGCTCATACAGGCGCGCGGCTTTAGCACGTCGGCAGCGGACTCCACTGATTCCCGAGGAAAGTAAGGGACTTCCGCAGACCCTTAGATCCACAATGCCGCCCACACGTTCGGAGGGGACATGAAACGACTACTCGCAGTGGCCGCAGTGTTCGCCGCGTCGTCTGCGCTGGCGCAAGGCATGCTCATTCCGACGGACCAATCGATGGGCCCGCTCGGCATCAAGTACCAGCGCGTGTCGGCCGAGATCATCGACGGCACCGCGGTGACGAAGGTCGAGCAGGTGTTCGTGAACTCCGCGCCGCGCCAGCTCGAGGCGCACTACGTGTTCCCGTTGCCGAAGGGCGCCGCGCTGCAGGACTTCTATCTGTGGATCAACGGCAAGAAGACGAAGGGCGAGGTGCTCGAGAAGCAGAAGGCGACCGACATCTACGAAGGCATCGTGCGCCGCCTGCAGGACCCGGGCTTGCTCGAGTACATCGACACCGACGCCTTCCGCGCGCGCGTGTTTCCGGTGCCGGCGAATGGTGAGCAGAAGATCGAGCTGACCTTCAGCCAGGTGCTCGATTTCCAGTCGGGCATCTACCAGTACCACTACCCGCTGGGCGCTTCGTCGCGCGGGGCTCCGACGCTGACCGTGCGGCAGGACTTCGTGTTCTCGGCGCGCATCAGCTCGAAGACGCCGATTCGCAGCGTGTACTCGCCGACCCACAAGATGGGCGTGAACAAGAAGAACGACGCCGAGGCGATCGCCGGGTTCGAGATGGGCGCGGGCGCCGACATCTCGAAGGATCTCGATCTCTTCTACACGGTCTCTGACAAGGCCATCGGCTTCAGCTTCCTGCCGTACCGACCGAACTCGGAAGAGCCGGGCTTCTTCATGGCGCTGTTGTCGCCGAAGACCGAGCTCAAGGCCGACGAGGTGCAGCCCAAGCGCATCACCTTCGTGATGGACACGTCGGGCTCGATGATGGGCGAGCGCATCAAGCTGGCGCGTGACTCGATGAAGTACGGCGTGCAGCGCCTCAACGCGAAGGACGAGTTCAACGTGGTGCGCTTCTCGACCGACGTGGAGTCGCTGTTCGAGAAGCCGCAGGTGGCGAGCGAGGCGAACGTGAAGAAGGCGCTCGACTTCATCGGCACCTTCGAAGCGGTCGGCGGCACGGCGATCGACGAGGGCCTGCAGCGCGCGCTCAAAGACGCCGAGGGCCGCGGCGGCATGTCGCACATCGTGTTGTTCGTCACCGATGGTCACCCGACGGTCGGCGTCACCGAGGAGCCCGAGATCGCCACCCGCGCCAAGAGCGGCAACAAGGGCAGCCGCGTGTTCACCTTTGGCGTCGGTGAAGATCTGAACGCCCGCCTGCTCGACCGCATCGCGGAAGATGGCCGCGGCACGTCTGACTT
The DNA here is from genome assembly GCA_040275325.1 of Myxococcaceae bacterium. Lineage (GTDB taxonomy): Bacteria > Myxococcota > Myxococcia > Myxococcales > Myxococcaceae > Xiheimicrobium. The sequence continues at coordinate 13,917 of JBEOKA010000396.1, read as the reverse complement.
CGCGCGCGACGGCAAGGACTTCGAGGTGCGCGTCTCGGGCCTGTTCGACAAGGTGGCGAACCCGGTGCTGGCCGATCTGTCGCTCGATCTCGCGGCCTTCGGTGCGTACGACGTGTACCCGAAGAAGCTGCCCGATCTCTTCAAGGGCACGCAGCTGGTCGTCACTGGCCGCTACCGCACGCCGAAGGAGTCGACGGTCGTGCTGTCGGGCTCGATGAACGGCAAGAAGCAGGTCTACGAGTACCGCGCCGACGCCGCGAAGGAGTCGAAGACGTACGACTTCGTTCCGCGCCTGTGGGCCATTCGCAAGGTCGGCTACCTGCTCGACGAGATTCGGCTCAACGGTGAGCGGACCGAGCTGAAGGACGAGATCGTCGCGCTGGGAAAGAAGTACGGCATCGTGACGCCGTACACCTCGTACCTGGTCGTCGAAGACACGCCGATGCCGGTTGCGAACAACGTGCGGCCGCCGCCTCCGCCGCCGCGCCCGTGGCGTGAAGAGGAGGCCAAGCGTGATGTGCCGTGGAGCGCGCGTCAGTTCGGCGGCCTGGGCAGTGGTGCAGGTGGGCCTCAGCCCTCGGCGGCAGCTCCCGCGACGCCGGGCCGAAGGGGCGGAGGCGAAGACGACTACGAAGGTGTCTTTGGTGGCGCGGCCGACAAGGCGCCGGCCGAGAAGTCGAAGGGGAACTTCGCGATGAAGCCTGCTCCCGAGCCGGCCAAGGCGCTCGAGTCGGTCGACGGCGTCACGGGCATCGCGGTGGCGAAGAAGGTTCGTTCGATGAAGGACGAGAGCGTCGCCAGCAAGGAGTCGGAGCCGGTGCGCGTCGCGTCGGGTCGCACGTTCCTGTTCCGCATGGGCGGGTGGATCGACTCCGAAGCGGTGAACGGCACGCCGAAGCAGCTGAAGGTGAAGTACCTGTCGGAGGCGTACTTCGCGATTCTCAAGACGAAGCCCGAGCTGAAGGCGGCGCTGTCGCTCGGCAATCGCGTGGTCATCGTCGTCGGCAAGGACAAGAGCCTGGTCATCGCTCCGGAGGACGGCGAGACGAAGGCCGACAAGGTCAGCGACTTCCTGAAGTGAGCTTCAGTGAGTGAACGACGGCCCGGCCCTCCCTCGCGGAGCGCCGGGCCTCGTCATGTTCAGACGCGACAGAGCACGAACCAGTTGTCGAGGCGGCGCGTACCTCTCCAGGCGCGTCCGATGCTGACGTGGGTGGAGACGCCGCGGACGATGTCTTTCGTCTGGTTGTAGACGAAGCGGCTCAGGCGGGAGCTGTTCGGCAGTGGCCTGGGCGCGCCGGTCAACCGCTTGGGTGGAAGGCGCGTGTAGTCGACGAGCACCTCGCGGCCTTGCTGAACCGCGACGAAGTAACCCGGGCCGACGGTGGTGGTGACGAGCGCAGACGTGTCATTGAAGCCCCAGCGCTCGGTCGTGATGCGTGAAGGATCGTCGGGAACGGCGAAGAGCTTGGCGAAGCGGGTGAAGGCGTAGAGCGAGTTGCGACCTTCATGACGAACGCCGAGCAGCGGTGGCGTTGTCGTGGGCGCGAGAGCGTCGAGCGTGAAGATGCGATGGCCTTCGGCGAGATCGAACAGCATGGCCTGCTGACGCGCCGTGAGCGCGAGCACTTGATCCAGTCGAGTGCGTGGCTCGAGCGCGTCGAGGTGACGCGCGAACTCAGCGGCGCTGGTCGCGAGCAAATCGGCAAGAGCGGGCACAGGGGCTGCAGTCTACCGGTCGATGCGTCGGCTCATGGCTGTCGTTGCGATCGGCGTGGTTCTTTCGCCGTTCATCTTCGTCGAGGGGCTGTATCGCTACGGGCTCTCGTTGGCTGGCGAGCCACACCTGCGGAGTGCGGCCCACATGGAGCGCGTGCATCGTGTGCTGTGGGCCACGTTCGAGGACGGGCCGATGGAGCACGTCGAGCCCATCTGGCCGTGGCGGCTAAATCGCTTTCTGTCGATGAAGTCCAAGCCCACGCCTAGTCTGGCGCTGGCTGCGACCGTTGCGGCTCGTCAGGTCCGGTTCACCTGGCGTGGCGACAGAATCAAGGGCGTGCTGGCCGAGGTCTCGAGGACGATCTGGCTCACCCGAAATGCGACGGGCGAACAGCTCACGAGCGCGGCGGCAGACTCGCTGTACTTCGGTCGTGGGGCTCACGGCGTCGAGCAGGGCGCCCAGGTCTGGTTCGGAAAGCCAGCCAGCGAACTTTCGTGGGCGCAGGCCGCAATGCTGGTCGGCCTCGAGTGGTCCCCAACGACGAACGACCCCACCTGTCACCCTGAGCGAGCCCTCACGCGACGCCACTTCGTCCTCACCAGGCTGCTCGAACGTTCGCTCATCACGCAGCAGGAGTTCGATCAGGCTGACGGCGAAGCGTTGCTTCCGGCTGACGCGCCTCCGTGCGCTCCCAACCCACTCGATTCACCGCCCGACGGCGAGCTGGAGATCGTCCCGGTCGAGTGAGGTCGAACTTCCGCGCTCGTGGGCGTGAAACGACACCTTGCCAGTCTCGGAGACCTTTACCTTCACCTCGATCACCGGCACCGCACAGGGCGCCGGGTGTTCGATGGGCACCACCAGCTCGAGCACCGTTCGCGCGCTCTTCGCCGACACGCCAACGCCGCTGATGAAGCGCACCTTGAAGGTCGGCTGCAGATCATCCTGTGTCGAGAACGTGCTCTCGAACGATGTCGGCAGCGCCGCACCCGCCGGAAAGATGGTGGTGAACTCGTCACCAGCGGTCTCGATGCCGAACGTCTCGACGAGCCGGGGCACCTTCGGCTCGGGTTTGCAGCCAACGAGAGCGAGGCAGAGCAGGGCGAGGCGCACTCCTGCTTCTTCGCACACTCAAGGCATCAACTGGCGGCGGTGACCGGAGTCTCCGACCGCCCACCGATCGGCTCCGCTGACCGAGAGGCCGCGCAGGTTCACCATCGAGCCAGCGCCCTCGCACTGCTGCCAGCCCGTGCCCGTGTTCTTCAGCACCACGCCCTGATCACCCACCGCCCACGCGCTGCCATCGGCCGCGAGTCCGACTGCGTTGAGCCGCACGTTGGTCACCGCCGGAGTCACCAGCGTCCACGTTCCACCGGCGAGGCGCAGAATCGTGCCCGCAGCTCCGACCGCCCAGCCCGTGTTCGCGTCGGAGAGCACCAGGCTCGTGAGGGTCGAGCTCGTCGGGCTGAGCACCGTCGTCCAGGTGCCGCTGGCGAGCTTGCGAATCGCTCCGCCTTCACCGACGGCCCAGCCGGTCTGCATGTCGATGACATCGACCGCGTTCAGCGTCGTGCCATTGCCCGGAACGCCAGGCGTGTAGGTGCCGCTGACGATGCGCGCGTACTGCCCCGAGCGACCGACGGCCCAGCCGTTCTGCGCGTCGACGAGGTCGATCGCGTTGAGCCCCCACGCGAGTGAGTTCTGCGAGATCGTCCACGTGCCTCCCGAGAGCTTGAGGCCCATGCCGTAGACGTAGCTGGAGCCACCGACCGAGACGTTCCACGAGCCGATCGCCCAGCCGTTCTGTGTGTCGATGAGGTGCACGTCCTTCAGGTCGTACGCGTGGGTGCCCGAAGGCGTGGAGACGCTGGTCCACGCTCCGTTGTCGAGCTTGAGCAGCGTGCGGCCGTCACCAACGGCGTACGCGGTGGAGCCCGCGGTCGCGATCGCGCGAAGGCTGCTGGTCACCGTCGGCAGTGACGTCTCCACGCGCGCGGCCGTGCAGGCGACCGTGATCGAACAATCGGGATCGCACGAGCACGAGCCGGTGCAGGTCGAGTTCGTGTTGCATGAGCACGCGTTGCCACCACCGCCCGAGCCGCACGCCGTGACCGTGCCTCCGCCTGCGTTGCCGCCGCCGAGCACCATGCCGCCTCCAGCCGACCCACCTGCTGCGACGACGCCGCCACCACTGCCACCTCCGAGAACGGTGCCTCCGGCGCTCGCGGTTCCTCCACCCGCGCTGCCACCGCCGAGCACCGCGCTGCCGCCCGCGCTCGAGAATGGAGCGCGACACACCTGCCCGTCACACGTCTCGTTCGCTCCACACGCGAAGCACTGGGCGCCGTTGCTCCCGCAGGCGAGCGCTCCCGTTCCTGCATGGCATTGGCCTGAACCGTCGCAGCAGCCCGAGCACGTTCGCGAGTCACACGTCATCGGCGCTGCCGTTCCGCAGCCGGCCAGAAACGACAACGCCACCACCAACACGAGGGTTTTCATGCCCCGTGAATCGTCCGGGTGCGTCCGGCGGGGACATTTTCCTTCCTGTGGTACGAGCGGCCATGCTGACGACGCAGGCGCCGACGCCGAAAGCCGTGCTGGTGGGTGTGCAAGTGCACGGAGTGACTGACGTCGAGCACGCCGCCGACCTCGCCGAGCTGGGCCGCCTCGTTCACACCCTCGGGTTCGAAGTCGTCGCGACGGTCTCGCAGAAACGGGAGCGGCTCGCGTCGGGCTCGGTGCTCGGCAAGGGCAAGCTGAAGGAGTTGGCGCTCATCACCGGCGGCACGGGCGAGATTCCCACTGGCGCGAAGGAGCGCAGCTCGAAGGCGAGAGAAGCCTGGGAGGCCGAGGAAGAAGAAGAGGAGGAACTCGAGGAAGAAGAGGAGGCGCCCGTCGAAGAAGACGCAGCGGCTCCGCAGGTTCGCGCGACGGTCGTGGTGGTCGATCACGAGCTGTCACCGAGTCAGGCGCGCAACCTCGAGAAGGCGACGGGCGCTCAGGTGCTCGATCGCACCGGCGTCATCGTCGACATCTTCCATCGCCACGCGAAGAGCCGTGAAGCGCGCATGCAGGTCGAGATCGCGCGGCTCGTGTACGTGGCTCCGCGACTGCGTGAGGCGCCGGGTGGAACGGAGCGCCAACAGGGCCGCGGTGCTGGTGAGTCGTCGTTGGAACTCGACCGCCGCAAGATTCGAGATCGCATCGCCGAGCTTCGCGAGCAGCTCGCCACCATTCACGCCGATCAGGATCAACGCCGCTTCGCCCGCCGAGATCAGCTGCGGGTCGCGCTCGTCGGCTACACGAACGCAGGGAAGTCGTCGCTCATGCGCGCGCTCACCGGGAGCGAAGTGCTCGTCGCGGATCGGCTCTTCGCCACGCTCGATACGACCGTGCGTGCGCTGCAGCCCGAGACGCGCCCGCGAATTCTGATCTCCGACACGGTCGGCTTCATCAAGAAGCTGCCGCACGATCTCGTCGCCTCGTTCAAGTCGACGCTCGATGAGGCGCTCGAGGCCTCGCTGCTGTTGCTGGTCGTCGATGCGTCGGACCCGACGTGGCCGTCTCAGCTCGAAGTGACGCGCGGCGTGCTCGACGAGATCGGCGCGGGCTCGGTGCCGCATCAGCTGCTCTTCAACAAAGCCGATCGCCTCGACGCTGCGACGCGGGCGGCGCTGCTCGCGAGCCAGCCTGATGCCGTGGTGTTGTCGGCGCACGCTCCAGAAGACGTCACGGCCCTTCGCCAGCGGCTCATCGACTATTTCGAAGCTTCGATGACCGAAGCGTCGCTGCTGATTCCCTACGCGAAGCAGGCCGTGGTCGCGCAGGTGTACGAGAACGCGCGTGTGGTGTCGGAGTCGTTCGACGAGAACGGTCGCACCATGGTGGTGCGCGCGCTCCCTGGCGCCATGGCTCGGCTCACGCGCTTGCTGGGCTAGCATCGCCGCGTGTCCTTCACCCTCGAGCCCCGCTTCGTCGCAACGCCAGCTCCCTCGTACGCCTTCTTCGCTCATGGCGGAGGCGTGTTGCTCTTCCCCGGCATGTACGGCACCGAGCTCAGCGCGCTCGGCCCTGCGTACTGGTCAGAGACGGGAGAGACGTTCGTTCCCGCACCCATCGACGGGAGCGCGGTGAACCTCGGCCCCACGCCCGTCGTTCATTCGATGTTCAACGGCGTCGTGACCTCGAAGGGCTTCGTCTTCTGCAGCGCCCACGGACATCACGCGGCGGCGCTCTCCATCGGGCCCACGGCGCGGCTCACGCCCTCTGGCTTCACGCCTCCAGCCGAGAGCCTGCGCATCAACGACCTGATCATCGACGCGAAGGGCACCTGGTGGCTCGCTGGCTACGCGAACGGCGACGAAGCGAAGGGCCGCATCTATTCGAGCCCCGACGGCAAGACGTGGTCGCTGGCCGTGCAGGGCAAACACTGGACGCTCGCGAGGGTCTTCGCGCACGGTGACCGACTCATTGGGCTGCAGTTCAAGCAGTTCAGCGAAGTGACGCCCGAGGGCATCGTGAAGCTCGGCAGCGCGAAGGCGCACATGGACGACGCGGTGTTCACGCCCAACGCGATCGTCGCCGTCGGTGAGGGGCTCGTCAGCGTGCTCGGAACCGGCGCGAAGAAGACGAAGTACGCGCCGTGTCCCGTTCCGTCGAAGCCCATCAGCCTGCTCGCCATCGCCGACGGCGTGCTGCTGGGCGGGCAGCAGGGGTTGTTCCACGCCACCGATGGCCTCGAGTGGAAGCAGATCTCCTCCGCTCCCGTGATGGCGCTCGTCGACTCGAAGTCCGGCCCGCTCGTCGTGTCACCGAAGGCCGAAGTGTTCGCGCTGCGTCACTGATTCGGAGCGACCGTTCGGTACACCGTCGTGCCGCTGATGAAGAGCCAGCCATCGCCGCGCGAGAGCAGGTGACTTGGGCCTTCCTGCGACGTGCCGTGAAGGTCAGCCATGGTCAACACGAGCGAGCGCTCCGCCGGGTTGGTGAGCGACACCTTCCACAGGCCTTCCTCCATGCCGACCTTCGCGATGGTGAAGACGTCGCTCGGCTGCAGCACCGTGGTCTCGCGCTGAATGCCGGAGCCTTTGAGCAGGTCGATCGCGCTCTGCGAATCGAACGGAGCCCGCGCGAGCACGGCGTCGTTGTTGCGGTACTCGACGAAATAGAACGCGTCGGTGTCGGCCATGACGAACTTGCTGTCGAGCGAGCCGCCCGAGACGACGACCTGATCGTCATTCGCAGTCGTGTCGTACGCGCCGAGGTTCTTGAACGAGTACTGGTTGTCGGTGGTGCCGACGTAGAAGACGTACTGCCCGACGGCGGCGAGGTGCGGGAAGTTCAGGTACGAGCGTGCCCACGTCGCGGTGCCTCCAGCGAGCGGCAGCTTCTTGATGCCGAGCCCCGAGAGGCCGTAGCGCGCGTCTCCGCCGATGCCGCAGTAGAGGAATTGGCCAGAGACGACGAGGTCGGAGCACCCGTAGTCGAGCCCCGGAATCGTCGTCGGCGTCGTCATGCCGGGGTCCAGTCGGCGGAGGCCCGTCGCTTCGCCCCAGAACACCGTGCCGTTCTTCACCGTCAGCGGCGAGTACACCTTGCCGCTCGCCACGGTGCGCGTCTGCTTCGAGGTGAGATCGACGGCCGTGAGATCGCGGGCCGACTGGTTGAGCGAGGCGGTCGTCGTCACGAAGAGCTGATCGCCCGCGAGGACTGCTGACGACACGTATTGGGTGTGCGGCAGCGTCGCGACCGTCTCGACGCACAGCCGCTTCGTGGACGAGCACACCGAGCCGCCAGGACACGTGCCGCACGTCTGGCCATTCACCACGCCGCACACCGCGTTCGCCTGCGTGCACGCATCGGCCTGACACTGTCCGGTGGTCGGCTCGCACCGCTGGCCAGAGCCGCAGGTGACTCCGGTGCACAGCGACTCGCAGGTGTTGCTTGCGTTGCAGCGCTGGCCGGCCGCGCACGTCGCGCACTGGAGCGTTCCTCCACATCCATCGGGCATCGCGCCGCACGCGCCGTTGCAGGGCTTCGGCGTGCACGTGGGGCCCGGCGAGCTCGGCATGCACGCCTGCGCGTCGCGGCTCACGATTCCGGTCATGCTGCAGCGGTAGCCGTCTCCCGAGGCGCACAGCGTTCCACCGCAAGCGAACTCACGGCTGCCCGCCGAGGTCATCACTTCGCAGCGGCAGTCGGGTTGAAGCGCGGGTCCACAACCAACGAGCAGGAGCAGCAGGGCGAGCCAGGTTTTCATGGCCCGTCAGTCGTCTGGCCCCGAAAAGGTGGGACAAAAGAGTTTTCAGGGCGGCAGCAGCACGCGAATCCGGTTGTTTCCGGAGTCGACGACGAACACCCGCCCCGAGCCGTCGTTCGCCACCGCGAGCCCCCACGGCGTCGCCAGCGTGCCCTTGCCGGGCAGCTCGAGCAGCCGGTTGCTGATGGGCAGCGCAGGGTCGATCAGCACCACGCGCTGGTTCGACGAGTCGCTGACGAAGACGGTGTCGTTGGGGCCGGCGGCGAGGCCGAGCGGCTGGTTGATCGACGTGGCGAGCGGCGCGCCCGGCGTGCACTCGGCTCCGAAGAGGGTTGAGACGCGGCACTGCATCGCGGTCGGCGAGGTGATTCGGCGAATGGCGCAGTTGTTCTTGTCGGCGACCAGCACGTCGCCTGCTTCGTTCAACGCTACCGCGCTGGGCCCACGGAAGAGGGCGGAGTTCTGCGCGCGGCAATCGGGGATCGTCGAGTTGAACTGCGAGCCGCAGCAGTAGTTTCTGCCGCACGGACCGTCGAGAAAGCTGAAGGTGTCGGCGCGGCCGGCGAGGGTGCCGAGCAGGCTCGAGCGCGTCGAGGCGAAGCGCACCAGCTGGTGCTCGAGGTCGGCGATGTAGACGATGCCCGCATCGGAGTCGGCGGCGAGGCCCATCGGCCCGGCGATGTCACCGGGGCCCACGGTGCCAGGAGAGCTGTCGTAGCAGCGGTGAAAGCCCATCTGCCCCATCGTGCAGGTGCCGCTGAAGCTGCGGACGCGGCCAGTCGTGTCGAGGCTCTTCACGCACTGCTCGCGGGTGTCGGACACGTAGACGATGCCGCGCGAGTCGACCGCGATGCCCTGCGGCTCGACGAAGACCGGCTGCGAGATGGTCGTCACCTCGCCGTTGAGATCGATCTTTCGAATCACCCGATTGCCGGTGTCGGCGACGAAGAGTTGGCCCACCTCGTCGATGGCGATCGCCGTGGGCTGATTGAACTGCGCAAGCGCAATCGGACCATCCATCAAGCCGGCTGTGCCGGTGCCCGCGAAGTCCATCAGCTTCCAACCCGCAGGTTGGCCCGCGTCGATGCCTACATCGACTGACGCCCCGGCATCGATCGGAGTCATCACGCCCGCGTCAAACCCGCCCACGGGCACGCAGCCGATCAGCAGCACGAGCGCGAGCGACCTCATTGGGGCTCCACGAGTCTGATGCGGTGGTTCGAGCCGTCGGACACGAAGATGCGCCCGCTGCCGTCGACCGCGACGCCGGCCGGGAATTGAAACTGCGCCTCGAGCGCGGGCCCGTCCATGAAGCCCTTCGTGCGGGTGCCGGCGATGACGCCGAGCACCCCAGTGTCATCGACCGTCGCGATTCGGTGATTGCCGGTGTCAGCCACGACAGCGAGCCCGGCGAGTGGGCCACGGCCCGCAGCGACACCCCAAGCGTTGCGAATGATGCCGCTGGTGTCTTCCGAGACGAACATGGGGCAGCCCGAGCGGCCGAGTGTGGTGACTGCGCAGCCGGGCTGAACCTGCATTCGCCTCAAGGCGCAGTTGTAGACGTCGGTCACGTAGACGACGCCGGGTGACGCGACGGCGATGCCCGAGGGCCCATTGAACTTCGCGCCCGTCGCGCTGCCGTTGCACTGAGTGGCGAACCCGCAGGTGCCATCGGCGAGCGGCGCCGTGCCCGAGCCCTGGCCCGCGAGCGTTCCAACCGAGCCGCTGCGCAGGTCGATCCACCTCACCCGGTTGCCGGTGATCTCGGTGACGAGCAGATAGGGATCGGAGAACGCCAGCGCCGAAGGCCGCGAGAAGCGCGAGGGCACGTTGAGGCACTCGTTTGCCTGCTGCGAGCACGAGCCCGCGACGACCGAGACGACTCCGCCAGGCGTGACGCGCTGAATGCAGTTCTTCCCGGTGTTCGCGACGTAGACGTTGCCGGATGGGTCGACCGCCACGCCTTCGGGGCCGTCGAGCGCGGTGCCTCCGCAGGGCCAGTCGTTGGGCGCCAGCGTCGCGACGTTTCCCTGGGGGTCGATGGTGCGAATGCAGTTGTTGCCGGTGTCGGCGACGTAGAGCACTCCGTTCGAGTCGAGCGCGAGCTGCGACGGTGACGCGAGCTGCGCGTCGGTGCCCTTTCCATCGCGGAAACCGCGGGTCGAACCGGCGAAGGTCGAGACGGTCCACGAGCGGGGGCCGGCGTCAGCGAGCGTTCCAGCGTCTTGATTCATCGCGCCCGCGTCGTTGACGAGTGGGCCCACCGCCGTGCACCGATACGCGATGCAGCAGTTGGCGCAGCCGCAGTTCTGATCAGAGACACACTCGACGCCGAACGGGCTCGAGATCGTGCACGCGCTCAAGCACGCGAACAGGAAGAGGCGAATCACCATGTGAACACCGCCCCGATGCCCAGCGCTGCGGTGAGGCCCATCGAGATGTCCGAGGCGAGCGACCAGCCGGTGAGCGAACGCGATTCGTCTCCAGTGAGCGGGCGCGAGAGCGCGGCGTAGTCGTTGCGAAGGCTGAGCGATCGGCCGCCCGCGACGGCCCACGCGATACCCGTGATGACGGCGGCTCCCGCGACGAACCAGAACGCGCGGCGTGGATGAATCGGCAACTCGATGCCCTTCACGAAGCCGGCGCTTCGGGGATTCGACACGTACTTCAGCGTCGTGAGATCGAGCTGCGCGCCTTCAGCGACCGTCACTGGAGCGACGTTCAGCTTGTCGGGCAGCACCTGCTTCACGACGTACTTGCCGGGCACCACCGCCATCGCCAGCGCGTGCTCGGCGTCGGAGTTTCCCTCTGCCACCACGAGCCGCTCGGTCTCGTCGACGACCACGTAGCGTTGGCCCGCGCCCTTCGGCAGCACCAGCCGCGCGCTCGCCTTCGCAGGCCAGGTGACGATCAGATCGCCTTGCCCTTTGAGCTCGTAGCGGAACGCGGGCTTCTGCGGCACGAGCGTCGCGGCGGTGTCGGCCTCGGTGCGTTGGTGCGCGTAGCGATACGACTCCGAGAGCGTGACCTGCCCATCTTGATCGCCATCGGCGGCACCGCGCAGGCCCGAGACGAAGTGGTGCGTGAAGACCGAGCCCTGCAGCGCGCGCTGCTCTTGCGAGAGCTCGTCAGCGCCGCTCGAGGTCAGCACCGCGAGGCCGCGAACCGTGAGCTCGTCGACCACCTTCACGTCGAACGGCGCGACCGGCGTTCCACCCTTCGTCGCGAGAATGGCGCCTGCGCGGCAGGCATCGAAGACGCCGACTCGAACGGTGGCCTGCGTGTCGCGGAGTCGTTGGTACAGCTCGTCGAAGCCAAGCGGCTCACCGCGAAGGTGCAGCATCGTGCTGTCGGCGTGACCCGAGTAGTAGACGAAGACGAGCGAAGGCCCGTTGCTGGTGCGCGCCGCCTGGCCGAGCGCCTCGAGCTTCTGCCGAACTGCCGCCGTGTCGGGCTCGCGCAAGACGGTGACACGCTCTTTCGGAAACTGCCCGAGCTCGATCAGCACGCCCGCGACGCGCTCGGCGTCCGACTGCGCGTGACGAAGCGGCTTGTCCATCTCCCAGCCCGAGTTCGCGCCGATGATCAACGCGTAGCGCTCTTCCGCCGAGGCCAGCGTCGAGGCTGCGAGCACGACCACGAAGAGCCAGCGCACGCTGGTGCCGTACCACGCGGCGGAGCGCGTCCGGTAGCGGCTCAGGGCACACATCGCAGCTCGCCTGTCGTGTCGTACAGCTGCCCAGTGTTCGTTCCCGGCAACACCCACGGCGCCGGGGCGAAGAACAACGCAGGCCAGGCGATCAGAGAGAGGCCTCGAGGCATGGCTAGGGTTTGGTCCAGTCGAACGTCGCGGTGATGCCCTGAAGTGTGTCTCCGCGTTCGACCTGTTGAACCAACGGTGCGAGCTCGAACGGCTTGTCACTGAAGATGGCCCAGACGCGCTCTTTCCCACGCACGTCATCGAGGGCGATGGCGCTCGGGAGCAGCGGCTCCTTCGCCTTGTGCGCCGCGGCCTGCGGACTGCCGAACGGGTGATACGTCGAGACCTTTCCAGCGCCGTCACGGGAGATCACCGCCACGAAGCCATCGGCCGGAGTCGTGATCGAAAACCGCACGTGATCGCCTGGACGAACAGTCGCGCCGTTCTCGAGCTGTTCGACCGGCGCATCACCGCGCTGTCGGAACACGGTCAGCACGATGGAGCCCTTCACCGAGCTCTCGGGCTCCACGGCCGGCCGCACGAAGAAGATCGGCAGCGCTGCAGTAGCTGCCGCGAGCGGGAGCCACACCAGCCACGAGCGTCGAGGCTTCTCGAGCTTTTCGGCCAACGGACCCGGTGGGTGGCGAACCAGGAACGCCGCTGAGTCAGCGCGCAGCTCTTCGACCCTGGCGCGCTCGGTCGCAGACTCCGCGATCGCGCGCTCGACCTTGGCGAGGCTCTCGCCCGTGAGATCGCCCGCGACGTAGCGCTCGAGCAGCGCGTCAGGCAGTGGCCGTGGCTCGCTCATGCGGCTCCTTTCGGCGTGAAGCGCTCGGCGCGTTTGTTGGCCCGCTCCGCAAAGGCCGCCAGCGCTCGCCCGACCGTCTTGCGCGAGATGTCGAGCGTCTCGGCGATCTCAGACGTGGTGTGGCCTTCGACGAAGTACAGCATTGCGCACGTCAGCGTCTGTTCGTCTTCGCCCTTCGTCAGCAGCGCGAGATCGTGCGTCGCTTCGACTCGCACCGTGCCTCCGTCGCTCGACGGCAGCTGCACGGTGGGGCCCTCCGAGTCTTCTTCGGCGGTCAGCGAGCTCAGTCGCCCATGCCACCGCGCGCGACGGCGCAGGCGATCGACCGATTGGTACGTCGCCATCTGGTACAGCACCGTGAACGGGCTCGCGGCGCCGGTGAGCTTTCCGTCGAGCTTGAAGTAGCCGAGGAAGACGTCCTGCGTGACGTCGTGCGCTTCGGCCTCGTCGCCGCCGAGCAGCGACTTCGCGCGACGAAACACGGCTGGCGCGAACCGGCGGTACAGCTCGTTGAAGCGCTCGGTCGACGCCGCCATTCGGGCGCAGCCTCGCGCACTCGGACTGAAGGCCCAAGCCTCTGCTGTCGACTCCATGGCCATGTGTCGAACCAGCCGCGCCCGTGGGGACATCTTTTTCGACCCGTCGACCTGCGCTACGACGACCCGATGTTCCAACGCGCGCTGCCGGTGCTGCTCGTCCTGCTCGTGGGCTGCAAACGCGAGGCGGTGGTGAAGGACATCGCGGTGGCCGATGCGGCAGCCCAGTTCCGCGCGAAGACGGCGACGCCGGTCGACGCCAACACGCCCGAGTACCGTGAAGGGGCAGGGTGGGTTCCGGGCGCGGTGCTGCTCGACGACTACCTCGAGTACCCGTTGACGGTGCTGCCGGCTGATCACGATCGGCCGCTCGTCTTCTACTGCACGAGTCGAATGTGAACGGCCTCGCATGAAGCCGCCGGTCGGGCGGCGAAGAGCGGGTGGACGAACGTGTCGGTGATGTCCGAAGGCATGAAGGGCTGGAAAGCCGCGGGGAACGCCATCGAGAAGGCTGCGGGAACCCACTGAGACGACCGGTGTCTGACGAGCCGCGCCTTCGCTGCACGGGCGCCTCACTCACACCTGGGAGTCGTCATGCGTCTGTCCGCGCTCGCGGTGGCGTCGTTGTGTGCCTGCACCAATTCGTCTCGACCTGAAGAGAGCGCTCCGCCCATTCAGAAGGTCGCCATGAAGCGCGAGATGGCTGCCGAGAAGAAGGCTGAGCCGCCAGGCAGCCCGAGCGTCGTGGCAGCTGATCCGATCGCTGCGTCGCCGAAGGTCGCGCCCGAGAGCGCGTTGCTCGATGCGCTGGGTACGTCAGGCGGGGGCACGAAGTTCTCACCCGCAACCGCCGATGCGCTCAGGGGTGTTGGGGGGCTCGGTGGCCCCTCAGGT
>JBEOKA010000395.1:0-32206 GCA_040275325.1 Myxococcaceae bacterium | reverse complement strand
TACCTCATGGGCGTGGGCACGCCGATCGATCTCGTCGAGTGCGTGCACCGCGGCGTCGACATGTTCGACTGCATCATCCCTCCGAAGATGGCCCAGCAGGGCTACGGCTACACCTTCGAAGGGCGCATTCGCATCAGCCGGCACGAGTACCGGTTCGAAGACAAGCCGCTCGATGCCACCTGCGACTGCTTCGTCTGCAAGCGCTACACGCGCGCGTACATTCGCCACCTCATGCAGGGCGGCCACCACCTCGGCTCCCGCCTGCTCGCGATTCACAACCTGCGTCACTTCCAGCAGCTCACGGCGCGCATGCGCACGGCGATCATCGAGAACCGGTGGGACGCGGAGTATCGCGAGCTCGTCGAGCGGCTCTCTCCGAAGACGACGAAGCCGAAGCCGACGGGTCAGAAGCACGGCGCCTTCGAGGTCGTCACCACGCGCGGTGGAGCGCACGCCGTTCGGCACACCGAGCACGGCGAGGTGATGCACCCAGTCGGCCCGTGGGAAGAGGCGAACGCGCTGTACGTCGAGCAGACGAAGCTCGAGGCGCGGCTGGGCGTCTTCCACGAGGAGCCGTTGCGCATTCTCGACGTCGGCCTCGGCGCCGGAGCGAACGCGATCGCAGCGCTGACGAAGGTGCAGGCGATGGGGCAGGCGCGAAAGCGGGAGATCGAGATCATCAGCCTCGAGTCCGACATGAACGCGTTCGAGCTCGCGCTGCAGACGCCCGAGGGGTTTCCGTTTCTGCAGCCGTGGAAGACGGCGTGCGAGGCGGTACTGCAGCAGGGCCACTGGGAAGGGCCGGGCATCACGTGGCGAACGCTCGTGGGAGACGCGCGCGAGACGATCGACGGCGTTCCCGGTTGGTGCGATCTCGTCTTCTTCGACCCGTTCTCGCCCGAGGCGAACCCGACGCTGTGGACCGTCGACTTCCTGCGGAAGGTTCGCTGGCACACGAACGACGAGGGCGGGTTGCTGGTGACGTACAGCTCGGCGACTCCGACGCGCGTGTCGTTTCTGCTGGCGGGGTTCTTCGTGGGGCAGGGCGTCTCGACGGGAACGCGCACCGAAACGACGAACGCGGCGACGCAGCTCGAGAGTCTGGCGACCCCGATTGGTGAGCGGTGGGTGCAGCGCTGGCGGCGATCGTCGGCGCGCGGAGCGCACGGGGAAACGTTCACGCCCGACGTCGAGCGCATGGTGCTCGAGCACCCTCAGTTCGCTTCGCTTCGGTGACACTGGATCTGACAGCTCCCGCGCCACCAGACTGTGCCCATGTCATCGCTGCTCGTCCTCCTGTTCATCGAGAGCGCCATCAGAGAGAACGTCGAAGTCGGGTTCGTTCGCGGCGAGACTCAGGCGCTTCCACAGAACGCCCGAGGGGTGCTGTTCGATGCGAGGGTTCTGGACGACGAGGCTCGATTCATCGGCGACACGCTGGTGTTTCGAGCTCCGCCCATGGCGCCCAGAGCGAGCGACTTTCGCGTCACCGATGAAACGACGAAACGCCGAATCGAGGTGAAGCTCGCGCGTGTCGCTTCGTCGCCGGGAAGTTCCTGGCGGCACGCGATCGTGCTTGGCGAGCCCCGACTCTGGCGCTGTGTGCGTGAGCCGCTTCCAATCGACTGCTTCGACCAGGTCCCGTTCTTCAGGGACTCGAGCCGCCAGGAGCACTTGAGTTGGTGGGAACTGGTGAGCAACGGGCTCGCGACCGAGGTGAAGCGAGGCGCTGGAGAAGGTCGATTCCTGGTCATGCCGTTTGGCGGGTTCAAGGCGGGCCACCGCTATCTGTTCGAGTGGCGACGTCCCCCCGCAGTCGGCGCCCTGCCGCTGACCGACACCGATGCACACATGCTCTCGCTCGAGGCCCGGGTCTTCATCAAGGCGCGTGTCGACGTGGGCCCACCCCTGCTCGAGAGTCAGCTTCCGTCGCTCACATTGCAGGGGGACTCCCTGGAGGTTCGGAGTGGGGTGTTGTCGAGAGGGTGGACGTGGGGGCTGGCTGAAGAGGAGAAGACCCGGCTCTCTGGGTCGCTGAAGCTCGTCGACGCTGCCGGCCATGAGACGAAACAGATCACGGTCTCGGGGCCGTGTTGGTCTGGAGGCCCGCTGGACTTCTACCCACGGTGGTCGATGCCCGAGGTCTGGGACGCTCCTGTGGCAGGGCTGCCCGTGACTGTCTCGGGGGGCGGCCCTCCGATCAGCTGCGATTTGACGAGGCACGTCCGCAGGCGCGGGGCTGAATGCGATTTCACCAACCGACCGCCCGAGGAACAATGGCAGGAGGCCGAAGCCGTCGCGCTTGGGCCCGAGCCCTCGAATCAGGCGGCCCTGCGCTGTCTGCTGCAGGCGCTCGAGTCTGAGGGGGCTGAAGCGCAGAATCGGCTCGTCCGAAAGTACGTGGCGAAGACGCCAATGACAGCGGAGCTGTTCGATGAGCTCGTGGAGTACCGGCTGGAGTCGCCCGCGCTGTGGGAGGCGGCAGAGCGTTCGACCGACCCCATGCTGCGGCAGATGGCGGAGGCTCGCCGTGGTGAGCGATTGCTTGCGAAAGCGCGGTTCCTGCGGTGCCGCCTGTCGGCTGACGAAGAGCAGCGGCTGCGCGAGGCGAAGCAGAAGGTCTGGGAGGCCAGGACGCCCGAGGCGAAGCGCCGGGCCGCCGAAGCAGTGCGCGCGCTCGAGAAACCGAACTGCCCGTAGCCGTTGATGATGAACGCCACGACCGCCGAGCTCCAGGGCCTCGCGACCGTTCGCGTTCGGCCGGCCATGTACATCGGGTCGACCGACGAGGCGGGCCTGCTGCACCTCGTGTCCGAACTCGTCGGGAACAGCCTCGATGAACACCTCGCGGGCTTCGGGAGCCGCATCTCGGTCGACATCGCCGATGGCGTGATCACCGTGAACGACGACGGCCGCGGAATCGCGGTCGAATCGCTCGAGGCGGTGTTGACGTCGATGTCTCCTGTCGGTTCGCCGTTCGCTGCAGGGCTCGCGGTCGTGAACGCGCTGAGTGAGAGGCTCGAGGTCGAGGTTCGGCGCGACGGCGCCCGATGGACAATCGCGTTCGTGCGCGGAAAGCTCGTCGAGCCGCTGACGCGAATCGGAGGGACCAGCGAGCAGGGAACGATGGTTCGCTGCCGGCCCGACCCGCAGATCTTCGGAGCGGCCCAGCTCGATCTCTCCGCGGTCGCGGCACGCATCGACGAGCTCGCCTGGCTCACTCCGAAGCTCCACTGGTCGTTTCAGGGCAGGGAAGTGCAGCACACTGATGGGCTGCTCGGGCTCGCGGTCAGCGTCGCTCCGTCGCCGATGGTTCCGGGAACGATCATCACCGTCGCCGACACCATCGACGGCGTGCAGCTCGAGCTCGTCGCGGGCCTCACGTCGGAAGCGCGAGGCAAACGCGTCGGCTTCGTGAACTTCGCTGCGTCGAACAACGGCTCTCACGTTCGCGGCGTGCTCGACGGCATCACGAAGGCGTTCGAGGGCGACGTGGCAGCGCTGCACCGCAAGCTCGTGCTCGCCATTCACGTCGGCTGGCCGCACCCGCGGTTCGAGGGGGCACGACGAACGGTGCTCCACGATGACGACGTGTTCCGCGCGGTGTCGACGGCAGTCGCACGCGAACTCCGCAGGCAGTCAGACCTGCGAATTTCGTGGCTGCAAGCGCTCTCTGCCGCCTGATCCTTCACCCACCTCGAACTCAACACTGACGCGACCTGAAGCGCGCGCGGAAGTTCTACGGCTCGCTGGTCAAGTGGAAGGTGGCTCCGTGCCCGGGCGTGGTCGCCGTACGTCGAAGTCGATGACGTGAAGAAGACGATCGCGAAGGCGAAGAAGCTCGGAGCCACCATCGTGCTCGACTTCCAGGACATCGGAGACATGGTCGCGATCGGCGTGTCGGCGAAGCCCGTGAAGCGGAAGAAGTCGCGCCGCTGAGCAGATAGAATGCGGCGTGGCCGCGACTCGCCAACACGAACCCGAGACGATGTTCGAACGGCTCGACTCCGTGCGCCAACGGCCGGGCATGTACATCGGTGGCACCGGTCTGAGCGGGCTCCACCACATGGCGTGGGAGGTCATCGGGAACAGCATCGATCAGCACCTCCTCGGACGAGCGACCACCATCTCGGTCGATGTCGCGGACGGCTGGCTGACGGTGACTGACGACGGTGCAGGGATATCGATCGAGAGTGACTCCAGCGGGGTCAGCTTTCTCGAGTCGATCTTCACGAGCCTTCATCGCACGCCGACCCGCGACGGGCCGCGCGCGCACGTTCACGTCACTCGCACCGGAATTGGGGTCGGTCTCGGCCCGGTCTCAGCGCTCTCGCAACGGCTCGAGGTCGAGTCTCGTCGTGAGGGGCTCTGCCATCGCGCTGCATTCGCGAGAGGTGTCGTCGTCGAGCCGCTCCAGCTCGTCGGCAGCAGTGAGACGCAGGGGCTTCGGCTGCGGTTGTTCCCCGATCCCGAGATCTTCGAGGAGGCGACCTTCGACCCCGATGTGTTCGCTTCGACGATCCGTCGCTTTGCGTATCTGTCTCCGGGCCTGACCTGGCGCTTCCAGGGACAGGACGTTTCAAAGCCCGATGGCCTGCTCACCTTCCTCACCGACACATCCGCCGGACCACTCGAGCCGGGATCGCTGGGCGTTTTCGAGACCGAGGTCGATGACATCGAGATCTCGTTCGCTGTCGCGCTCAGGCGGCGCAACCGGCGCAAGAAGGTCGATCCGATCACCTCGTGGGTGAACCTGACGAAGACAGAAGAGGGTGGGTCGCACGTGAGAGGCCTGCTCGCCGGTCTCACCGACGTGTTCGGCCCAGCCTGGCGAGAACTCGAACCACGCCTCGTTGGCGCGATTCACCTCATGCTCGTTCATCCGAAGTTCGAGGGACCGACGAAGTCGAGGCTGGCCGTTCCGATGACCGAGCCCGTGGTGCGTGAGTTCGTCGCGAGTGAACTCTCGAAAGCCAGCGATCTGCGAGTCACGTGGATGCAGTTGCTTTCCCGGCTGGACAAGTGACCGTCGGGAATCCGTTGTCGGCTCGCGAAGAAGCCGCGTACCTTCGCGCCGCCCGATGACGAGCGCCGACTCCGACTTCCGCCGAACCGACAAGGTCCAGAAATACGTCCGCGTCATTCAGCTGCAGATCGTCACGCTCGTGGTGCGCGACCCGGGCGGTGGCGTTCGACGCGTCGAGCTCCGCGACTCGACCCTGCGCGTGGGAACGCACCCTGAGAGCGACCTGCTCCTCTCGGACTCCACCGCCAGCCGCGCGCATGCCGAGCTGCGCGCCACCAGCCACGGCGTGCTCGTGCGCGATCTCGGCAGCACCAACGGCACCACGATCAACGGCGTGCGCATCACCGAAGCGCTGCTCGAACCCGGCATGACGGCCATGCTGGGCGGCACCTCGATCACCATCGAAGCCGCGCGAGAAGAGCTGCTGCCCGCGCCCGAGGCCCGCTTCGGTGAACTCGTCGGCGCCAGCGCTCCGATGCGCGCGCTCTTCCGTGAACTCACCCGCGTCGCGCCCACCAACGCCACGCTGCTCGTCGAGGCCGAGAGCGGCTGCGGTAAAGAGCTGCTCGCGCGCTCGGTGCACGACGCCTCGCCGCGAAAAGAAGCGCCCTTCATCGTCTTCGACTGCGCGTCGGTCGCGCCCAACCTCATCGAGAGCGCGCTCTTCGGTCACGAGCGCGGCTCCTTCACGGGTGCGGTCGACAAGAAGCTCGGCGTCTTCGAAGCCGCCAATGGAGGCACGCTCTTCCTCGACGAGATCGGTGAGCTGCCGCTCGAGCTGCAACCACGGCTGCTCCGCGCGCTCGAGACCCGCGTCATTCGCCGCGTCGGTGGCTTCGAGCCGATTCCCGTCGACATTCGCATCGTCGCGGCGACCAACCGCGATCTGCTGCGAGAGACGAACGCCGGCACCTTCCGCGAAGATCTCTACTTCCGCCTGGCGGTCGTGCGACTGCGCATTCCTCCGCTGCGCGAGCGCCTCGATGATCTGCCCATTCTCGTCGATCACCTCGTGCGTCAGCAGACGGGCGCCGACGAGCGCCGTGCCCGCGTCTCCCTCGCGGTCGTGCAGATGGAGCCGTGGATGACGGCGAAGCACCACCCGTGGCGAGGCAACGTGCGTGAGCTGCGAAATGCCGTCGAGCGCGCGCTGGCCCTCTCAGGTGAGCCGCACCCCGACGCTGCAATCGATCACGCACCGATTCCTGTTCCCGTCTCGCTCGAACGCCCCTTCGTCGAGCAGCGCGAACGCCTGGTCGATCACTTCGAAGCCACCTACGTGAAGGGCATGCTCGAGAAGCACGAGGGCAACTTCACGCGCGCCGCTGCAGCTGCCGGCATCGATCGCATGTACTTCAAGCGGCTGCTGCGGAAGCACGAGCGCTGAGTCTGGCAGGCTCACCACTGAGTGCCTCAGACTCGCCCGTTTCTCCAATGCTCTCGAAGGGTTGAGCCATTGTGACGGAGCGGTGTGCTCCATTCACCTGACACCCCGAGTGGGCAACCGCCCCAGATCCTGAGAACGGTGGGTTGGCACTGTACGTGCTGAGGGGCACGCCGAACTCTTGCCCCGAGGTTGGCCGATGCGAGTCGCAGCGCTGGTGATGTCGAGTCTGATGGTGTTCGCGTGCACGGGAGAGTCGTCGCTCGAACGTCCGGGAGAGCCTGGCGGGCCCGTGAACCAGTTTCGCTCGAGCTCGCAGCAGGCGCTGACGTTGCCAGACGGCGGCCAGTGCCCCATCACCGTCAACGCCGACGCCGAGCTCATGATCCGCAACCTCGCGGTCGTCGAAGATCCGCTCCGCACGAACTGGACCGGCAGCCTCACCAACCCGTCTGATGGCGCGTGGCAGTTCGGCCGCCTGATGACGACGATGGCGGGCCCGAACGACCCTGAGCTCTTCGTGCGCAACTGGCTCGCGCAGTGGGACTCGCCGCGCCTGGTGAATGGTCTCAACGTCAACCCGCGGCCGATGAACGCGATCGTCACGCAGCCCTGGCTCGCGGCGAGCGGAGGCACGCGGCTCGATCTGACGCGGGCGCCGTTTCGCCTGCTCGCGATCGTGAACCGAATGGATCTGCGCAACCTCTCGCGCGGCTCGGCTGGTGAAGGCCGCTTCGTCTTCGGCGTGCTCGGCGCGGGTGGAACGCAGCTGCAGTTCACCGTGATCCTCGAGTTCAACCTGCCGGCCACCACGCAGGCCGACGTCGATCGCTGGGCGGCCGACTGGCACGCGCTCGGAGCCCTTCCCGTGGGCAGCCCCGCGTACAACACCGCGCTCGAGGCGATCACCCGCCGCTTTGCCGGCCCCAACGCCTCGCCGTCGCGGCCCAACGGCAGCGCCATCAACCAGGTACGCAGCAACGAGATCGCCCTCTCGGCGCCGTGGGAGATGCGGGAGTTCAACCTGAACGCGGCTGGTCAGCTCGTACAGGTGCCTGTCGCGCAGACGACCGATCTGCCGCTGAACAACTCGCCGAACCTCGCGCAGTTCATCAACACCAACACCGCGGCGCTGCTCACCGATACGCACGTGGTGCCGGCGACGTTCAACGGCGCCCCGTTCCTCGCGGGCTCGGCGCTGACGAACCCCGGCCACTTCTGGAACGCGCCCGGCATCACGAACCCCGACGCGCGCTTTCACTTCTCGGTGAACACCTGCAACGGCTGCCACGCAGGTGATACCAACACGGCCTTCCTCCACGTCTTCCCCCGCAACCAGGGGCAGGTCGCGCAGCTGTCGGGCTTCCTTACCGGCACGGTGGTGCCTGATCGCGTCACGGGCACGCCGCGCACCTTCAACGATCTCTCGGTGCGCTCGGAGTCATTGCTGGCGGTGCTCTGCGCGGTGCCTGCGGCGCCGACGGCATCGGTCAGCATCACCTCGCCTGGCGCCGGAGCCACCCTGCGTGGGCCTTCGACGCTCTCGGCCTCGGGCACTGGCGTCTCGGCGGTGCAGTTCTTCGTCGATGGAGCGCCGGTCTCACCGCCGGTCGCTGCACCGTTCAACGTTCCCTTCAACGCCGACACCGTCACGCCGGGCTCGCACACGTTGACGGCGGTCGGCACCAGCCCGACGGGCCCCATCAGCGCCGCGCCGGTCGCCTTCACCACCGCACCGTCGGTCGCCCCCGACTTCACGGTCACCATCACGAGCGCCCCCTCACTCGTCGCACCTGGTGAGTCGTTCGTCACGCAGCTCAACGTGTGCAACGTGGGCCAGGTGGGCGGCTCGACGTCGGTGGAGCTGTTCCTCTCGGCAGACGCGATCATCACCTCGCCGCGCGTGAGCCCGAACGACTTCTTCGTGGGCGGCGCTCCCGTGTCGCTGATGGCGGGCGAGTGCCGGGCCGTCACGATTCAGGGCAATGGGCAGCCGCCTCCCGGCGCCACGCAAGCGTCGGTGTTCCTCGGCGCCATGGTGGACAGCTTCGGCAGCGTCAACGAGACGAACGAGGCGAACAACACCAGCCCCGTGCGCACGATCGTCGTCGGCCAGGGCCCGGACTTCGTCGTCACCTCGGCGCGCGGCCCGTCGGCGATTGCCCCCAACGCCTCGTTCAACGCCTCGGTGACGGTCTGCAACCGCGGCAACGTGACGGGCACGACGGAGGTCGAGGTGATGGCGTCGACCGACACGGCCTTCGCACTCCCGCCAGATTTCCTCGTCGGCGTGGTCTCGCGCCTGACGCTCTCGCCCAGCCAGTGCATCACCTCGACCGTGCCGGCCTTCGCGCCGCCGACGGGTACCTGGTTCATCGGCGCGATCGCGACGCGTGGTGGCTTCGAGCTGGTGACGACGAACAACGCCAGCCCCGCGAGCCGAATGGACGTGGGCTTCGCTCCAGACGTGACGGTGAGCTCGGTCTCGGCGCCGGCGAGCGTGCTGGCGGGCGCGTCGTTCACGGGCACGACGGTGATCTGCAACAACGGCACGGTCGACGCGTTCGTTCAGGGCATGGTGGTGTTGACGGCCTCGCGCACCTTCGCGACGCCGCCTTCGCCGAACACCGTGCCCGTGGGCGGCTTCACCGTCACCCTCACGGCGGGCCGGTGCGTCTCGCAGGCGTTCTCTGCGACCGCGACGCCTCCGCCCGGAGTGACGATGCCGTTCGTCGCCGTGATCCTCGACCCCAACAACTCGGTGCCCGAGTTCATCGAGACCAACAATCAGCTCGCGAGCAGCACCGCGATGGGCGTCGGCTCCATGGCTGACCTGCAGGTCGACGGTGGCGTGTCGGCCCCGAGCGCGCTCCTGCCTGGCACGGCTTTCACCGCGACGGTCTCGGTCTGCAACCGCGGCACGATTGGCGCGTCGAGCCAGGTCGAGCTGCGGTTGACTGGTGGCGGCTTCACCTTCCCGGTTGGGCAGGCTCCGACGCCATTCCTGGGTGTGAACCAGTGCGCCCTCGTGAGCGTGCCCGGGTTCGCCAACCCACCCGCGCCGGGGCTGCTCTTCAGCCTGACGGCGGTCGTCGACCCGCGGAACACCCTGCAGGAGTTCTCGGACGCGAACAACACGAGCGCAGCGTTCTCGATGGCCATCGGCAGCGCGCCCGACTTCACGGTCACCTCGGTGGTGGTGCCTTCGGTCGTCGCGCCCTTCGAGCCGTTCACCGCGTCCGTCTCGGTCTGCAATCGAGGCACGGCACCCGGGAGCAGCCAGGTCGAGCTCGTGCTCTCGAGCGACTCGACGATCTCGTTGCCCGGCGATCAGCTCATGCCGGGAGCGTTCTTCACCCTCGCGCCGAACCAGTGCCAGACGCAGACGGTGCAGTCGTTCATGAACGCCAACGCACCGCCGCCGCCTCCCGGCTCGCTGACGACGACCTTCTTCATCGGCGCCGTGGCTGACCCGTTCAACTCGCTCGTCGAGCTGCGCGAGACGAACAACACCTTCGTGCGCTCGTTCCTGCTGGGGCGTGGTCCCGATCTCGTGGTGACCAGCGCGACGGCGCCGACGTCGGTCGTCTTCGGAGCGCCGTTCGCCTCGAACGTCACGGTCTGCAACCGCGGCAACGCGTCGGCGTCGGGAGACATCTCGTTCCTGCTCTCGACCGACACGGCGTTCTCGACGAGCCACCCGATCGGCGCGAACGACATGTTGCTGCCTCCGAGCGGCGACACGTTCTTCAACCTCGCTGCGGGCGCCTGCGCCACCAGGCCGTACACGGTGCCGGCCTTCACGCAGGGTGGCGCGCGAGGCCAGATGTTCTTCGCGGTGGTGGCGGACCTGGGCCGCAACCTGCCGGAGCTGAGCGAGGCCAACAACCTCTCTCCGATTCGCGCCATCACCGTTCAGTGATCCTGCTGTGACAGGCGGGGGAAGCTCCTCGCGTCAGCGGCGTGTGCTGACTATGAGCTTCCCCCGTGGAGCGCTTCTTCAAGTACCACGGCCTCGGCAACGACTTCATCGTGCTCGACCGCCGTGCCTCGGGCCTCGACATCGACGCCGAGCTGAGCCGCAGGCTCTGCGATCGGCACTTCGGAATCGGGGCTGACGGCGTGCTCGTGGTGTTGCCCGAGAGCGGCACCGAGGGGCGCATGGTGGTGCACAACGCCGACGGCTCCATCGCCGAGATGTGCGGCAATGGCCTGCGGTGTGTCGTCAAGCACGTCGCTGAGCACGCCCCCGTTCATCCCCAGCGGGTGGCGATCGCGACGGGCGCAGGGCTGCTGGCCTCGGACATCGAGTGGCGTGACGAGCAGGTCGATCGCGTCACGGTAGCGATGGGCCCGGCGAGACTGAAGGAGCCGATCCTTCCGCACGGTGGCCCGTTTCTTCGTCAGCCGATCGAAGGGCTGATCGGCACGGCAGTCAGCATGGGCAACCCGCACCTCGTGCTGCTCGATGTGCCGCCTTCGGAGGCCGAGCGCCTCGGTTCGGGGTTCGAGCACCACGCGCTCTTTCCCAATCGCACCAACGTCGAGTTCGTCGAGCCGCGTGCAGAAGGTGGGCTGCGCGTCACGGTGTGGGAGCGCGGCGTCGGCATTACGCTGGCCTGTGGAACGGGCGCGTGCGCGACGGTGGTGGCCTCGGCCCTCGATGGCCGCAGTCCTTTCGACGCCTGGGTTCCGGTGGAGCTGCCGGGCGGGGTCCTCGACATCAAGTTGGCGCGCGATCTCTCTCAGGTGTGGCTGCGCGGCCCCGTGCGCTTCGTGTATTCGGGGACGCTGCCATGACCGTCGCCATCGAAGATCGCTCGCTCGCGATCGTCGGGCTCAACGACATCGAGATGCTGCAGGAGCGCATTCTGCAGGAGCTCTGCGAGCACTGTGGCGCGCAGTCAGGGGCGCTGTGGGTGGCGGGAGAGCGGAGCGGACTTCGGCTGCGCGCGTGGCGAGGGCTGATCGACCGCTCGGCGCTGCCCGATGTCGTCGACCCGACGCTGGTGCAGGCCAACCCGTGGCTGGCGGGCGCGTCGTTTCTGGTGCCGCTGGTGACGTCGGCCGGTGAGATTCAGGGGCTCGTTCAGCTCGGTGATTCGCTCAACGGTACGTTCTCTGATGCGTTCGTTTCCGACACTCAGCGCTTCGGAGCCTTCGCGGCGTCATCGCTCAAGACGGCAGCGCGGTTCGCGTTGCTCCAGCGTCAGGGTCTGCGTGATCGCGAGACCGGCGCGTACACGCTCAGCTACTTCACCGACTACGCGACGAAGGAGATCTACAAGGCCCGCCGCTACGGCCGCGCCTTCACGCTGCTCACGTTCTCCATCGACAACCTCACCTCGATCCGTACGCGGCTCGGCGCGCCCACCGCGCGGCAGGCGCAGCAGATCGTCTTGCGGGTGATCAGTCAGGTGACGCGCGACGCCGACGTGGTGGCGAGGGCAGGGGAGCACGAGTTTCACGTGCTGCTCCCCGAGACCGATTTCTTCGGTGGGCTCATGTTCCTGCGCCGGGCGCTCACTTCGTTGCTCGAGGAGCCAGACGGCCGCGCCCTCGAGGCTCGAATTCCGTTCGGGCTCACGGGTGGCTGCGCGACGTTCCCCCGGGACGGCGACGACTTCGACGAACTGCTCATGCGCTGCCGCCGCCGCATGGAGGAGCGCCGTGGATCGCTCCATCACCACCTGCGCCTCGACCCGCTGCCGTTCTGGGAAGAGGTCGAGCTGCTGCTCGGGAATTCACGTTCGCCCAAGCTGCCCGAGACGCAGGGTGAGCCGGCCCGCCGCGGAAAAGTCGCTGACGTGTTGTTCGACGAGCTGCAGTCGGAGGTCGCGCGGGAGCTGCTTCGTGAGCCCAGCGCGCGTGGCCTCGTCTACGTGGGCGGTCCGCTGATTCGCGCTGATCTGCCCGTCGTGCGTGGCCTCGACGTCTCTCCATCGGACTTCGCGCCGCGCGTGTATCTGCTCGGCAAGCGCGCCGATCTCGTCACCCACCCGACGATCACGCCCGTGTTCCTCGAAGGTGATGAGCACCTGGCGCGGCACGAGTTCCTGCTCTGGCTCGGAGACGGCCTCGCGTACGCGTTGCTCCAGCGTCGTGGCCGTGGCGCGACCTGGGGCTTTCACACCAGCGATCCCACGCTCGTCGAGGGGCTCGTCTCGAAGCTGCAGGCCGCCTACGACCTGCAGCCGTACTGAGGAGCGATCGTCATGGCCCAGGCCCGAAAGATCCTCATCGCCGACCCTGACGTGAACGCGGTGCGGCCGCTCACCCGGGCGCTGCGCTCGCGCGGCTACCACGTGCAGTACGCGCCCGACGGCTCTCGCGCGCTCGAGGTGGCGGTGCTGCGGCATCCCGACGTGATCCTCTTCGACGAGAACTGCCGGCTGATCGAGGCGCGCTCGTTCGTGCAGATCCTGCTCACGAACCCGCGCACCGATGACATTCCAGTCGTCGTCACCACCAGCTCGCGCGAGCTCGATCGGTTCCGCACGTTCCGTGACGGCGCGCTGCAGAAGCCGTTCAACCTCGACGAGGTGCTCTCGCGCATCGATCACCTCTGCCGCCGCGTCGAGGCCGCGAGGGATCTGAAGGGCGACGCGCGCGAGATCGAAGGCGGGCTCTCGCAGCTGCCGTTGCCGGATCTGCTCCAGATCCTCGCGATGAATCGCCGCACCGGCCGGCTCACGCTCGCGAACGGCGCGGAGAAGGGCGAGATCCAGCTCTCGGCCGGTCAGCCGGTGAACGCGCGCGTCGGCGAGATCGAAGGTGAGAAAGCGCTGTTCCGGTTGATCGCCTGGCGGGAGGGCACCTTCGCGTTCGTGCCCGGGCCCGCGCCGCTCCGCACGCTGGTGAACCGCGCGATGGAGGACGTGCTGCTCGAGGGCATGCGGCAGAGCGACGAGCGAGATCGGCTGCTCAGTGGGCTGCCGCCGATCGCTCAGCTGCTGCAACGCACCGCCGATGCCGCAGACCTGGTGGAGCCGCACCCCGTGACCGCCGAGGTGTTGCAGCTGTTGCGAGCCCCGCGGCGCATCTCAGAGGTGCTCGATCTCACCGACTCTCCCGATCTCGAGGTGCTCTCGGCGATCGGCGCGCTGTTGCAGCGCGGCATCATCGAGCGCGTCGCAGGCGCTGAGCTCTCCGATGGGCCGCTGCTGGGCGCCGCCGAGGTGCACGCGCTGCGTGGCCGCCTGATGCGAGGCCGCTCGGCGCGAACGACGCTCGTCACCAAGGTCATCGTGTGTGGTTCTGGCTCGAGGGCAGGGCGGTGGTTGCTCAAGGCCCTGCCCGGTGTCGCGGCCGTCAGCGCAGAGCCGCAGGCGCTTCGCAGCAGCTTCGGCACGCTCGGCCGGCTCGACGTGAGCGACGTGCTGCGGGTGGATTTGATCGTGGTGCCCACCGCCGAAGCCGCGCGCCCGCTGTGGCGGCCCTTCGTCTCAGGCGCCGTCGGCGCGATCCTGCTCGAGGAGTCCGAGACGGCGATTCGCCTCGCCCGCTACTGCGCCTTCGAGCTGCGCCTGCCCCTCGTCATCGCCGCGAAGGCTGCCTCGCACGGCATGATCTCCGCCGAGGTGGTGCCCCCGCCGCTTCGGGGCGCTCCGATGGGCGCCGCGGTCGTCACCTCAGACATCTCGAGCGTCATGCGCACGGTGCTTCTCGCCGCCCTGCAGAGCCCGCCGCCCGAGGTCCCGGAGACGGTGGTGTCACGCTTCCTGGGGCTCGCTTGACCCGAGCGTCGTCGTCGCCCCACGGAGCCGCCGGAATTGCCCCGTCAGAACGCTGACTTGGCGAAGATCTGGCGTGGTCACGGTCCTGCAAAGGGTGCTGGGCATGAAGCCGCTCATCGACATGACCGCGAAGAACGACGACTCCACTGACACGCTGCCGCTGGCCAACGTGGAGCGCGCCCGCAAGCGCGAGTCGCGTGAGCGCCACATGAAGGGGCCGGTGTGGGCGACGTCGCCGCGTGAGACGCAGGTCGCCTGAGTCGCGTCACAGGGCCTGCTTCACCTGTGGCAGCTTCAGCAGCAGCTCGTACTCGGCCTCGTCGATCGTCGTCGTTCGGTGGGTCTTGAGGCGGCTGAGCCCGATCTCGATGCGCACCTTGCCGCTCGCGCGTGAGACGCTCGGACGGCCTCCTTCGCGGTGACACTCGTCGATGTCCTTCGCCAGCGCGCGCAGCCGCTTGCTGATGCGAATGGCGAGTCGCCCCTCTTCGTTGTCGAACGTGTGGAAGTGGCGGTTCCTCGAGAGACCCGAGTCGGGCTCGAAGAGGCGCTCCACGAGGCGGCGGACGAACGGGTCCATGCGGGGAGTGACAGGGTATCACTCCACATCACCCCACACGCGGGCTACGGTCCCGCGCGGCATGACTCCCCGCTTCGTCGCCGTGTGCCTCTTCAGCGTGTGGCTTCTGGCCTGCCCCGAGGAGCGGAAGGTCGAAGAAGAGCGACGTGTGCGAACGACGGCGCAGATCCTGGCCGAGGGCCGCGCCGAGCTCGCGAAGAACCGGCCCGATCGCGCGGTGCCGTACTTCAAGGAGGCGATCAACACGTCTCCGGGGGACGTCGACCCGTACATTCAGCTCGCGGAGGCCTATCGACTGGCCGGCAACGAGCCCGGCGCGATCCTCACGCTGAAGCAGGCCGAAGAGGTGGCTGGCGGCAACGACCCGAGCCTGAAGCGGGCGCGCGCCGACATGCACCTGAAGCTGCATCAGTACAAAGCCGCCATCACCGAGTTCGTCGCGCTGCGCGACATGGGCATTCTCACCGACGACGAGCTGCGCATGGTGGCGCTGCTGCTGGCGCACGACGGCCGCGTCGCCGACGCCTACTCGACCATCGATCCCATTCTTCGCCGCGCGCCCGATGACCCGCCGACGAAGACGGTCGAGGCCGAGATTCTGCTGATCGAAGGCAAAGAGCTCGAGGCCGCGAAGCTGATGGACTCGCTCATCACCGCGACGCCCGATCTGACGCCGGCTCGAATTCTGCGCGCGCGCTACTTCATCACCAACGTGCAGCTCGAGGCCGCCGACCAGGATCTGCTGGCCGTGAAGGCCGCCGATCAGAAGTCGCTCGAGGTCGTCACCTTTCGCTCCCGCGTGCTCAACGCGCTCAGGCGCCACGATGAAGCAGGCAAGCTGGTCGAGCCGCTGCTCGAAGAAGATCCACGCAACCCCGTGCTGCTCTCTCTGCTGGCCGAGACGCGGCTGCTGCAGGAGCGTGGCGTCGACGCGCAGGTGCTGATCGACAAGGCCCTGGGCGAGAACGCGAAGTTCGCGCCGGCGCTGTACGTGCGCGGGCGATCACTCGAGCTGGGCGGCAACCTCGACACGGCCGTGAGCGACTACGAGACGGCGATTCGATCGGACCCGACGTACGCACCGCCGCTGAGCCGTCTGTGGGCGCTGTACCTGAAGCGCAAGGAGACCGGCGAGGCGATGTCGACGCTCGAGCGGCTGCTCTTCATGGGCGAGGCCACCGCGCGCGAGAAGATCGAGTTGGTGAAGCTCTACACCGACACAGGCGCGAACCTGCAGCGCGCGAAGACGCTCATCACCGAGGCGCTGCGCCGCGAGCCGAAGAACGGCGAGTACCTCAAGCTCAAGGCCCGCATCGATCGGGCGCTCGCGCCGAAGCAGCCCGGCATCATCATCATGAAGCACCGCTGATCACGTCAGGCCCGGGGGCAGGCCTCCCTGCGAGAGCAGCGGGTCGCCGAACGACTGCACCTCGGTGAAGCCCATGAAGTGGAAGCAGTACACGAGCAGATCCGAGAAGCTCTTGCGGCTCTGGCTCGCGAGGTTCACGTAGCGGCCGGTGCGGAAGAGCTTCTTCGCGCCGCCGCCGAACATGACCAGGTTGTTCGAGTTGCCGTGCGTGTCGCCCTGCGACAGCTCGCTCCAGTGCATGACGAGCGTGTTGTCGTAGACGGTCGAGCCGTTGCCCTCGGGAATGGCCTTCAGCTCGTTGTAGAGGCCGTCGATCGTGCGCTGGTGGAGCAGCCGGTGAATCTGGCGAATCTTCGTGAACGACGCGGCGCTCGAGTCGTGTGACATCGTGTGGTGGCCGTCGGTGTGGCCCAGCTCACGGTACACGCGGTCAGACGTGTTGCCCGACCAGTTGAAGTTGATCGAGCGCGTCAGATCGCACGCGAACGCCATGGCCGAGATCTTCCCGAAGAGCCGGCCCGCGTCCCACCACTTGTCCTGCGAGTAGGCGTCGAAGGTGGTCCCCGTGGCGAACGTCGTGCACTGCGGCACCTGCGCGGCCATCCCTCCGAGCGAACGTTCGATCTCGCGCACCGACTCGGTGTGTTGATCGAGCCGGCGCTTGTCGTCGGCCGACAGCTTTGGCCCCAGCTCGCCGAGCTCGGCCTTCACCACGTCGAGTGCCGACTGCCGCATGCGGAGGCGACGGAGCGCTGCCTCTCGGGCCGCGGGATCGATACCGGCGAAGATGCGCGTGTAGGCCGCGAGCGGGTCGGTCTCGGGCGGAATCGGGCTCTGCATGCCCACCGGCCCACGGTGCGAGTGCTGGTTCCAGATGTTGTTGGAGCGATCGCCGACCCGGAAATTGAAGTGCGTGAAGCGCACGTTCGGGTTCGCGGCCTGCACTCGCTCACCGATGACGCGATCGATGCTGGGGCCGAGGACATAGCCGATGGTCTGGCCTTGCTGGCCGCCGATGGGGAACGAGCCCGACCCTGACTTCCACGGCGCGAGCGCCGAGCCGCCCTGCTGGTGCCCGTCGGCGCGCTGTGTCGCCGGCAGACGGTAGTGGTACTTGTCGACGCCCTCGACGAACAGCATGTCGGCGCGCTGGGCCTGGTACGGCGCGAGGAACTCGTCGAGCACGAAGCCCGTCTCGCTCTTCGTCGAGAACCGGCGCGACTCCTGATCGCCGTTGGCCGTGAAGACCCAGATCACGCGTCGCGGCGCGGTGGTGGCCTGCGCGCGAGCGGAGCGGGGCAGCAGCGACTCGAGGAAGGGCAGGGCGACCGTCACGCCACCCGCCCCGAGCAGTCGTCGGCGAGAGAAGTCACTCATGGCGTGGCTCCGGGCTTGAAGAGGAAGTCGTCAGTCTGGGTGAGGGCGACGAAGAGCTCACGAACGTTCCACTGCGAGTCCTTGAACTTCTCGAGCGCGCGTTGGCGGCTGCAGAGGTCGGTGGTCTCTTCCTGGCGGCCGTGGCTGAAGCGGAAGAGCTGCGTCACCATGCACTCGCGCGCTTCGTCGCTGTTCGCGAGCTTCGTCATCAGCTCGGGGCCGCTGGCGACACGGCCGTCGGCGTCACGGGTCGCGGCGATCTCTCCCGTTGTCTTCACCGGGCGGCCGTTCTCCATCGTGCGCTCACGGCCGAGCGCGTCGATGTTCTCGAAGGGCTCGCCGAGCGGGTCGAGCAAGGCGTGGCAGCCGCTGCAGCTTGGGTTGGTGCGGTGCTGCGCGAGCCGGTCGGCCTGGCTGTACTCTCCGGTGATCGGCTGCAGGTTGAGCGGCACGTTGTCGGGCGGCGCGGGCACCGTCTGGCAGAGCAGCTGCGTGCGCACCCGCATGCCGCGGTTCACGATGCTGCTGCGCGTCTGTTTGTCGTGGCTCACCAGCGCCGCCGAGCCCATGAACAGGCCTCCGCGTTTGCCCGAGGTGAAGGTCGTGCGTTGCCAGGTGGTGCCGGTGATGCCGGTCATGCCGTAGTGGCGCGCGAGATCGCCGTTCACGAAGGTGACGGGAGACGTCATCAGCGTCTCGAACTTGCCGTCGCCGTCGAGCACGGCGGCCTTCACGAACTGGTGCGCCTCTTCGCGCAAGAGCCCCGCGAGGCTCGGCGACAACCCGGGGAACACCGTCGCGTCGCGCTTCAGATCGAGCTCGTCGATGTCCATCCACTGCTCGAAGAAGTTGAAGACGCGGTCGGCCTTGGGGTCGGTCAGCATGCGGCGGGCTTCGCGCTCGACGTCAGCCGCGGTGGCCAGGCGGCCGGTGCGCGCCGCCTCGAGCAGCGCGTCGTCGGGGCCTGACTGCCAGAACAGGAACGAGAGGCGCGAGGCCAGTTCGTACGAGCCGAGCGGGCGAACGGCGGGCACCTCGGCGTCGAGCTCGAGCCGGTAGAGGAACTTCGGGGCCTGCAGCAGCGTGCCGACGACCCACTCCATGCCGGTGCGGAAGTCGGCGCCCATCGAGCCTGCGCGCCACACGGCGACATAGCGATCGACATCGACGACGGGCGCCGGCCGACGGTACGCGCGCAGCAGCAGCTTCTCGATCGACTGGCGCGCGCACGCTTCGCCCTGCGACGTGGGGCAGGTGACGAGGCGGGGCAGGTTGGCCGTGCTGGTGACCTGCGTCGCCACCGTCTCGGCCGCGTCCTGGTACTTCTGCATCATCACCGGCTTCACATCGAGGAAGCGGGCTCCGTTGCGGAAGCCGAGTGACGCCGAGTCGGTGATGAAGCCGGCCGTCACCTGCTGCGCGAGCGTGGCATTGCCGAAGAGATCTTCGATCGCGTGCTGGTACTCCTCGTGTGACAGCCGTCGCATCGGCGCGCTGCCCGGCGTCGGCGTGGGCGTGCAGGCCGTCACGATGGGTTTTGGCTCCTCGGGCGTCGTCGGCTTCGTGGTCGTGGGCAGCCCCGTGGTGGGATCGACCCCGACCGGCCCCTCGACGCGCGGCCCCATGATCGAGCCTTCACAGCCGAGGAAGACGACGAGCGCTGCGGCGAGCAGGAACCGGGTCATGGCGCGCAGAGCCAGAGCGAAGCGTGTGCCACGTCAAGGCGCCTTCAACCGACTGATCTCGTTCGAGTGCGCGGCGTGAGGAGCGAGCACTCGGGTGAACACTGTGAACGGCGAATGAGGTGTGAACCCTCCACTCAACCGTTCAGAAGATCTCAGCCTTTCGCCTTCTTTTTCTTCGGAGCGGCGTCGGCGACCTCGTCAGATTTC
Organism: Myxococcaceae bacterium; assembly: GCA_040275325.1. Taxonomy (GTDB): domain Bacteria; phylum Myxococcota; class Myxococcia; order Myxococcales; family Myxococcaceae; genus Xiheimicrobium. Next base: position 12,842 of record JBEOKA010000395.1, on the reverse strand, counting down.
GGAGAGCGGTGAGGCGGCTTGCGATCGTCTTCGGCGGCGGGCGCAGCAGCAGCCGGAGCAGCGGGCATCGCACCAGAGCGCGCGAGCGAGGCTTTGAGGGCCTCCATGAGATCGACGACCTTCGCCTGTGGCGCGGCGACCGGCGTGAGATCGACCGACTCGCCCTTCACCTTGCGATCGAGCAGATCCTTCAGGCGCTCGCGGTACTCGTCCTTGTACTGGTTGATGTCGAAGGTGGGCTTGGCGAGCGAGGTGATGAACTGGCGCGCGAGGCCGAGCTCGGCGTCGCTGATCTTCGCGTCGGGAACGGGGATCTCCGAGAGCGGCTTCACCTCATCGGCGTAGCGCAGGTACTGCATGATCAGCGCGTTGCCCATGGCGCGAATCAGCAGCAGGTGCATCTTGCCGCGCGCGACGTACTTGGCGATCGCCGCATGCTTCATGTCTTCGAGGCCGCGAACCAGCAGCGCGTAGGCCCGCTCGGCGCCCTTCTCGGGAGCGAGGTACGAGCCCGACTCGAAGTAGAGCGGATCGACGGCGGCGAGCGGCACGAACTCGGTGATGTCCATCGAGCGGGAGCTGGTGAGCTCGAGCTTCTCGAGCTCCTCCTCGTCGATGATCAGGTACTGATCCTTCGCGTACTCGTAGCCCTTGACGATCTTCTCGCGGGGCACCTGCTCGCCCGTCTCGGGGTCGATCATCTGCTGCTTGAGGCGGATCTTCTTCTCCGCGTGCAGCTGATTGAAGGAGATCTTCCCGGACGAATCGTTCGCCGAGTAGAGCTTCACGGGGATGTTGACGAGACCGAAGCTGATGGTTCCTGAACCGCTTGCGCGAGCCGCCATGGTGGAGCGGGACGCTAGCGCGCTCAGGACCGGTGTGAAGCGCGATCAGGCTGCTTTGGCTTGCTTCTCCCGCTGGACGCTCATCATCTGCATCACGGCCTTCTGTGAGGCCGCGGCGTAGGCCGGCCCGTCGAGCAGGCGTTGTGCCTCGTCGTAGCGGCCCGCGCTGATCGCGGCGGCGACCTTGCCGGCCTCCAGATGGAACTGGCGGTGACTCTCGATCAGCAGCTGAAACGACTGACAGTGGCCACACTCGCTGCGGCCTGGCCCATACAGCCACGCGCCCAGCTCACACACGTTGTCCTTGCCGATCGTGACCTGATCCATCCGCTCCTTCGCGGAAATGGCAGAGCGGAACTTCATCTTCCACGCGGCGTGTTTCTCGACGGCTTGCTTGAGGTCCATTGCGGCTCCTTCGAAGAGGGTCTTCTCGTCCTCGACACGAAGCCGCTTGTGCTGAAGGTGGTTATTTGGCGTACCACATGCCGATCGTCTCGCCGGTTCGGCCGATCTGCACGATCACGCCGTCGAAGCGGGTCTTGATGCCCTTGATCGAGCCGCCGCCTTTTTTCGGTAGCGACCACACCCCCTCGGGCGTGAACACGACCTGAATTCGCAGCGCGCGGGCCTGCACCTGACGGTTCATCAGCTGCATCGTCCACCCGTCGGGCAGCTTCGCGTTGATGCGCAGGTAGGGGAGAATCGCGTTGCCGTTCGCGTCGGTCTTCGAGGGCGCGCCGTGCGTGATCGCGCTGTCTCCCGCGGCGAAGAAGGGCGTCATGTTCAGCACGAACTCGCCCGAGATCGGGTTCGCGTCGCCCATCGAGAGCACGCTCGCCGAGTCTTCCGTGACGATCATGTAGTGCTTGCGACCGTCGGCACCGCGGCGAAATTCCTTTCGCTTCTCTTCGCACTGCGCCGTCATCAGTGGCCCGCAGGAGCCGCCGTAGTTGTCGATGAACTCCGACAGGCTTCCGAGCTTCTCGGCCGCGTCGCGCATCTTGGCGAACTTCTGATCAACATCGGCGAGTGCAGCCTGGGAGCTGATCAGCAGCAGGGGAACGAGCCAACGCATGATTCTTCCTCCAATCAAATGTCGCAGCAGGTAGCTAATTTGCCTACACCATCGCACTCTGTAGGCTTCGTCACGTCACACCACACGACAGAGGTGCACGTGAGCGAGCGGCGGCAGAGTCTGAGGTTCGACAAGGTCTTCACGGTTTATCTCACCACGCAGCAGGGCATGACGCGGGGGATTGCCAGAAACATCAGTTCCTCAGGTCTTTTCGTCGAGACGCGTGATGCGTTGCCGTTGGGCGGGCAGATCAAGGTGACGTTCACGGGCGACGACGGCACCGAGATGACGGCGCTGTGCGAGGTTCGGTACCAGGTGGCGCTCAATTACTCGAACTCGCAGGTCGACGGAGAGCAGATGATTGCGACGTCAGGCACCCGCGGCGCGGGCTTGCGCATCATCGCCTACGAGACGCGGGAGAACCACCCGATGTTGCTCGTCGATCGCGAACGGGTTCTGCACTGATGGGAGTGGGGCAGCAGCTCAGCTCCTCGAAGCCCCGGTACCGCTTCGAAGGTGGCCGCTGGTGCATCGACCTGAAGCTCAAGTCTGCGCGGCACCTGTTCGACAACCGCGACCCTGCGCCGTTTCGCGAGCGCGAGCTGGACGCCGAGGCTGTCGAGTACGTGCTCACCTCAGTGGCCGAGATTGGAAAGCAGCCGCTGAGCCTCGTGCTCACCTTCGAAGAGCAGGAGGCGACGCTGCCTCCTGAGGTGGTGAAAGACGCGATCGCTGCGCACCTGCGCTACGAGATCGAGAAGGCCGGGCTGCGGTTGTCGACGCACTGGCGGCGCACGCGCTACCTGCTGATCACGGGACTCAGCGTGCTGGTGCTGTTTCTCTTTCTTGCCGAGCTCGCAGTGTCGAAGCTGGCCGAGGGGCCGATTCGGCAGATCCTTCGCGAGGGCCTGGTGATCACCGGTTGGGTCGCGATGTGGCGGCCGCTCGAGGCGTTGCTGTACGACTGGTGGCCGTTGATTCGGCACCGTTGGCGGCTGCAGCAGATCGCCGCGGCCGACGTGGTGATCAACGTCACCCAACCTTGATTCCGCCGGGAGGATCGACTGGCGCGAGCCAGAGCACTCCCAGCGGCGGCAGCGTCACGGTGAGTGATCCCGGCTGCCCATCCCACGCGCGGCGCTCGGCCTTCATCGGAGCGTTCGAGACGCCGCTGCCGCCGAACTGCTGATCATCGGAGTTGAGGATCTCGGCCCACCACCCGCCGGCCGGCACGCCCACGCGATAATCGTGGCGCACGACGGGCGTCATGTTCGCGAGGCAGACGATCTCACGCCACGGGTTCCGGCCGCGCCGCACGAAGGCGTAGACGCTGGGATCAGACGAATCGGCCTGAATCCACTGGAAGCCCTGCGGGTGGAAGTCGGTCTCGAAGAGCGCGCCTTCGCGGCGGTAGCCCTCGTTGAGCGCGGCGACGAAGTTCATCAACTGCTGGTGCGGGGCGTGCTCGAGCAGGTGCCAGTCGAGCGAGCGGCCTTCGCTCCACTCCTGGCGCTGACCGAACTCGCCGCCCATGAAGAGCAGCTTCTTGCCGGGGTGCGCCCACATCCACGCGTAGAGGGCGCGCAGGTTCGCGAACTGCTGCCACTCGTCGCCGGGCATCTTGTTGATCAGCGACTTCTTGCCGTGCACCACCTCGTCGTGGCTGAGCGGCAGCACGAAGTCTTCGGAGTACGCATAGAGCAGCCCGAAGGTGAGCTGGTGGTGGTGCCACTTGCGGTGAATCGGCTCCTTCTCGAAGTACTTCAGGGTGTCGTGCATCCACCCCATGTTCCATTTGTGGCTGAAGCCGAGGCCGCCGCTCGAGACGGGGCGTGAGACCGCGGGCCACGACGTCGACTCCTCGGCCATGACGACGACCTCGGGGTGGAGCTTCTGCATCGTCTCGTTGAGCTCGCGCAGGAAGAGAATCGCCTCTTCGTTCTCGCGGCCTCCGAAGCGGTTGGGCACCCACTCGCCGGCGGCGCGCGAGTAGTCGAGGTAGAGCATCGAGGCGACCGCATCAACGCGCAGCCCATCGATGTGGTACTCGTCGACCCAGAAGAGCGCGTTCGCGATGAGGAAGTTGCGCACTTCGTTTCGCCCGAAGTTGAAGATGAGTGTGCCCCAGTCGGGGTGCGCACCTTTTCGCGGGTCGGCGTGTTCGTACAGCGCGGTGCCGTCGAAGCGTGAGAGCGCGAACGCATCGCGGGGGAAGTGGCCCGGCACCCAGTCGACGATCACGCCGATGCCGGCGGCGTGCAGCGTGTCGACGAAGAAGCGGAAGTCGTCGGGGTGCCCGAAGCGCGAGGTGGGCGCGTAGTACGAGCTGACCTGGTAGCCCCAGCTGCCGCCGTACGGGTGTTCCGAGATCGGAAGCAGCTCGACGTGCGTGAAGCCCAGGCGTGAACAGTGCTCGGCCAGCTTCGGCGCCAGCTCGCGCCACGTCATCGGCCGGTTGCCCTCTTCGGTGACGACGCGCCACGAGCCTGCGTGCACCTCGTAGATGCTCATCGGCTGCTTCGATCGATCGGCCTTCTTGCGCGCGTCGATGAAGGCGGCGTCGTTCCACCGGTAGTGGTGCAGGTGGTGAACGACCGAGGCGGTGAGCGGCGGCACCTCGGTGCGGAAGGCCATCGGGTCGGCCTTCATGAAGGGCGCGCCGTCGCGCGGGTGAAGCTCGTACTTGTACCGCGTGCCCTCGTTCACTTCGGGAATGAAGAGCTCCCACAGGCCGCTCTGTCCCATCGAGCGCATCGGATTCAGTCGGCCGTCCCAGCCGTTGAAGTCGCCGACGACGCTCACGCCCTCTGCGTTGGGAGCCCAGACGACGAAGGCCGTTCCGAACACGCCCTGGTGCTGCATCGGGTGCGCGCCGAGGCGCTCCCACAGGCGCCGGTGCGTGCCTTCTCCGACGAAGTGCAGATCGGCTTCACCGAGCGTGGGCGTGAACGCGTACGGATCTCGCAGCGTGAACGAAGCACCGCCGGCGTAGTCGACGTGCACGAGGTAGGGCGGCACTTCTTTCGTCGGCAGGCGGCCTTCGAAGATGCCGGGGAAATCGGGGCGCGGCTTGAGCGAGACCTTCTTGCCGAGCGCTTCGATCTCGACGCGAAACGCTTCGGGGCGGAAGACGCGCACGAAGACGTCGGTGGGCGTGGGGTGGGCTCCGAGCAGCGAGTGGGGGTTGCCGTGCCGCAGGGAAACCAGTCGCGCCAACGCCTCGTCTGACATGCGCGCGACTCACCACATCGGTTCGTGCGCGGCAACGGTGCTGTCTCGTGAGCGGTGTCGGGTTGTCGTTCGTGCTTCCGCTGAGCAAACACCGCATGTCGATTCCGTTCGTGCTGGTGACGTTCGGTGCCGCGGTGATCGTGTTTCTCGGTCTGCGTCGCGTTCGCGCGCCCGCGTTCCTGCTCGCGTGGGGCAGGAACCCGCTCGTCATGTATTGCGCGCATCTGGTGCTGCTCGGAGCGTTCCTCGTGCCCAAGGCGCGGTGGTGGCACTTCGAGGCGAGCGTTGGTCAGGCGATCGTTCAGTTCGCCGCGTATGCGCTGGTGCTGCACCTGATCGCGCGAACACTCGATCGTCGGAAGATCTTCGTCACGCTGTGAGCGCTACTCGGTCGGCAAGACGAGATGAACCGGCCCTTGTCGGCGAAGCTCCACCGCGCGGCGGGCGAATGCGTCATAGGTCTCGTCGGCGCCGAACGTGATCGGCGTCGAGCCATCCGTCGAGACGAGGCCCAGAAGGAGTCCCGACTCGTTCGGAACCTCGAGACGACCCAGAAGGGGTCGCTCGATGGTCGTGACGAGCCGAAATCCGAGTTCGATCGACCGCGAACGATGGGACACCTGTTCGAACGCCGGAATCAGTCGGCGACCTGTGAGTTCTGGCTGCGCGACGAAGGTCACTTTGAACTCGGCGCTCAAGTCGTATGCGGCGTTGTGGAGTTCGGCGAACTGTTGACGTGCCGACTCCAACGCCGACGCGATGCTACCGAGTCCGGTTGGCCGGTTGATGACCTCGAAGCCTGACGACTTCGCGAAGACCGTGAGCCCAGGCTCCAGCCCATCCGGCCCGGTGAGCTGAGGGGTGTGCGGCCAGTCGTTGTGCAAGACGGTGAACTCGTTGTTGATGGGCAGGCGACCCCTGCCCAACTCCGACATGAAGGGCGCCGATTCGACGATGAGAAGCACGCTGCCCGAGAGCATCGCCGTTGCGATCACGGCACTGCTCAGTGATGGCCGCGATGCACTCCATGAAAGGCACAGAAAGAACCCCCAAACGAAGCTGAGGGCCAAGACAACGACGAACCCAATCATCACGACCTTTGAGAGGGCGGCGGCTTCAGCGACTGATTCGCGGACGAGATCAGCATAGGTCTGAGGTCCGCAGATCGTGTGCCCCGGAAAAACCACCGCGTTGAGTCCGGCAAGGTTGAATCCGAGTCCGCCGACGAGCAGGGCAAGCGCGCCACCTCCGGCCACGGGCGCGTATGCTTCGGGAGTCCGAGCCCCATGCCCGATCAGAATCCGTGAAAGGCCGATGCCAGCGAGAATGAGCAGTGCAACGAGCAGCGGCGCCCCGAGTGTGAGGTGGTGGCTCAGTTCAACGACAGCCATTCCCGCATCGGAGCCTGAGCCTGGAAGCGCCGCGAGTGCGGCACGCTCGGAGGCCAGCGCCTGGCGTGACGCGAGCGCCAGCGGGCTGACAGGCAGAATGACTCCACACAACGAGGCGACGACGAGGACTCCGGGCGGATAGCTGCGCGCGCGAAAGATCACGAACAGCTCGCACGCGATTCCAGACAACAGGAGGAGCTCAACGGCGAGCAGCGAGACCCAGCTGTCGCTCGCGTACATCAGGAAGTTCCTGACTCGTGACTCGAAGTCCATCCCTCAGCTCCAGATGATCGACGCGACCAGCATGTCGACCATCACGAAGAGGAAGCCGGCATGAGCCGCCAGGTAGAATCCGAGGGCGCCGACGAAGATCGTCGACGAGATCAACAGCAGCCACTTGTCGACCGATGGCTTCACGGAGCGCAGTCGACCACGCGTCGGCCGAACTTCGCCAGTCAGCGGAGCGAGAGGCTGAGGTCGCCGCGGAAGACTTCTCCGCCGTCGGCGCTCGAGCCCGTCACGTACACGCCCGCGTCGCGGAGCATGAACAGCAGCGTCAGCGGGTCGAACGTTCCAGCCGAGCCGGTGGCCGTGGCGTTGAGCGGCAGCTGCAGAATCGGAGTCCCCGTACCGCCCTGACTCACCGACGCGCTGGCCACTGCGCCGCTCTCGGTCCAGTTCAGCTCGTACGAGCCCGCGACGGGAATGAAGCCACCGTCGACCTCGAGCACCAGCTGCCCGCCGCCGCCGTAGCCGCCGCCCGTCTTCGTGAGCTGCGTGAAGCCGATGAACGCACCTCGGGGAATGATCTGCCCGCGGAGTTCTCCCAGCGGCTGCGTCGTCGAGGTGAGCACGAACGACGAACGAAACGCCGAGACCGCCTCGGCCTGCGTGCGTGAGAGCCGAACGGAGCCCGCGAACGGGCTCGTCACTCCACCATCGTTCAGCGGAACGATGGTGAACACGCTGCGGCCAGCGGGCGCCCCAATCATCAGCACCGCGTTCGTCGGCGCGACGTTCATGAACGTCATCGAGTACGCGAGCGTCGAGAGCCCGGCATCATCAGTCGACAGTGTCACCGTGGCGTTTCCGCTCGCCGTCGTCGTTACCGGCGGAACCAGCTGCCCACCAGAGAGCCGCGCTTGATAGTCGCCGTTCACGACGCGACCCGGCTGAATGCCGCCGTCTCCAGTGACCGGCGCTCCGCCATCCGTTCGCCCGGCATCGGGCACCGCGAACGAGGGGATCATCGGCAGGGTCGTCTTCACGACGCAGCGACCGTTCTCGCAGGTGAGCGGGCTCTTCGAGGCGATCTTCACGCAGTCGAACTGATCGACGCACTCTTCGTTGCAGCCGGTGACGACGAGAACCAACGCGGCGGCGACGAGGCGGGAAGACATGGGCGGGCGTGTTCTATCGAACGGCTCGAAGGGTTTCATTGGAAAGGCGGGGCGTGGCGTGCGGGGCGCCAGACAGCTAGGAGCCTGCTCGTGCGCCCGTTCGGAACGTTGCTCCTCCTAGTCCTCGTCGCGTGTGGCCCCACCGATCTGCCGACCGGCCCAGTTCGCACCTGCGAGCGCGTCTTGAAGTTCGCTCCGGCGAAGAGCCTCGACGCGGTGAGCGTGCGCGGAGAGTGGAACGCGTTCGCCCCCGAGCCGATGACGCGCCGAACGGACGGCACCTGGGAGTTCCGCAAGACGCTCGAGCCGCGCGCCAACGGCTACGCGTACCGCTTCGATCTCGGCGCTGACGGGCCGATCCTCGATCCCTCGACCGGCTTCACACGCTGGCTGGGAGACACCGAACATTCGCGCCTCTTCGCGCCTGACTGCACCGCGCCGTTGCTCGAGGTGACGAACTTCCTCACCACGAACGCTGGCTCGATGACGGTCTCGGTGACCGCGTCCCTCGGGACGTCGAAGTCGCCGCTCAAGCCGCCGAAGCTCACGCTCAATGGCGAAGTGAAGTCCGCGCCGTTCGACAAGCTCAGCGGTGTCTTCACCTTCGACGCGACTGGCCTCTCGCAGGGCAAGCACACGGTGAAGGTCACGCTGGAAGACGAGGCAGGGAAGACCGCCGAGCCATTGCTGCTCCCGTTCTGGATCGAGGCTGAGCCGTTCAAGTGGGAAGAGGCGATTCTCTATTTCGTGTTCACCGATCGCTTCCGCGACGGAGACACCTCGCTCAACAAGTCGACCGACGGAGTTCCGACGCAGGCGAACTACCAGGGCGGAGATTTTCGCGGCGTCACGCAGGCGATCGAAGACGGCTACTTCGACAAGCTCGGCGTGCGCGCGTTGTGGCTGTCTCCTCCAGACGCGAACCCCGATGGCGCGTTCGATGGTTCCTACGGCCAGAAGTACACCGGCTATCACGGCTACTGGCCGAGCCAACCGCGCGCCGTGCAGCCGCGCTTTGGCTCACTCGCCGATCTGAAGGCGCTGACGAAGGCCGCGCACGCCCGTGGCATTCGCGTGCTCACCGATCTCGTGCTCAACCACGTTCACGAGCAACACCCGTACGTCGGGCAGCATCGTGATGATGGCTGGTTCAACATCGGCAATGGCTGCGTGTGCGGAACGAACGGCTGCGGGTGGGAAGAGAAGCCGCTCGTGTGCTCCTTCACGTCGTACCTGCCCGACTACAACTGGCGGAACACGGCGATGGCCGATCAGTTCGCGGCGGACACCATGTGGTGGCTCGAGGAGGCCGATCTCGATGGCTTCCGGCTCGACGCGGTGAAGCACCTCGATCACGTGGGCGGGCGCACCATCAACCAGCACCTGGCGAAGATCAGCGCGATCACCAACACCGACTACTACCTCGTCGGAGAGACCTTCGTCGGCGCCGATGGCCGTGCGCAGATTCGCGCGTACATCGGCCCGCAGGAACTCGATGGGCAGTTCGACTTCCCGCTCTATTGGCCCGTGGTGCAGGCGTTCGGGCGTGGCGACTCCCTCGTGCAGGTCGACGACGCCGTTCGCGCGAGTGAGGCGTTCTACACGCCCGAGACGCTCAACTCGCCGTTCCTCGGGAACCACGACGTCGCGCGCTTCATCTCGATCGCCGCGAATCAGATCGACTCCGACGCGAACGGCCAGGCCTGGAGCAACAACAAGCCGCCCGCCACCATCGAGAGCGACGAGCCGTTTCAGCGCACCAAGTGGGCGTTCGCGTTCGTGCTCACGCAGCGTGGCGTTCCACTCATCTACTACGGTGACGAGATCGGCCTGCCCGGCACGGGCGACCCCGACAACCGCCGCCCCATGAAGTGGAGCAACCTGACCTCGCGCGAAGCCGATCTGCTCGACTTCATGCGCAAGGTGGGCACGGCGCGGAAGCAGAGCCGGGCGCTGCGAAGTGGCGTTCGCGACACGCTGATCATCGAGCGCGATCTCTACGTCTACCAACGCGCGACTGAAGACGACGGCGCCATCATCGCCATCAATCGCGCAGGCGAACGCACGGTGAACCTGAGCCTGCAGCGCGCGCTTTCTCGCCTGCCCATCACCCTGAAGGACGCCGTGAGCGGAGCCGCAGTTACGATTCCGACGTCGGGTCAGCTCACGATTCCTGCCCGCAGCGCGATGGTGCTCGTCAAGCCGTGACGAAGCGGGCGCCGACCGTCGCAGCCAACATCTGATGCGTCTCGGTGGAGCCGATCACCACGCACCGCTGCGGTGACAGCTTCGCGCGGTGAAAGCCCTCGAGGATCAAGCCGGGCAGGGGAGGCCGGCACCAGCACGTCGGCGGACCGGCTCCGTGAGGGCAGATGAGCGCGGTGGCTCCGAGTCGCTGGGCGGCTGCCTCGACCGCGGCCTTGTCCGTCTCCGTCCACGCAAAAACGAACGTGGGCTCGTCGGTGCGTTCGAGCTTCTCTGCGACCTCGAAGGCGACGAACCGGCCGGCGGCTCCGTCACGAGGCGCGCGAACGAACGGCCGTGTCTCGAGCACGTCGAAGCCCTCTTCCTTCGACGGCGGCTCCAGCTCACGCACGGTGCGGAAGTGCGAGAGCGGCGTGAGGCCGGTGTTGTCGCGCTGCTTCTTCAGCTCCTCAGGCCCCAGCAGCCGCCCGTGCGCCTCGAGCATGCGCTGAATGACGTTCACCTGCGCTTCGTGGAGCGGCACGTCGAGCCAGAGGCCGCGCACCTTCGCGGCCTGCTTCTTCGCCGCTTCGATCGTCGACGCCCGGGTCGCGCGCGTCGTGTACGTGTTGTCGAGCACGGCGTGCGTCGCGCCCTGGGCGAGCGCGCGAGACATCGCCAGCGCTGTGTCCTTCATGGTGCCGCCGAGCAGATCGCGATTGAAGCGCACGAAGCCGTTTCTCACGTACTCGTCGACGAGCCGTGACTTGCCCGAGCCCTGAATGCCCATGAGCAGCACGACCTCGGAGCGGGTGTTGCTCGCCGACGTGACCGCAGGGGCCGGCGCCGCGAGGGCAGGGAAGGCTTCACGAAGACGAACCCGTTGCTCGTCGGTGAACTCCACGCCGCCTGCTCGGAACGCGTCGGTGATCGTCTCAGGACGTCGCGCGCCGGGAATCACACTGACGAGCGGGTTCAGGTCGAGCAGGGCCGCCAAGGCGATCGCCGCTTCCGATACGCGGTGGGCCGCGGCCAGCTCCCGAAGCAGGGAAGAGCCGGTCAGCTTGCTGATTCGCTTCGGCCCTCCCAGCGGCGAGTGCGCCATCACGTCGAGGCCACGCTCGAAGCACCGCGCCAGCACGCCCGACAGCCGCGCCCGATCGTCGAAGATCGACAGGCTCTGCTGCACCGCCGAGATCGGAGCGATCGTCAGCGCCTCGTCGATCTGCCCGACCGTCACGTTCGACAACCCGATGCGTTTCGCGAGCCCGCGGCTCAGCACCTCACCGAGCGCGCGAACCGACGTCGCGAACGGCACCGACGGATCAGGCGCGTGCAGCAGATAGAGATCGGGCGCGCGGCCCAACGCCGCCACCGTGCGCTCTGCGTCTTCGAGAATCGACTTCGCGCGCCCATCGGGTCGCCAGGCACCGCCCGGCCGTCGAAGCCCGCCCTTGCTCACGACGATCGCGTCGGGATGCGCCGAGAGCGCCTTCGCGAGCAGCCGCTCGTTCTCGCCGAGTTCGTCGTGCGCGCAGTACGCCGTCGCCGTGTCGAACAGCCGCACTCCGGCCTGGAGCGCAGCGTGGATCACCGAGGCCGGATCGGGCGTCGGCTCAGTCGACAGCCGCATGCACCCGAGCCCGATACGCGGCAGCACCGATTAGACCTTGTTCGCGTCGCTCGTCTGCCCACCGAACAGCGGCGCGGGCGCGACGAGATAGTCCGACCAGCGGCCCTTCTCCTTCTCTTCGAGCACGCGAATGTCGGCGCGAATGCGCTCCCACTCGGTCGGAGGGATCGCGAGGAACACCTGCACGAGGTGCGGGTCGAGCTGCGTTCCACCCAGCCGCCCGATTTCGCTGAACGCGACCTGCGCGGAAGATCCCTTCCGATACGGCCGGTCGGAGGTGATCGCGTCGAAGGTGTCGGCGATGCAGAAGATCCGCGCGCCGATCACGATCTCTTCGCCCTTCAGCGCGCGCGGGTAGCCGCGACCGTCGAAGCGCTCCTGGTGCTGGTAGACGATCTGCGCCGCGTCCTGCAGGTACGGAATGTTCGCCAGCATGCGGTAGCCCATCTCGGGGTGCTTGCGCATCTCGACCCACTCTTCAGGCGAGAGCGGGCCGGGCTTGAGCAGAATGTTGTCGCGTACGCCGATCTTTCCGATGTCATGCAGCAGCGCGCCCTGCTCGATGTGCATCAACATGTCGCCCGCGAGCCCCGCAGCCTCGGCGATGCGCCGCGTGAACTTCGCCACGCGCCACGAGTGCCACTGCGTCTCGGTGTCGCGATAGTCGAGCGCGCGGATCATGCCCTCGAGCAGGCCGTTGGTGCGCTCCACCACCTGCTGCTCGAGCACCGCGTTCAGCGTCGCGAGCCCTTCGTTGCGCTGCGCCAGCTCCTTCGTGAGCCGCCGGTTCTCTTGAACGAGCCGGTAGTAGTCGACCGCCTGCTGCAGGCCGAAGCGAAGATCGTGCAGCTGCCACGGCTTGCCGATGATGCGAAATACCTCGCCGCGATTCACCGCTTCGATGGCCACCTTGAAGTCGTTCGCCGCGGTGATCAGCAACCGCACCGCGTCGGGCCGCTTCGCTCGCAGCACCCCGAGCAGCTCGACGCCGTTGAGGTTCGGCATCATGAAATCGGTCAGCACCAGATCGAAGTCGGTCTCCTGCGCCGCCATCAGCGGATCGGTGTGAACGGTCACTGGGTG
>JBEOKA010000394.1:0-21973 GCA_040275325.1 Myxococcaceae bacterium | reverse complement strand
ACCCTTCTGCCCATAGTGTTCTCGAACTTCCGGCAGGAACCGCACTTTCCAGTGGAACCGCGGCTGGGGATCGGGTGGTGTTCGTTCCTCGCGCTGCCTGACAGAGCGCGCTTGTCGCCTGGGTGACGATTTGCTTTCTTCTCAAACTCTTCAGCTTCAGCCCACGGCAACTCTCCACATGCGCATCGAGGTCAGCGGCCAGAGCCACGTCGGGATGAAGCGCAACCACAACGAGGACAACTACCTCCTGTTGCCTGAGGAGCGGCTCTTCGTGGTGGCTGACGGCATGGGCGGGCATTCGTCCGGCGAGGTCGCGTCGAAGATCGCCGTCGACGAAATGCAGGAGTTTTTCCGCATGACCGGCCAGGACCAGGACATCACCTGGCCCTACAAGATGGATAAAGCGCGCAACTACGACGAGAACCGCCTGGCCACCGGCGTGAAGCTCGCGAACATGCGCATCTTCGAGAAGGCCACCGCCGAGACCAAGTACAAGGGCATGGGCACCACGATCGTCGGCGTGTACTTCGCGCGCGACAACGAGGTCTGCGTCGCCCACGTCGGTGACAGCCGCGTCTACTTCTTCCGCGAAGGCACGCTGAAGCAGGTGACCGAAGATCACTCCCTGCTCAACGACTACCTCAAGGCGAAGAAGCTCACGCCCGAAGAGATCGAAGCCTTCCCGCACAAGAACGTCATCGTTCGCGCGCTCGGCATGAAGGACAACGTCATCGTCGACGTGTCCCGCGTCGAGCCCAAAGACGGAGACATCTTCCTGCTCTGCTCCGACGGCCTGTCGGGCATGGTGCCGGACGCGCAGATTCAGCAGGTGCTGCAGAACCAGACCGATCTCGAGAAGGCCTGCGGCCAGCTGATCGATCTCGCGAACGCGAACGGCGGCAACGACAACGTCACCTGCGTGCTGGCCCGCTTCCGCCACTGACCGGGCAGCTGACCGTCGGGACAGTGCGTTCCACACAGCTTCGAGAAACCAACGCCGGGGTGTGCGCATTGTCGCCTCACCATGAGCGAACTCCTCTTCTCGAAGTTTCAGCTGGGCCGCATCACGTTGACGAACCGGGTGGTGATGGCCCCGATGACGCGCAGCCGCGCGATCGGCAACGTCCCCTCCGAGCTGGCGATCACCTATTACGGTCAGCGCGCCGACGCGGGGCTGCTCATCACCGAGGGCACTTCTCCCTCACCTGACGGCCTCGGCTACGCGCGCATTCCGGGCATATTCACTGACGAGCAGCAAGCCGCGTGGAAGCGCGTCACCGACGCGGTGCACGCGAAGGGCAGCCGAATCTTCGTGCAGCTGATGCACACGGGCCGCGTCGGGCACGAGCACAACCTGCCGAAGGGCGCGCGCGTCGTGGCGCCGTCGGCCATCGCCGCGCCCGGGAACATGCACACCGACCAGGCCGGTTCGCAGCCGCACCCCGTTCCACACGCGATGACCGAGGCCGACATCGAGAAGGCGCTCGAGGAGCACACGGCGGCTGCGAAGCGGGCCATCGCTGCGGGCTTCGACGGGATCGAGCTGCACGGCGCGAACGGCTACCTCATCGAGCAGTTCCTGAACGCCGCGTCGAACCAGCGCACTGACGGCTGGGGCGGCAGTGTCGAGGGTCGCATTCGGTTCGCGGTCGAGGCTGCGAAGCGCGCGGCTGCGGCCATCGGTGGAGATCGCGTCGCGATTCGTCTGAGCCCCGCTGCAGGTACGCAGGGCCTGGTGATGGATGAGCAGACGACGCCGGTCTACCTCGCGCTGATGAAGGCGCTGAAGCCGTTGGGGCTCGCCTACGTGCACGTGGTCGATCACTCCGCGATGGGTGCGCCGAAGCCGCCCGCCGAGCTGCTCGCCGGCATGCGTGAAGCGTTCGGTGGCCCCTTCATTCTCGCGGGCAACTTCGACGCGAACCGCGCCGAGGCTGCGCTGAACGAGAAGCGCGGCGAGCTGATCGCGTTCGGCCGCCCGTTCATCTCGAACCCGTCGCTGGTGAACAAGCTCAAGACAGGAGCCCAGCTGCGCGCTCCCGACTTCGCGAGCTTCTACACGCCGGGCGCGGCTGGCTACACCGACTACCCGATCGACTGAACGTCTCGGGAGCGCGCCGCACGCCGACAAAGGTGAGCGGCAGAAGTGGTGAGGTGAAACGAGTGTCGCTCCAGGGGCGCATTCCGCACCTCACACGGAGCGACCTCTGCGGCCGAGCCGAAACGAGTGTTGCTCCAGGGGTGGATTCCGCACCTCACACGGAGCGACCTCTGCGGCCGAGCCGAAACGAGTGTCGCTCCAGGGGTGGATTCCGCACCTCACACGGAGCGACCTCTGCGACCGAGCCGTAACGAGTGTCGCACCAGGGGCGGTTTCCGCACCTCACACGGAGCGACCGAGCCCAAACCAGTGGCGCATTCCGCACCTCAAACGGAGCGACCTCAGCCGCCGAGCCGAAACGAGTGTCGCTCCAGGGGCGAATTCCGCACCTCACTCGGAGCGAGTTCAACCGAGCCGAACGAGGGCAACGAACGGTCAGGGCACGCAGCTCGCCAGAGTTCAGCACCACGTGATGCTCGACTCGCCCCAGCGTGGAACTGCCACGCTCCGGCTGGGTCAGCCCATCGGTACGCGCACCCCGCGCGGCGCGAGGATGACGTCTTCGTAGAGGCGGCCGCCCTCGACCTCGGTGCCGTCCAATACCGCGACGCGATTCAGGTGGGCACCATCGCCGACCTTCACGTCGTTGCCGAGCGAGACGCCGGCGCCGATGCGCACGTTCTTCCCCAGCGACACCTTCTCACCGAACCACGCCGGACCTGAGACGCGGGCGTCTCCGAGGCGCGCGGTCGGGTGCGCCCACGCCGAGAGCCCGTGCCGCAGCATGCCGGCGAAGGGCGACGCGTCTCCGAAGCGCACCAGCGGCACCTGGCCAAACAGCACGTCACGGTGGGTGGCCGCGTAGCGCTGCGGCGTGCCCATGTCGGACCAATACACGTCACTGTCCGTCAGCACGTGTCCGCGCACGGTGCCGCCCGCTTCGATCAACTTCACGTACACGTCGCGGTTGATGTCGATGGGGCCGCTCGGCGCCATGAAGTCGAACACCCTCGGCGAGAGCACGTGCACGCCGGTGAAGTGCCAGCCCGAGAGTCTATCTCCGCCCGGCCCGACGCCCGCGATGCGGCGCACGCGACGCTCCGCATCGAGCTCGACGGCGTTGTACTTCTCCCCTTCCGGCATCGGGAGCAGCACCATCGTCGCGTCAGCCCCGCTCGCCTCGTGCGCCTCGACCACTGGCGCGAGATCGACCGCGAACAACACGTCGCCGTTCACGATCACCGACGTGCCGGTCGAGAGGAACTCCTTCAGCCCACGAATGCCGCCGCCCGTGCCCTGAATCTCACCCGCCTCGTGCGAGATGGTGAGCGAGAGGCCGAGCCGTCTGCACTCCGTCTGCGCGACCGCCTCCATGACCTCGGGCAGGTGATGCGTGTTGATGCCGACCTCGGTCACCCCGAGCTGCCGCAACGTCGAGAGCGAATAGCGCAGCAACGGCCGGCCGAAGAACGGCATCGCCGGCTTGGGCCACAGGTTCGTCAACGGACGCAGGCGCGTTCCCAGCCCTGCACACAGCACCATCGCGCGCATGCGTTCAGCCCAGCTCGGGGACGTACTTCGCGAGGATGCGCCGCAGATCGGTCAGCTCGGGCTGCACGTCGAGCGCGGCTTTCACGTACCGCAGCGACGCGGGGATGCTGACGAGGAACCCGGGGTTGCCCTTCACGCGGTTGATGAACTCGAAGCGGCCCGCGTCTTTCAGCTTTCGCTGCACGGTGAGCAGATCGAAGAACTGCTTGAACGGCTTCGGGTCGATGCGCTCCTTCGTCTCCTTCTCGAAGGCCGCGATGTACGCGTCGAGCATGCCGTCGACGAACGCGCGATCGAGCTCGACGTAGCTGTCACGGAGCAGCGCGACCAGGTCGTACTGCCGCGGCCCCTGCAGCGCGTCCTGGAAGTCGATGACGACGATCTCGCCGTCCTTCACCATGAGGTTTCGTGACTGGTAGTCGCGGTGCGTGAAGCCACGAGGCGCGGCCGCGAGCTGCTTCGCGATGCGCTGGAAGATCGCGTCGAGCTGCGTGCGCTCCTCGGTCGTCGGCTTCTGGTTGCTCCACGCCTCGAGGCCCCACTCGCGAAAGTGGTGCAGCTCCCAGTCGTAGAGATCGACGTCGAAGGCGCGCGTGAAGGCGAGGCAGGTGGAGTCGACGTTCTTCTCGGCGCGGGCGCGGAGCTGGGCCAGCAGCTCGACGGCGCGCGTGTACCACTTCGCCTTGTCACCCTTGAGGATCGCCTGCTCGAAGGTCTCGTCGGTGAGATCCTCGATCACCATCATGCCGGCGGGCTCGTCGTAGCGAAGAATGCGCGGCACCCGAATGCCCAGCTTCGTGAGGTAGCGGTGCACGTTCACGAACGGCAACTCGGTGGGCGCGTCTCCCTTCGTGGCCTCGTCGCTCTTCTTCGCCGCGTCGGGCGGCATCACCATGACGACCCACGACTCGGGCGGCGTGCCCACGCGGTAGTAGCTGCGGCTCGACGCCTCGCCCTTGAGCTTGAGAACGGGGGCCTGGCCGATGGAGCGGCCGATGGCCTGCTCCACCTGCGAGATGAGGCTCTTGTCGAAGTCCATGAACCGGGTGCTTACCGCTCCCGGCGCAGCGGCAGGAGTTCAAACGACAGCGCGAGCATCGTGGGAAAGCGGCCAGCCTTCTCGGGGATCGCTGCAAGGGACGCATCGGAGAAGCCCTGCGTGGCGACGACGACGACGACGGGCTCGTCCTGCTCGTTGCGGCCCGGGCCCACGCGCAGAATTCCGGCTTTGCCGAAGAGCCGCGAGATGACCTCTTCGACGGCGGCCGCGAGCTCGGGGTCGTCTTGATCCTCGGAGTGGCCTTCGCGATCCCAATCTTCCTTGAAGAGCACGCCGCGCTCTTTGGCCTCTCGAAGGAGCGCGAACGCGTCGGGCGGGCGATCGGGGCGAAGAATGGAGCCGCCCAGCTTGCTCTGCACGGTGCCCACTGCGCTGAGTGAGCTGAAGCTCGCGGAGTTGACTCCGGTGGCGCGAGGGTCGTTCTTCTCGAAGCCGTCGCGCACCGACTTCTTGAGCGCGGGTTGTTGCGAGGTCTGCGCTTTCGCCTGGGCGGGAGCGGACTGCTGCGGCTTCTGGCCCTGCTTCTGGGCGCCCTTCGGAGAGAACATGCGAGCGAAGAACCCGCTCGGCTTCTCTTCTTTCTCGGCCTGCTCGCGCGCCTCGGCGTGGGCCTCCTTCGCTTCCTTCGCGCCGTCCTGCTCGGCGTGAGCAAGCGCATGGGCGAGGGCCTCCATGCTGTGGGCGCCGGTCTCTTCGGCGGCCTGCTTGGCCTCGAGGTGCGTGGGCTCGGAGTGGAGCGAGTCGTCTGACTGGCCGCTCTTGAGCTTCTGCTCCTTCTGCACCTGCGGCTTCGGGAGCGGCCGACGCACGCGCGCCTGGGCATTCGCCTGCTGAGGTGCCCGGGTGGGCACGCGCGAGGGAGGTACGCGGGTCACGGTGGCGCTATGGTAGCGCACCTTCCATGGCTGACTACGCCAAGCGTGACTACGGCCGATGCCCGTGCGGGGGCGCCTATGACAACCGCTCGGTCGAGGTGCGCCTCACCGTCAACGGCAAGGTCGTGGTGCTGACCGACGTGCCGCAGGGCGCGTGCCCGAACTGCGGGTCGCGTGTGTACAAGGCCGAGGTGCTCGAACGCATCGAGACGCTGATGAAGGGCGCGCGGGTCAAGAAGGCGATGTGACGTGCGCAGCGTGGGAAACCGGCTGCGCAATGCAATGAGGTGACGGCGCGATTCCCGCGAGTTGCGAGGGTCGACGGGCTGCACTGATCACGAGCATGAGCTCGATGAACGGTGGAGTGATCGGCGTGACGGCCGCAGTGAACGGGGTCGGTCTGCTCGCAGCGGCGGCCGATCGCAGCTGGGGCGCAGTCGCGGTGATGATGCTGTTGCCCCTCGCAAACCTGCTCGTCGCGATCGTCTTCAGCGGCGTTGGCGCAGCGTGGCGGCAGACGGCGGACTTCTCGCTGGGGGAACACCTCGCGGTGTCGTGGCTGGTTCCCATCTGCGCGACTGTTCAGTCTGCTGGCGATCGCCTCGATGAACCTGCACGGCTGCTGACGTTCCGCAACGCCACCCGAGTGGAAAAGCCGCTGTTGGTGCCGAATGTCTCGGCAGCCGGGAGTTGAACCCGAAACGTCGTGAGACGTTTTTCCTGGAGCGTGTGGGGCATGTCCGGGTGGATGGCGCTGCGGAGAGCGTCGACGTCACCGCGCCGCACAACCTGACTCACTTCGGGAAATAGAGCGCCCACGCCGCGATCGCGAGAATGAGCGCGATGGTGGCCTGAATCGGGAAGTCTCCGAGCAGCACCTTCTCGGGGGCCCCACCCTGCCCGCGCTTGTGCACGAGGAACAGATACCGGAACACGCCGTACAACACGCACGGCACCGTGAACTTGAGCCGGTCGGAGCCGACGTGCGCCACCGTCTCGGGCGACACCGAATACAGGCCGTACGCGAGCACCGTGCACGCCGCCGAGATGCTCATCATCTGATCGAGCATCGGCACCGTGTAGTCGGCCAGGTTCGCGCGATGCGACGCGGCCTCTTCCAGTGACGACAGCTCTGCGCGGCGTTTGGCAAAGCCGAGGAAGACCGCGCCCAGCAGCGTGCAGAGGAACAACCAGTTCGACACCGAGACGTCGATGGCGGTGGCTCCGGCGACGACGCGCAAGATGAACCCGAGCGCGATGGCCATCACGTCGAGCAGCACCATGTGCTTGAGCCCGCCCGTGTAAAGCACCTGCAGCAACAGGTAGCCGCCGAGCACGCCCAGGAACGGAAGGCCCAGCCACCAGCCCAGCGCGCCGGCTCCAGCCCAGCAGAGCGCGACCAGGAACATCGCCGAGCCAAACCCGAGATGCCCCGCGGCGATGGGCCGCTTGCGCTTCTCGGGGTGCAGCCGGTCTTTCTCGCGATCGACCCAATCGTTGACGACGTACACGCCGCTCGCGAGCAGGCTGAACGCGATGACGGCGACGAGCGCCTTCACCACCAGCCCGCCTTCAACGGCAGACTTGGCGAAGATGAGCGGCACCAGCAAGACGCCGTTCTTCGTCCACTGCTTCGGGCGCAGCGCCTTGACGGCAGCGATGGGCCAGAGCGGTGCGGGGGTCGTCACCGCCTCCATCGTCAGGGCCGGCCGATGCCGTAGTACGTGAAGCCAGCCTCACGCAGCTTCGCGGGCGCGTAGATGTTGCGGCCGTCGAACACCACCGGCTGCTTCATCATCGACTTCATGCGGCCGAAGTCGACGTTGCGGAAGTCATTCCACTCGGTCACCACGAAGAGCGCGTCAACGCCTTCGAGCGCGTCGTAGGGCTTCTCCATGTACTGGCAGCGATCCTTCAGCGCGCGCTTGGCCGTCTCGGTGGCGACAGGGTCGAACGCCTTCACCTTCGCGCCCTTCGCCGCCAGGCCCTCGATGATCTCGATCGACGGCGCCTCACGCATGTCGTCGGTCTTCGGCTTGAACGCCAGGCCCCAGACCGCGAACGTCTTGCCGTCGACCGAGCCGCCGAAGTGCTTGAGCGCCTTCGCGACGAGCAGCTTCTTCTGCTTCTCGTTGGTGCGCTCGACCGCGCGCAGCAGATCGAACTCGAGGCCGTACTCACGCGCCGTGGTGATGAGCGCCTTCACGTCTTTGGGGAAGCAGCTGCCGCCGTAGCCCACGCCGGGGAAGAGGAAGGGGTAACCGATGCGCTTGTCGGCGCCCATGCCCTTGCGAACGGCGTCGACGTCGGCGCCGACCTTGTCGCAGAGGCTGGCGATGTCGTTCATGAACGAGATGCGGGTCGCGAGCATCGAGTTCGACGCGTACTTGGTCAGCTCGGCCGAGCGCGTGTCCATGTAGATGATCGGGTGCTCGGTGCGAACGAAGGGCGCGTAGAGCTCGCCCATCACGTTGCGGGCCTTCTCGGTCTCGGCGCCGATGACGACGCGATCGGGCTTGAAGAAGTCGTCGAGCGCCGCGCCCTCTTTGAGGAACTCGGGGTTCGAGACGACGTCGAACGGGTGCTTCGTCTCGCCCGCGATGGCGGCGCGCACCTTGTCGGCGGTGCCCACGGGCACGGTGCTCTTGTCGACGATGACCGTGTAGCCAGTCATCGCGCGGCCGATCTCCTTCGCCGCCGCGAGCACGTACTGCAGGTCGGCCTCGCCGCTCTCACCCTCGGGCGTGCCGACGGCGATGAACACCACCTGCGAGTGCGCGACCGACGCCTTGAGATCGGTCGAGAACGTGAGCCGATTGTCCTTCACGTTCTTGGTGACGAGCTCTTCGAGGCCGGGCTCGTAGATGGGAATCTCGCCACGCTTGAGCATGTCGATCTTCCGCTGATCGATGTCGACACAGATGACGTCGTTGCCCGAGTCCGCGAAGCAGGTGCCTGCGACGAGGCCGACGTAGCCAGAGCCAATGACCGAGATGCGCATGGGAGCGGCTCCTAGCGCAAAGATCGGCCGGCTGTCTTGCTTGCGGGCGTTGTCGCGAATCAACCGCCGGTCAGCAGCTGGCGCAGGGTGTCTTCGCCCCTGAACGCCTCCATGCGACCGACTTCTGAAAGCGGGGTCACCACGAGGCGGGTGAGCAGCTCACGCGTCGGCAGCATCAGCGACGGGCGCAGCCGGGCGACGGCCTGTTCGGTCTCGGGGAAGAGGCGCTCCACCACGCCCAGCGCAGCCCACAAGGCGCGCTCGACGCCGTACGTCTTTGCCCGCGCGAGCAGCTCGTCGGCCCTCGGTTCACGCGAATAGTCACCGCCCATCGACGGAGCGCCGAGCACCAGCTCACGCAGATCGATGAACTCGAGCATCGGCACCTCGAAGCCGGCGCGCGCCATCAACAGCGCCTGCGTCAGCAGCGAGTCTTCGAGATCGAGCCGCAGCATCGACGGGCCATAGACCTTCAGCTTGTGCGCACGTGCCAGCATCGCCGCGTCGTGAGCCGGGTCATTCAGCAGCGTGCCGTGGACGAAGATGAGCGTGCGCGTGTCCGAGAGCACGCGCTCTCCTGAGGGCGCGGCGGTGGACTCGTCGGGCTTGAACTCGGCGCGCCGCAGCCACGAGACGAGCGGGTCGACGTCACGCGGAGGCACCAGCAGGCGCAGATCGATGACCGGCCGCCACGCCACGTGAGGGTAGAGGCTCTCGGCGAACGATCCGGCGCCCAGCAGCGCGATGCGCCGGCCCTCGAGGTCGTCGACCGAGCGCTTGAAGTTCACCAGCTTCATGACGTTGTCGTTGGCCGTGCCCTGGAAGATCGACAGCAGCCGATCTTTCGCCCACTGCGGCGCTCCACAGTGGCCGAGGCGGTACTCGAGGTTGTAGGCCGCGAGCGGCGCGAGGCCCTGCGCGATGGCCCAATCGACGTAGGGCTCCCAGGGAGCGTCCTTCAGATCGACGCGCCCCGGCGCGAAGGCCGAGAGCACGCGGAAGAGATCGAGCATCGAGGTCGCCATGGGGCTCTCTCTGCGTCCCAACCCGCGTCGACGCAAGCTTCGTTCAGCGATCTCTGGTCGGGCGGCGAAGACCCAGCCGGGCCATGCGGTACACGACCGTGCGGCGGGGCAGGCCCAGGCGAGTCGCGGCGGCGGTGACGTTCCAGCGCGTTCTGGCGAGCGCCTCGAGCAGCAGATCGCGCTCCGCCTCTTTCAAGGCGCCGCGCAGGTTCGACTTCGGCCCGGCGAGCGAGAGGCGGGTCGGCAACGCGTCACTGCCCACCTCGTCACGCACCGCCGCGCGCGCGGCCCGGAGCATCACGACTCTCAGCTCGCGCACCTGCCCCGGCCACGCGTACGCCGCGAGCAACCGCTTCGCGTCAGAGCCCAGCGCCAGCCTCGGCCGGTTGAGCGCAGCGCGGGCTTCACGAAGGAACGCGTCGGCGATGGCGAGGATGTCGAGCGGGCGATCGGCGAGCGACGGCAGCTCGACGATGTTGGCGTTTGCTGAGTCGAAGCGCGCGCGGCTGGTCGCGGTCAGCACCACCAGGCGCCGCTTGTCACGCCCGGCCTCGAGCAGGGACTCGACGCTCTCGGTGCTCCAGCGGTCGACGTCGCGCGCGAGCATCGCGGCCGGCCGCCCCTCGGGAAGCTGCTCCGAGGCGACGACGACGGGCTCGAGCCCTCGTGCGCGAAACACGGCCCTCGCGAACGTGCTGCGCCCTGCCCCTGCCGGGCCGACGAGCACCAACGGCACCGACCGCTCCGCCAGCTCGTCGAGCAGCGCCGAGACCCGCACCATCGAAGGGTCTGCGACGGTCGGCTCGTCGACGACTGGGGAGATCTGCAGCAGCCGACAGAACGCGGCCTCCATCAGCGCGTCACCCGACGAGCCGTCTTCCGGAGCCATCACCGAGGCCGTGCTCGCGCGCGGGCCTGCGACGATGGGAATCGAAGCGAGCAGCTCACGCAGCTGCGGGGCGGCCAGTTCGGGAACGACGCACCCGATGAGATCGTCTGCGACCTCTCCCCATGATGCGACCGCGCCCGTAGCCGTCACCGCCTCGACGACCCGGCGCGTGAGCGCCTGCCGCGCGGCGATGTTGAGTCCGGCCGTCGACACCAGCACGAAGCCCAGCGGACGCGAGCCGCCCGTTCGTCGCACCTCTTCATCCAGGCGCGCGCTCAGCTCGTCTTCGTTCGCGAGCCGAAGCACCGGCGCGACGTCGAAGCCCAGCGTCATCACCACCAGCTTGCTGTCACCCAGTGCGATCTCGTCTCCAGCCGAGAGCTCGACGGGCGCTTCGCACGGCACGTCGTTCACCAACACGCCCGAGGTGCCACCGAGCGGGTCGAGCACGGGCCGATCGTTCACCACGCGCAACGAGAGGTGCCGCTCGTCGACCCGTGGATCCTTCAGCTCGAGCCCTACCCCGCGCGCGCGCCCGACGATCAGCTGCCGACCGATCGGCAAGTCCACCGGAGCCACCCGCTGCTGCGACACCACGAGGACGGCCCAACGCGACATGCCCCCACACCCTACACCGTGCTCGATTTCCGCCGGGCTGGAACTCTGCGGCAGCCTGTCGCAGGCGTGAATGCCGAAACCGTGGCAGCGTCTGTCGCGACATGCTGCTCCTCGCCCTGCACCTCGCCACTGCCTCGATTCAGGTCCCCGCGCCCACGCAGCCTTCGAAGGTCGTCGTGCTGCCCGATGGCGGCACCAAGCGCCGCGACGGCAAAGAAGACGAAGACGTTCGCTGAACGTTTGACCAGTGCTATTCGGCCGCCATGGCCGAGCCCTTCAAGAACCTCCTCAATGCTGATCGGGTGAAGCAGATCGCCGGCGACTTCGCTCACGCCTGGCCCGACTTCCCCACGAAGCAGTTCATTCGACAGTCGACCGCTGGCCTCGAGGCGCTCGAGCTCAAAGACCGGGCTCGCCACATCGCCAAGGCGCTCGGTGCCGCGCTTCCCACCGACGTGACGAAGGCGATGCGCATCGCGATCGCGGCGCTCGGGGCTCCGCTCACCGTCACCGAGGGCTACGGCAACGAGGTGTTCCGGCACATGCCCCTGTCGACGTGGCTGCACGAGGTCGGGCCACGCGACGTCGAGACCGCGCTCGAGGCGAACTACGAGCTGACCAAGCGCTTCACCGCCGAGTTCTCGATTCGCTCCCTCATTCTCGCCGCGCCGACGAAGACGCTGAAGACGATGAAGGCGTGGACGAAGGACGAGAGCCCGCACGTTCGCCGGCTCGTCTCAGAAGGCTCGCGCCCTCGCCTGCCCTGGGGCGAACGGCTCCCCGCCCTGCAGGCCGACCCGAGCCTCTCGCTGCCGCTGCTCGAGGCGCTCAAAGACGATGACGAGGAGTACGTGCGGCGGTCGGTCGCCAATCACTTGAACGACCTCTCGAAGGATCATCCCTCCGTCGTGCTCGAGACGGCGAAGCGCTGGCTCGTGGGCGCCTCGAAGGAGCGAAGGCGCCTCGTCGAGCACGGGCTGCGAACCCTGGTGAAGGCTGGCAACGAAGAAGCGCTCTCGTTGCTGGGCGCCTCGGGCGCAGACCTCACCGTGCGTGGCGCCGTCACGCCCTCGAAGCTGAAGGTGGGTGAGTCGATCACGGTCGAGGCCACGGTGAAGAACCGCGGCGCCGAGCTCACGCACGTGGTGGTGGAGGCGGTGGTGCACTTCGTGAGGCCGAAGGGCACGTCGACGAAGAAGTTCAGGCTCGCGCGGCTCGATCTCGAAGCTGGCGCGTCACAGACGATCAGCCGGCGATTCCAGATGGCGCACCGTTCGATCCGCCGCCTGTACTCGGGAGCCCACGCGGTCGACGTTCAGGCCAACGGGCGCACCGTGAAGGCTGGCAGCTTCACCCTGGTCGTCTGAGGTTCACTTGAACAAGTCGGCGCGCAACACCACGTTGCCACCGGCGGGCACCTTCACCGTCACCTTGCGCGTCACGCCGAGCTGGCTGTTCTTGAGCGTGAAGGTGGCGCTGCCGGCCGGAACCTCGACCGGCTCGAACGGCGTCACCCCGAGCTTGCGGTTCGAGAAGTACACCTCGGCCCACGGGTTCACGCGCACCGTCACCCTGCCCGTCTTCGCCTTCTTCGGAGTCGCCTTCTTCACGGGCGGCCGGTTCACCTTCGCGACCTCGGCCACACCCGCATCGATGACTGGAGCCACCGGCCGAACCGGCGCCTCGAGCACGAGCTCGGGCATCACCTGATCGGTCGGCTCGGCCACTGCGACAGGCACCTCGGTGGGCGGCGCCTCGACGACGCGTGGCTGCTGCGAGCCGATGATGGCGACGATGGTGATGGTGAGGAACACGACCGCGGTGCCGATGCCCGCGAGCAGAATCCACAAGCCGGTGCGTGAGGGCGCTGGCTCTGGCGGTGGCACCACGACGATGGGCCCGGTCACTGCTCGCAACAACGGCTCGGTGCGCGCTCGCGGAAGATCAGCGGGAGGCAGCGGCGAGGTTCCCTGCACCCGACTCGACGGAAGCGGCGCCGTTCCCGAATAGACCGCCTGCTGGCCGGTGTTGCCGACGTCGTCACCGAGCGAGACGGGAGCCGGCTGCGCCGCGCCATGCACCGTGGTGAGGAACGCCGCGATGTCGGCGGCGAGCACCGTGTGGCCCGAGCTCGTCAGCCAGCTCTCGAGCGCTTCACTCATCGCGTGCGCGCTGCTCCAGCGATCTTTCGCGTCGAGGGCCAACGCCTTGAGCAGCGCGGCCTGCAGCGGCTCGGGCAACGTCGGCGGCGCCGCGTAGACGATCGGCTCGGGAGTGCCGTCATCACGAATCGCACCCAGCGGTGGGCGCTCGAGCATCAACAGCTCATGCAGCAGCACACCCGCGCCGTACACGTCAGCCCGGCGATCGATGGTCGCGCCCGACACCATCAACTCCGGCGCCATGTACGCGAGCTTGCCCTTCGGCCGGCCGACCCGCGTCTCGGCGCCACGCATCGCGCGCGCGATGCCGAAGTCGACCAGCTTCGCCATGCCCGACGACGCGATGAGCACGTTCTCGGGGCTGACGTCGCGGTGAAGAATGCCGAGCGCGCGGCCCCGCTCGTCCTTGAGCTCGTGCGCGAACTCGAGCCCCTGCAGCACCTGCGAGATGAGTCGCACCGCGATGGGCGCCGGCACGGGCAGCTTCTTCTCGCGGCAGGTGTCGATGAGCGCGCGCAGGCTCTTGCCGGGCACGTACTCCATGGCGATGAACCAGGTGTCGCCTTCACGCTCGAGGCCGAACACCTGGGTGATCGACGGGTGCTGCAGCTGCGCCGCCAGCTGCGCCTCGTTGAGGAAGAGATCGATGAAGCCCTGATCTCGCGCGAGGTGCCGCAAGATGCGCTTGATGACGACGGTCTTCGAGAAGCCGGCCGGTCCCTCCTGCCGCGCGAGGAACACCTCGCCCATGCCGCCGGTGGCGATCAGCGAGAGCAGCCGGTAGCGCCCCAGCTTCTCTTCAGCCATCGACCTGTCCCGACAGGCGCGTGGCGGCCTCGGCCAGGGTGACGCGCTCGCGATCGTCGCCAAGCCAGGTGAAGAGCCTGCGAAGCCGCGAGAGCTTCTCACGCACCGGCACGCCGACGTCGCGCTGCTGCCGGGCGAGCGCCGCTGGAATGCCGTCGGACTCGTCGAGCACGTCGATGGCGTGCAGCTCGAAGTTGAAGTGCTGCGCGTGGCGAATACGGCGGAACGTCGCCTCGACGAGCGGCCACGGCATGCTGGTGGCGAAGGTGCCGATGAAGGGCATGCGCGCGATGGGGCTCACGGCCATGGGCAGCTCGACAAACGGCGCATCACCCCGACGGTACGGCGCGGCGAGCGACGGGCGGTAGGGCACGCGGGGCGCGAGCAGCACGTTCGGGGAGTCGAGGATCGCCCGCGACGGCCGCCCCAGCGCCGAGAGCGTCGTCATCACCGTTGCCTTGGCGAGCCAGTACGGCGCCGCAGGAAACGTCGACGAGTCGTAGCGATAGCCGAGCGCCGCCACCGCTTCGAGCATGGCCGACGAGAGCGTGTAGCCAGGCGCCCGAAAACCGACTGGCGAGACCAAGGTCTGGGCCGCGATCAGCTCGTGCGCACGCCGAAGATCGGCCTCGATCTCGACCCGGCTGCGACGCGACAACGCGTAGTCGTGCGAGAAGGAGTGGTTCGCCAGCTCGACGCCCGCCGCAGCCGAGGTCTTCAGCGCAGGCGCCAGGCGCTCGTCGGCCAGATCCGACGCGATCACGAAGAAGGTCGCGGGCGAACCCACCGACGCGAACAGCTCGAGGAACCGGGGAATCGCCGTCGACCACACGAGGCCCTTCGCGCGCTCGTCGAGCAACGACTCCGGCAGCCCTTGAATGCGGCAGTAGTGCCCGAGGGAGTCGAGATCGACCGACAGGCTGGCGAGCCGCAGAGACATGGGCCGCGCACGATATCTTTCGCCCGCCCAAAGTGGTGATTCGCCGCGGGCCGATTGGCCTGCTATGGGGCTCTGGGCGCGGGCCCGGCATGGCCGATGGGTTCGCGAGGGTTTCCACTGGCCGAAAGGTGACGCCGTATGCTGCCCGGACGAACGAAGCGCCAGAAAGAGCAGGAGCGCGCGGAGTACCAGCGCAAGAAGAAGGAAGAGAAGGAGCGCCTCAAGCAGGAGAAGGCCAACCGCCCCGAGCGTCAGCCCGGCGAGCCTGATCCCGACATCGCCGACATCGTGCCCGGCCCCCAGGCCCCGCTCTTCTGAAGTCGAGGTCGGCGCCGACCCCTTCGTCGCCGACCCTGCAGGATCCTCACGAGCGTGCCGAAAAGGCTGCGCATGCGGGTCGATGGCGGTCGAAGTCGACTGTCACCCCGCCAGACGAAGACACCCCACGACCGAGACGCCAACCCGGCGAGTTCAGCCGGGCGACGGTGTGGTCTGCCTGTTGCTGCATGGGAAGTCAGCCCTCTCCTCCCTCCCCCGGGGTGCATCATGCTGCGAACACCGACGATTCTGGTTTCTGACGACGAGCCGCTGCTCGTCAATGCGCTCAAACGCGAGGCCCGCCGCTTCGGCATCGACGTGCTCACCGACACGAAGTCGAACGTGGTCGAGATTGCACGGGAGCATCACCCTGATCTCATCGTGCTCGACATTCACCAGAGCCGCGACGGGCGTGATCTGCTGGCCGAGCTCAAGAAGCACCCCGAGACGCGTGACGTGCCCGTCATCATGCTGTCGGCGAACGAAGATCAGTTCATGCGGCACACGTGCTTCGAGCTCGGAGCCACGGACTACGAGGTGAAGCCCTTCGACCCCTCGTTCATTCGCAAGATGGCGCGCATGGTGTGCCCGTTCGAAGACGACGAGCCGATCTTCGCCGTACACTGACAACACGACCTGCCCTGGAGGCTGGCGAACTCGACCTGCTGGAGTCCGACCGTGCCCACCGCCTACCAGCGCGCGAAGGTGCTCGACGCGCGGCGAAGCGTGATCTTCGCGTCGGCGGCTGCGGCGGCGGCGCTCTCCTCGGTGCTGCAGATCGGCGTAGGCGACAAGCCCGTGAGCGGCGCCTGGTGGGAGCTGAGCTCGATCGCGGTCTGCGCGGCGGCGGCGGTGCTGCTGCGTCACGACGACGTGAAGCGACGAACGGCGGCGCTCGTCTTCGCGACCCTCTTCTTCGTGGTGACGACGCCGCTCGTGACCCTGACGCTCCAGCGCTCGACCGACGTCGCGCTGCTCTTCGCCCTGCCGCTGGGGCTCGCGGTGGTCTTCATCGACCGGATCGCGGTGGTGAGCGCGGTCTCGGCAGTCGCCATCGCCATCAACGTACCGGTGCTGATCGCGCTCGGCTGGCCCACCATCGAGCTGCTGCACGGGGTGGCGGTGATGGGCGCGCTGTACACCGCGGGTGTGCTCGGCGCGCTCGAGTTCAAGCGGGTGCGCGATCGCGATGACGAGCACACGAGTCAGCTCCAGCGCGCCTCGGCGCAGCAGGTCGAGGGCGAGCGGCTGGTGGTGCTTGGCCGGCTGGCAGCGGGCGTGGCACACGAGATCAACAACCCGCTCGCCTACATCAAGGCCAACCTGTCATTCCTCGCCAACGCCCACGAGCCGCGCGACGAAGACGAGCGTCAGGCCTGGGCAGAGACGACGGAGGGCCTCGAACGAATCTCGGCGATCGTCGCCGATCTCAAGGGCCTGGCGCGGGCAGCGCCGAGCGGCGTCGGCTCCGTCGAGCTCGAGGAGCACCTGCGTCGCAGCGCCCGGCTCGCGACGATGCGCTGCGCCTCGACCGTGAAGCTCGACGTCGAGCTCGAGCCCGGGCTGCCCGCCTGCCGCGCCGACGGGCAACGCCTCGTACAGGTGCTCATGAACCTGATCGCCAACGCCTGTGACGCCATCGACGCGGCGCACCCTCCGTGCGCTCAGGTCAAGTTGATCGCCCGGCGCGTCGGCGATCGCGTTCGCCTCGAGGTGCACGACAACGGCGGCGGTGTGCCCGAAGAGAACCGCGCGCGGCTCTTCACGGCGTTCTTCACCACCAAGCCGCTGGGCGTCGGCACCGGACTCGGGCTGGTGCTCAGCCGCGAATACGTCGAGGCCTTCGGCGGCACCCTCACCTACGAGCCGTCGAGTCTCGGCGGCGCCTGCTTCGTCATCACCATGCAGATCTCGGACAGCGACGGGGCTCGTTGATTCCAGAGTCAATTTCGATTGACTCGTGCTGGCAGGGTACGAATCTTCGCCACCATGCCTGTGAACGAGCAGCAATACCCCGTGCTGCGGAGCCACTTCGACGCGCGCGCCGAGCTGTCGAAGAAGAACCGCGACGAGAACCTGAAGTTGATGGAGCCCGTCACGGTGGCGCTGGCGAAGAGCCTCGAAGGCGGCGGCCCCAAGTACAACGAGCGACACTTGAAGCGCGGCAAGCTGCTCCCGCGCGAACGTGTCGAGCTGCTGCTCGATCGTGACAGCCACTTCCTCGAGCTGTGCGCGCTGGCAGGCCACGAGGTCGAGAACCACACGACGGGCGCGTCAGTCGTCGGGGGCGTCGGCCGGGTGTCGGGCGTCGAGTGCCTCATCGTCGCGAACGAATCGACGGTGAAGGGCGGCGCCATGAGCGAGCTGTCAGTGGTGAAGTCGCGCAGGCTCGCCGAGGTCGCGCAGGCGAACCGGCTGCCGTCGATCAACCTCACCGAGTCGGGCGGCGCCGATCTGCCGAACCAGGACAAGATCTTCGTGCCGGGCGGCGCGGGCTTTCGAGATCTCACGCGCTCGAGCCAGCACAAGCGCCCGTCGATCACCGTGGTGTTCGGCTCGTCGACCGCCGGCGGCGCGTACGTGCCGGGCATGAGCGACTACGCGATCTTCGTGAAGAACCAGGCGCAGGTGTACCTGGGCGGGCCTCCGCTGGTGAAGATGGCGACGGGCGAAGAGGTCGACGACGAGACGCTCGGCGGCGCGCTCATGCACAGCCAGACCTCTGGCGTGTCTGACTTTCTCGCCGAAGACGAACGCGACGCGCTGCGGCTGTGCCGCGAAGTCGTGGCGCACCTCGACTGGCGAAAGGAGTCGAGGCCCCTGCCCCGCCTGGTGGAGTCACCTCGCTTCGACCCCGACGAACTCCTCTCCATCGTCTCGCCCGATCCCCGAGTGCCCTTCGACCCGCGCGAAGTGATCGCGCGCATCGTCGATGGCTCGCGCTTCTCGGAGTTCAAGCCGCTCTACGGCAACACGCTCGTCTGCGGCTGGGCGCACCTGCACGGCTACCCGGTCGGCATTCTCGCGAACCACGGCATTCTCTTCTCGGAGTCGGCCAACAAGGGCGCGCAGTTCATTCAGCTGTGCAACCAGGCCAACGTGCCGCTCGTCTTCCTGCAGAACATCACCGGCTTCATGGTGGGCAGCTCGTACGAGCAGGGCGGCATCATCAAGAACGGCGCGAAGCTGATCAACGCCGTGTCGAACAGCACCGTGCCTGCGCTGACGATCATGATGGGCGCGAGCTACGGCGCGGGGAACTACGCGATGTCGGGCCGCGCGTACGAGCCCCGGTTCCTCTTCACGTACCCGAACCACAAGATCGCGGTGATGGGCGGCAAGCAGATGGCCGGCGTGCTCGACATCATTCAGCGCAACGCGGCCGCGAAGCGCGGCGAGGCGGTCGACGAAGAGACGCTCTCGGGCATGAAGCAGATGATCGAGTACCAGATCGATCAGCAGTCGGGCGCGCTCTACGCGACGGCCCGGCTGTGGGACGACGGCATCATCGACATGCGCGACACCCGCACCGTGCTCGCCCTCTCGCTCTCGGCCGCGTACTCGCGCCACGTCGAGGGCACCACCAGCTTCGGCGTCTTCCGCCACTGACCGCCACGCCCATGAAAACCATCGAACGTGTCCTCGTCGCCAACCGTGGAGAGATCGCCCTGCGCATCATGCGCACCGTGCGTCGCATGGGGCTGTCGTCCGTCGCTGTGTTCTCTGACGCCGACGCCACCACGCCGGCCGTGCGCTTCGCCGACACCGCCGTGCGCATCGGCCCCGCGCTCGCGAAGGAGTCGTACCTGCGCTTCGAGGCCATTCTCGACGCGGCGAAGAAGACCGGCGCCGACGCGATTCACCCGGGCTTCGGCTTCCTCTCCGAGAACCCAGACTTTGCGCAGGCCGTCATCGACGCGGGGCTCGTCTTCGTGGGCCCGACGCCGAAGGCCATTCGCGCGATGGGGCTCAAGCGGGAATCGAAGGCGCTCGTCGGGAAACGTGGTGTTCCGCTCGTGCCGGGCTTCGACGGCGGCGATCAATCGACGGCGCTGCTGAAGCAGAAGGCGCTCGAGATCGGCCTGCCCGTCATCTTCAAGCCGAGCGCGGGTGGCGGCGGCAAGGGCATGAAGATCGCCCGCACGCCAGCCGAGCTCGACGCCTGCATCGAGTCGGGCCGTCGCGAAGCGCAGAGCGCGTTCGGTGACCCGACGCTGATCATCGAGAAGTACCTGGAACGGCCGAGACACCTCGAGGTGCAGCTACTGGGAGACACGCACGGCACCCTGCTCCACCTCTACGAGCGCGAGTGTTCGCTGCAGCGGCGGCACCAGAAGGTCGTGGAGGAAACGCCGTCACCAGCCCTCACGCCCGAGACACGGGAGCAGCTGTGTCAGGCCGCGCTCGAGGTGGGCCGCGCCGTCGACTACACGAACGCCGGCACCGTCGAGTTCATCATGGACGCGTCGGGTCACTTCTACTTCTCCGAGATGAACACCCGCCTGCAGGTCGAGCACCGGGTCACCGAGCAGGTCACCGGCATCGATCTCGTCGAGCAGCAGCTGCGAATCGCGCGCGGCGAGAAGCTCGCGTTCACCCAGAGGGACATCGTTCAGCGCGGTCACGCCGTGCAGGTGCGCCTCTACGCCGAGGACCCGGCCAACCAGTTCCTGCCCGCCATCGGCCCCGTGTTGGACTTCTGGACGCCGCCGTTCGGCGGGCTGCTCGTCGACCCCGGCATCGAGACCGGTGGAGAGGTGACCCCGCACTACGACCCGATGATCGCGAAGCTCGTCGTGCACGCCGACACCCGCACGCAATCGTTCGCCACGCTCGCTCGTTCGCTCGACCACACCAGCGTGCTCGGCCTCACCACCAACAAGGGCTTCCTCGCCCGCCTGCTCCGTCACCCGAACGTGGTGAAGGGCGCGCTGTCGACGCAGCTGATCGCCGAGGAGATGACTGATCGGCTCGCAGAGCCCATCGACGTGGAGCGTGATCGTCTGGCAGCCGTGGCGGCGACGCTCTTCGCCTTCGAGGCCCGACGAGCGGCCGACGACTTCCTTCCGGGTGCGCTCACGGGCTTTCGCAACAACCGCTTTCGGGATCAGCGCCACGAGTGGAGACGCGGCGACGATGAGCTGCAGGTGAGCTACCGCGAGCTGGGCGAGCGCGCCTTTCAGGTGACGGTCGGTGGCGCGACGGGCAGGTGGCGAATCGCGGCTTCGTGCGCTCCCTGCCTCGACCTCGAATCACCCGACGGCGTGGTGCATCGCCTGCGCGTGGTGCTCGAGGGCGAGACGGCGCACGTGCACACGCCTCGTGGAGCCGTGGTGCTGCGCGAGGTGCCGCGCTTCCCCGTCGCCGCAGACGCTGCCGTGAAGGGCGGCTTCATCGCACCGATGCCGGGCAAGGTCGTGAAGGTGAACGTGAAAGACGGCGAGACGGTGACGCGCGGCCAGGCGCTGCTCGTGCTCGAGGCGATGAAGATGGAGCAGACCACCACGAGCCCGGCCGATGGCGTGGTGAAGCAGGTGCTGGTGCGTGAAGGCGAACAGGTCACCGCCGGCCAGGTGCTGATCGTGATGGAGGCGTGATGCGGAACGTGTGGTTGCTCGCGATGGTGTCGCTCTCGTGCAGGTACCTCGCTCCGGCGCAGCCTTCGTGGTCGCCAGCGAGGCCCTACGAGCCCCCGGCCGGCGCGGCGAACAACCCCAACAGCGCGGTGGCCAACCGCTGCGGCATGGAGTGCGGCGCCGGGTTTCACTGCGATGCGAAGACTGCCGCGTGTGTTGCTGACGCGGTGACGGGCACGTCGAGCCCGGCTGATGCTGGCCCGGCCTGGTTGCCCTGACCTTCAGGGAGGCAGGCCACCGTCGAGCACCGTCGCGATCGTCGCTGGCGTCGTGGTGGTGCCCCAGATC
Source organism: Myxococcaceae bacterium (assembly GCA_040275325.1). Lineage (GTDB taxonomy): Bacteria > Myxococcota > Myxococcia > Myxococcales > Myxococcaceae > Xiheimicrobium. Next base: position 702 of record JBEOKA010000394.1, on the reverse strand, counting down.
GCGTTGACGTGTCTCGACACGAACTCCGCGCCCGGCTCCGCCAGCGGCGCTCCCGCGTCAGGGCCTTCAGGCATTCGGTACATGACGATGCGCGGGTCGAGCAGGCCGTTCAGCTCTCGGGCGAGCTCGTCATGTCGCGTTCCTGCGCGGGTGCGATCGCGCGCGTGACGGAGCAAAGCCACGAAGGACGACTCCGTCCACGGGATGAAGAGGGTCTGAGTCGCGGCGAGCTCACGGAGCAGGTGCGCCCAGACGAACGTGAAGGTGGCCGTGCCGCCGAACTGCTCCATGAGCGGGCCGTGCGAGGTGCCGATGCTGTCCCACGAAGGCGGCGGGGCGTCGTGACGGAGCCAGAGCGGACGAATGAGATCGCTGCGTCGGCTCGCGAGCCGCTGTGACTGGTCGACCCCGACCAGCGCGTCCCAGTCTTCGTGCACGATGAAGAACGGCGTGCGCAGCCGTGACGCGAGCGCGCCAACGTCGAAGCGCGTGAAGTTGCCGCCGGCGTCGGGCCCGCCACTCGTCGTGGCAGCGACACGGCGCAGGTAGGGCTCGAAGAACCTGGAGCTGGTGAGGCCCGCGTCGGGCGAGAGCCGCGACGGCATGGTGACGGTCACGTGCCGCCATTCCTCGGCGAAGTCGGAGAGTGGGTAGAGCGCCGCTCCGACTCGGGGAGTCGCGGCTGCCGGTGCGAACGCCGCT
>JBEOKA010000393.1:0-19678 GCA_040275325.1 Myxococcaceae bacterium | reverse complement strand
ACGCGAGCGTGACGATGGACGCGAGCGTGACGATGGACGCGAGCGTGACGATGGACGCGAGCGTGACGATGGATGCGAGCGTGACGATGGACGCGAGCGTGACGATGGACGCAGGTCTGACGGTGGACGCAGGAACGCCAGACGAGCGCGTCACCTTCGTCCCTGTCTGCGGCTGCACGAGCGCACCAACTCCATTCCTGGCGCTCGCGCTCTCCCTGCTGGCGCTGCGTCGAAACACCAGAGCTTCGTGACGCCTCTCATGGTGCCTGCCAGAGTCCGGCTGATGTCGCCTGGCTTTCGAACTCTGAGTGTCCTGGTGCTGCTCGCCGGGTGCATGTCGTCCTGCGCCCTCGATGAGACGGTGCTGTACGCGTGCGACGACGATGAGCCGCGCTGCCCGGTGGGGTTCGTCTGCGCTTCCGACCAGGTCTGTCGACCACTCGACGCCGACGGTGGCGCTGCGGGCGGCCCGGCTGCAGGCGGGAGTTCGGCTGGAGGCGCATCGGGGGGCGGCGTGGCTGGCGGCGCAGCAGGAGGCAGCACCGCTGGTGGCAGCGCATCAGCTGGCGGCACCTCAGGCGGCAGCACGGCCGGTGGCGCGGCGGGTGGCGACGCGGGCGGTGTCGCGGGTGGAGCGGCAGGCGGAGCTCCGTGCGTTCCGACGGTGACCTGCAGCGCGCTCGACTGCGGCTACCGCGCCGATGGCTGTGGCGGAACGCTGCACTGCGGCCGCTGCGCTGCTGGCACCGAGTGTGGTGTGCGCACGGCGAACCGATGCGACCTCGTGCCCGGGCTCTGCACGCCCGAGGGCATCTGCTGGGAGAACCTGCTCCCCCAGGGCAACGACGTGCGCGCGCTCTACAGCACCGATGAGCGCCACACGTGGCTCGCGACCGACAACGGCTCGGTCCTCTTCTTCGATGGAGAGCGCACCACCATGACGTCGGCGCCGACGCAGCCGGGCATCAACCTGCGCGCGATTCATGGCTGCGGGCCCAACGACATCTACGTCGTCGGTGACGATGCCACGGTGCTGCACTTCGACGGTGGCAGCTGGGCCCGCGAGCCGCTCCCGGGCGCGGTGAGGCCCGACCTGAGCTTCGTGCAGTGTCTCGGCCCCGGCGCCGCCATCACCGGCCGCAGCGAGCAGCAGCTCTACATGCGCGACCCGATGGGGTGGACGAATCGCAACTCGTCGCTCGCCGCCGGCAGTCACCGGGCGGTTCAGCACGCAGGGCAGCTGTGGCTCATGAACGAGAACGGCGTGCTCCAGTTCATCAACGCGTCGAGCTGGCAGGCGGCTCCGTCGGGTGACGCGCAGCTGATTCTGGTGCGCGGGCTCACCGGCGTCGGCCAGAAGCTGTACGCGCTCGGCAGCGTCGACGGCGGGCCCCTGCCCGATGGAGGCCAGACGAGAATCAGCCGCCTGCGAGAATACACACTGCCCGCGGGCCCCTGGACGACGCTCGTCGACGTTCAAGGCGAAGGCGGCACTGATCAGATCAACGGCTTCGACACGCTCGACGGTGAGGAGTTCTGGCTCGCCGGCAGCAACAACGGCGCGCGCCGCTTCCGACGAGACGGCGGGCTCACACCGAAGCTGCTCTCTCTGACCGACCCGCGCACGCTGTTCGCCGTGAAGGCGCTCGGCCCCGACCGCGCCTTCATCACGGGCTCAGTCGGCACCTCCGTGCACATCGAAGACGGTGGCGCGTCGACGACAGCTCACCCGGCCCAGCGTCTCAGCGGCGTGAACAAGCTGTGCATCGCGCCGAGCTCGACCGTCGCCGCGCCCGCCATTCTCGCGCCGCAGAACTCGAACTCGAACCTCACGCGCGAGGTGGGGCCGCCGGTGCGCTGGCCCACCATCGACAGCCCGAACGTCGCGCGCTCCACGAACTGGCTGTCGTGCTCCATCACCTCGCAGGGCGACTTCCTCATCGCGGGCACCGACGGTGGCCTCGCGTTCGGCACCAGCACCCTGCCGGGCTCGGTCACGACGCCTTCGAACTATGGCGTGCTCGACTGGAACCGCGTGTGGAACGCCCCCGGTCGCGCCTGGTACCTGCTCTCATCTCCGCGGGCAGGCGCGACGTACCTGCTCGTCACCGACGGTGGCGTGACTGGCTCCAGCGCGTTTCTGCAGGAGCTCGACGCCGGCATGCTCGACCTCTTCGGCCTCTCGGCCACCAACGCGGTGATGGTGGGGCGCGGCGCCTACGGCTCGATGGGTGGCGCCGGGCAGTTCGTGTTCCAGCCCACGCTGGGGGGCGTGACCATGACGACGGTGCACGGGGCCGTGCAGCGCGACGGAGGCACTCAGCTGTACGTCTCGGGCGGGGTCGACGGCGGCTGGTGGACACGCCTGGGTGGGAGCGCCTTCGTTGCTGGTCCGGCTTTCACGTCGAGCACTCTCACCGGCGTGTGGGTCTCTGCGCTGGGCACCGTGTACTTCGTCGGCGGCCCGCCGGCTGGCGTGTCCTCGGGAGGGTGGCTCTACGTGCGCTCGCCCAACGGCACCGTGACGACCGAGCCCTTGCCGTTGCTGAGCGCGCCCACCAGCATCGTCGGGCTCGATGACTTCGACGCCGGCACCTCGACGGTGTGGATCAGCGGAAGCGCAGGCGCCATCTTGCGGCGCGGCCCGAAAGACGGCGGCTGACGTTCAGCGTGGCACGAACCGGAAGCGCACGGCGAGCGCCTCGGTCTGCTTCGGAGCCACCTTCAACAACCCGGCACCCGACGCGAGCGCGCCACCCGCCGCCGTCCACGGCTCGACGCACACGAAGGGCTGGCCGGGCAACGTCCACAACACCAGCGTCGACAGCTGCGGTGTCGACGAGAGCTCGATGCGACTGCCATCTCCGCGGTGCAGTGTCGCCGCGGCCCCGTGCTCGAGGAACGCGAGGTCGGGCTCTCCATCGTCGAAGCGCACTGGAGCCATCGGCCGCACTTCGCCGCTGGGCCGGTCCTTCAGCTGGGTCGCCGTCGTCGGCACGCGCGCGTTGGCCTTCTGCGCCACCGGCACCGAGAAGTACGGGTGCAAGCCTGCGTGGAGGGGCATCGGCGCGTCACCGGTGTTGGTGAACGTCCACTCCAGCGTGAGGTCGGTGTCTGACAACGAGCACGCCAGCCGGCTCTCGAAGTCGAAGGGAAAGCCACGCTTCGTCTGCTCGTTCGACGTCAGCGACAGCTCGACGCGCGCGGTGTCGTCATCGGCGATGGCCTGCACGACGCTCCACGCCGAAGTGCGCGCCAGCCCGTGCTGGGGCTGCGTGATGGTTCGGCCGGCGAAGGTCGCGCCCGTCGCAGGCAGGGGCCCCGCGTTGGGGAAGAGCAGCGGCACGCCGCCGCGCACGTTCTTCGTCGGGTCGACCAGCGTCGCCTCATCGAGGAAGAGCAGCGCTTCACCACGCACCTGCCAGTGGGTGACGAGCGCGCCCCGCGCGGGCACCAGCCGCACCTCGGCGTCGGGCCCAGAGAGCACCCACGACTCCAGCGACCCCGGGCCTGCCTGTCGCTCGACGCGCATCAGTGCAGCGGCCTGGTGTTGGTGACGCGCAGCGAGGACTCCTGCGCGAAGAGGAAGACTTCACTGTCTGGCGGCACCTCGACGGCCGACTGCGCCGAGCCGCCGAAGAACTTCACGAAGACCTGCCGCGTGCCCGGCGCCACGTTGCCGATGGTGAGTTGGCCCGTCTGGTTCTCTCCCGTGCGGCGCGCGCCGTCGACGCTGACGGTGCACGGCTTCTGGCAGGTGAGGCGCAGCATGCCCGGCGCCGTCGAGCCGGCGTTCGTGCCCACGGTGGGCGCCGCGCGCGGCGTGACGGTGCCCAGCGCGACGCGGCCGCGCGAGACGATGACCTCGACGTCGCTGCTGGGCGCAACGTCGAGGTAGCCCGAGGCGATGTTGATGCTGGCGAAGCCCTCGATGTCGAAGCGCGTCTTGCCGGGCGGCACGTCAGAGAACTCCCACAGCTGCGAGCTGACGCGCCGGCCGACGCCACCGCCCACGCGCACCGAGCAGTCAGACGGGCACTTCACGCGCACCAGGCTGGGCAGCGACGGCCCGCCCGCGGCCGGAGGTGGCAGCGTCGTCGGCAGCGGAGGCGGCGTGAAGCCGTCATGCTTCCCGACGGGCGGTGGAGGAGGCGGCGGCGGCACGGGCTGCGCGGGCTGGCCTGTGCGCGGCGGCAGCGGCGGCGGGTTGCCGGCCTGATTCAAGACGAGGGTGAGGGCGAGGACGAGCATGTGTCGCGGGCTCCGGGGCGTTTCGAACGGAGGCGCAGACTGCCACGTCAGGTGGATTCTTCACGCCAATCAGAAGCGGCGGCGAAGGCGGGTGGTGCGCACGCGCGTCGGGCCGGTGAGGTGTCAGCACCTCGGGCTCGTCATCGGGTGAAGGCAGCGGGTGGTTCGAGCGGTACAGGTGCGCGCCGAGCAGCCCGCCGACGACGCCCATGCCGATGGTGAAGGGCGGGTAGCACAGCACGCGGCACGCCCCGCCCATGACGGACAACGAGCGCACCAGCCACGCGACGCCGACGGAGAAGACGACGCCGAAGAGGTGGGGCCGCCAATAGAGGGCGAAGCGCAGCAGCACGCCTGAGGGAGCCACGCGCACGGCTTCGGGGTTCACCTGCATGGCCATTCGTACGCCTCGGGTGGTGACCTGGTTACGGCTCGGGAGCGGGTGGTGACGAAGGCGGCAAGGGTACGGGCCCGCCTGGCGCAGCAGGCTCCTCGGGCGGTGCGGTGGGCACGCAGCGCTTCTTCCCCTTCGTGGCCTGGCACTGCCACCCTGGCTCGCACTGCGCCGAGGTCTTGCAGTCGAGGCAGGTGCAGCTCCACTCGCCGACGGGCTTGGGCAGCTCGGGTGGGCAGGCCGCGCCGCGAGTGCCGCATGGGTTGTGCACGACGTACGCGCTCCGGCGTGAGCTGCACCGTGGCAGTTGCTTCTTGCAGGTCGCCTCGGCGCGGGCTTGCTCCTCTTTGAGTTGCGCGTCGGCGACGGAACCCCAGAGCAGCAACACGAGCGCGATGAGCGTTCTCATTCTTTGCCTCGCAGGGAAGCGCACAGCGGCTCGAGCGCGCGCGCGAGCGCCGGCCCCGGGTGCAGCAGGTCTTTGTTCTCGAGCAGCACCCACCGCGACTTCGGCACCAGCGCGCGCACGGCGTCACGGCCATCGGCGGTGTCCGACGCGTCGACGAGCACCTCGGGCGGCGCAGCCACCAGCTGCTCCATGGACCAGACGGGGTACGAGGTCGGCGCGCGTTTGACGATGTTCGTCACGCCACAGTCCGCCAGCAGCTCATCAGCGAAGCTGCCGGGCCCGGCGACGACGAGGGGCGAGAAGCCGTAGACGAAGAGCACCTTTGTCGTCGCCTTCGAGACGCGGGCGCGCTCACGGGCCCTGGCCGTCACCAGCTCGTCGACGAGGGCCTTCGCGCGGGCTTCGCGCTTGAGGACTCGGCCCAGCTCGAGCATCGCGTCTTGCGCGTCGGCCACCGTCGTCAGCGGCAGCGCGAGCACCGTCACGCCGAGCGCCGCCAGCTTCTCGATGGGCTTCTGGTTGCCCGGCGCCTTCTGCACCACGACGAGGTGCGGCGAGAGCGAGAGCACCGTCTCGATGGAGGGGTCGACGAAGCCGCCGACGCGTGGGAGCGCCTTCACCTCGGCCGCGTCGTCGAAGCGGCTGACGCCCACCAGCAGCGCCTTCGCGTCGAGCGCCAGCACCGTCTCGGTGAGCGACGGCGCGATGGTGACGACGCGGGTGATGTCTTTGGGCGGCGGCGGGCCGAGCCACAGCGCAGCGCCAGCATGAAGCACGAGGGGCAGCAGAAACGACGTCACGGTTGTTCGGCAAAGCACAGGCGCGCTCGGGCTGGAAGCCATGCCCTCGCCCACTCGGTGGAGTCGTGGGTCAGCGTGCGCGCAGCGCCTCGTGGACGAGCTCTCTCAACACGCTCGTGTCGACGGGCTTCTGCACCCAACGGTTCTTCGTGCGGGCGAGGAACTCGGTGGCGCCGGTGGTGAAGGCGCCGCCGGTGATGAAGATGATGCCGGCTGCGAGTTTGGGGGCCACCTTCGCGAGCGCCGCCTGAAACGCCTCTCCCGACAGCCTTGGCATCATCACGTCGCACAAGATGAGGTCGACCCGCTCACCGCCCTCGATCCGCGAGAGGGCCAGGGTGGGGTCGGTGATGACGACGACCTCTGGGCCGTCGCCGAGCGCGCGCGCCAGGGCCCGCGCCACCAGCGGGTCGTCGTCGACCACCATCACGCGTTTGTCCTTCGGCAGCGCTGCCCACGAGGCCCTGGGGGGCGTGATGGCCCGGCTCTCGAGCGCCGGCAGCACGACCCGCAACGTCGAGCCCCGGCCCAGCTCGCTGTCGACCTCGATGCGCCCTCCGTACGAGGTGATGATGCCGTGGCAGATGGGAAGCCCCAGGCCCGTGCCGACGCCCACCGGCTTGGTGGTGAAGAAGGGCTCGAAGAGGTGCTCGCGCGTTCCAGCGCTCATGCCGCTGCCGGTGTCCGCGACTTCGGCGACGACCGAGCCGTTCACGACGTGCACCTTCACGCCGATGCGGTTCGAGCTCGAGCGGCCCTCGGGAATCGCCTGCACTGCGTTCACCAGCAGGTTGACGAACACCTGCTCGAGCTCGCCCTGGTTGGCCATCACCGCGGGCGTGGCGTCGAGCTGCACGTCGACCCTCGCGCGGTTGTCGAGCTGCGTCTGTGTGAGCTGCAGCGCCCGCCGCATGGCTGCGGCGACGTCGGTGGGCGCGCGCAGGGTGCTCGTCTGCCGCGCGAAGGACTTGAGGCCCGAGATGATGGTGGCGACGCGCGTGGCGCCTTCGTGCGCCTCGTTCAGCGCCTCGATGACCTCTTCGGTGCCGACGAGCAGCTTCTCGCCGCTGAGCTGCTTGAGCTCTTGCGTGGCCCACGACACGTTCGAGAGCACGTAGGTGAGCGGGTTGTTGATTTCATGCGCGGCGCCAGCGGCCAGCGTGCCGACGACGGCGAGTCGCGAGGCCGCCTCGACGCGCTTGCGCTCTCCGATGTCTTGAATCTGCGCCACCACCGACGACGGCTTCCCCTGCGGGTCGTGAATGACGCTGAGGTTCAGCTGCGCCCAGAGCGTGTGCCCATCTCGATGCAGGTAGCGTTTCTCGGCCTGGAAGTTCGTGCGTGTTCCGGCGACGAGCTCGGCGAGGGCGGCGAGGTTGGGCTGCACGTCGTCGGGGTGCGTGACGTCACGCATGTTCATGGTGCACAGCTCGGCCTCGGTGCGGCCCAGCATGGCCGCGAAGGCCGCGTTGACGCGCAGGTACTGGCCGTCGAGCGTGCCGAGCGCGACGCCGATGGGAGACGCTCCGAACGCCTGATTCACCAGCTCGTCGCTGCGCTGGCGTGCGGTCACCAGGTCGTTGAGCGCCCGCGCGACGGCGGCCACCTCGCGCGGCCCCTCTTCACTCGCGCGCGCCGACAGGTCTCCACCGGCCACCTGCAGGGCCACGTGTTCGAGCGCCGAGATGGGCCTGACGATGCGCTGCGCCTGGCGCGCGCCGAGGGCCAGCAACAACGAGATGACGATGATGGCGGCGAGGGTGACGGTGATGGCGCGCGAGAGCGGCTGGCTCGTCATGCTCTCGGTGGGCACGCCGACGAAGACGACCCAGTCGACCTGCGGTACCGACGCGACCGAGAAGAAGCGCGTGACGCCGTCGATTGCCAGCGCCTCGAACTCACCGTCTTTGACCTCGACGATGCGACCCGCGGCCTCCGTCGTGTCGGGCCCCTCGTTCTGCCACAGCAGCGCGCCGTCGGTGCCCAGCGTGCCGTAGCGGCTGCGCTCGGGCAGGAACTGGGAGGGAATGCCGGGGTCGACGGCCGCGAGCGAGGCGACGAGGTGCAGCGCGCCGGTGGGCTCACCCCAGGCCGAGGTGATGGGGGCGCTCGCCAGCAACACGCGGCCGTCGTCGGTGGCCACTGGGGCCGTGATGACGAAGGGGCTGCGCTGGAGCCGGCGGTGGAGCGCCGCCAGCCCGAGCTGCAGGTGTGAGTCGTCGGGGCTCGACTCGCAGACGACGTGGCCGTCGGCGTCGGTGGTGAAGGCCCGCAGCGCGCCGGGTCGTGACGACACCAGCGACTGCAGCACCGTCGCACAGTCGGGTGGCCTGAGGCTGTGCGCGAACGCCGACTTCGCCAGCACGTCGAGCGCGCGGTCGAGCGTGCGTACGCGAATCGTCGTGTTCTTCACCATCGCGGCAGAGAGCGTTCGAAGCTGCTGCTTCGTCTCGTCGACCGAGTGCTGGAAGTCCTGGGTGATGTTGTAGATGACGGCAGCGCCCAGCGCGGCGGCTGCCGCGAGCACCAGCACCAGGAGATGTCCTCGAATGGTCGGAACACGCACGGCGTCCTCCCACTGTCGACGGTAAGCAGTCCCCGCAGCCGGCGCCACGCGACAGTTCTGCGCGTGTCGTCGATCAAGCGCTCGCTGCGAATGGCTGGGCGCAGGTGGGGTGATGGTCGTCAATGATCAGTCGTCTTCGACAGTGGGCCAGCTGGCGTCGCGCAGGACCCGGGTGTGGAGGTCAGGCCGGCGGCGTGGTGGCTCACGCGATGGACGAGCGGCGTCGACCGTCAGCAGAGGCTCACATGACCGACACGGTTCGCGAGTCGCGTCTCATCAAGCGGTGAGCGCGAGGGGCTGACCTGCACGCGCAGCGTCCTTCGCGCCCAGCGCCTCGACCTGCGAGAGCCAGCGTTTGCGGGCCGGCGCGTCGAGCGTGCGCACGCTGAAGAGCAGGTTTCGATGAATGGGCCCGAAGCCGACGAACTGCAGCGTGCCGCGCCCGAAGCTGCCGCCGAGCGCGTCGTGGTGAGCCAGCCAGTACCAGAGGGCCGGGCTGTCCATCGTGGCCACGTACCGGCTCAAGCGCCCCTTCAGCAGGCCCTTCGGCAGCCCGCCCTCGTAGAGGAACGACACCTTTGGCAGGAACAGCCGGTCGACGAGCCCCTTGAGCGCCGCGGGCAGGCCGGCCCACCAGGTGGGGAAGAACCACGCGACGTGCGCCGAGGCGTCGATGGCAGCGCGCAGCCGCGCGAGGTCTGGCTCGTCGGGGCTGGGCGTCGCGTGGGCGCCGCGCAGAATCGGGTCGAACTCGAGCTCGGTCGCGTCGAAGGTGTGAACGGTCGCTCCGGCGCTGCGTGCGCCGGTGGCGTAGGCGGCCGCGAGGGCCCGCGAGAACGAGGCCGGGTTCGGGTGTGCAGTCACGATGGTGAGGTTCATGGCGCCCACCGTAACCAGCGCGCCTTCGGGAGCCCCTCTCAGCCATCGCATGGGTGTCATGCAGCAGCGCATTGCCTCGGTCAGGCGTTGCGTGGCACGACTCCGGTCATGGCCGCTCCGCTCGTGTGGGATGACGTGAAGCTCTTTCTCTCGGCCGCGAGGACCGGAGGGTTCGGCGCTGCGGCGCGCGAGCTGGGCACGATGCAGTCGACGGTGAGCAGGCGGGTGGCGGCGCTCGAGCAGGCCCTCGCGGTTCGGCTCTTCGACCGCACGCCGACTGGCATCGAGCTGACGGCCGCAGGGCGACGCGTGCTGGCGAGCGCTGCGCCTGCCGAGCTCGCGCTGGGTGGCCTGTCGGACGTCGCGGCGGTGACGACGCCGAAGGTGAGCGGCGTGGTGCGGCTGGCGTTGACCGAGACGCTGGCGAGCGTGTTCGTGATTCCGCGCGTGCTGCCGGCGCTGCTCGAGCGGCACCCAGACCTCGTGGTCGACCTCGTCGTCTCGGATGACGCCGCTGACCTCTCACGGCGCGAGGCCGACCTGGCGCTGCGCTTCTTCCTTCCGCCACGGGGAGACCTCGTGACTCGCCGGGTCGCGCGCCTCGAGACCGCGCCGCTCGTGCATCGAAGGCTGGCGAAGCGGCTGACTCGGGTGGAGCCCTCGCGGTGGCCATGGGTCGCGGTTGGTCGCCCGTCTCCCGAAGAAGCGTGGCTGGCGCCGCTGAAGACGACGCCGCGGGTGACGACGACGAGCTTTCACGCGCAGTTCGAGGCGGTGCGGCATGGGCTGGGCGTGGCGGTGTTGCCGCGGCTGATGACGACGGCGGTCGCGGAGTTGGTGGAGCTGCCGCTGGAGCTCGAGTCCGACGCGCCCGTGTTGGACCTGTTCCTGGTGACGCCGCGTGGGCTCAGACAAGCGGCTCGCGTCGCCGCCGTGTTCGAGGCGCTGATGAAGTCGTTCGACGAGCACGGCGCAGTTCGGGGGCGAGCATTCGGTCAACGAACGTGACGGTGGTGCGCCGACGCGAGCAAGAGTTCGACCACCGGCGTGGGCGCCGCGCCGTCTCGACCCGAACGTGCACCACGCTACGGCCTCCACCAGTGCTCGATTCAGCCTCGCCGCCGTCCGCCATCCGAGTATCGAAGCGCAAGTGCACGTGAACGACTCGATGCCTCTCGACTCCAACAACAGGCGCAGGGTGGGGCTCGCATTCAGGGGTGTTCTATTAGAGTCTCAAGACTTGAAGTTTTGCACCGTTCTGGCGCATTCCATGGCGAAATATCAAATCTCGCAACTCTAATAGAACACCCTGAATCGACGCCCCGTCTTCGGCCGCAGGGTCAGGTCGTGTGGTGCTGTACAGGTCTGTCGTGGTTCTGTGGATCCTTGGGACTGGAGGAACGTTGCCGTGCCATTCCTCGTCAATGCGCTTCACTCTCGGGGCTTTGGAAGCCCGTTCAACCCCTCGCTCGACTGAGAGCAGCGTTCACCCGAGGTCGAGCAGCACGAGCGCGTGGTCTGACAACGCGTCCTGCTCGACGCGTAGCGCCCTGCGTCCGCTGTGAGTACGAAACCAACCACCGGCAGCACGACTTGAACCACCGCAGCGGGGGCTCGCGTGGCCCGGGTGACACGACCCGTGGCCAGAACGCCATGCAGGAACGCTGGCGTCATTCGTGCTGTCACACGGTTCCCGTGCTGCTCTCGCTCCTGCTCGCCGCTGCGCCCTGGCCGTCACCCGAAGCGCGGGTCTCGGTGCTCCCACTGCCGCCGCTCGCTTCTCGCATTCGCATCGCCATCGACGCGGGCCACGGCGCGCCGGGCAACACCGGCAACTGGGGCTGTCACTGTCAGAGCGAAGCCGACGAGACGCTCGTCGAAGCCACGGAGCTCTCGCGCCGCCTGCGCCGCTTCGGCTTCACGGTGCTCGACACCCGCACGACGCCGCTCGGCACGAAGTACCCCGCGCGCATCGCCAGCATCGAAGCCTTCAAGCCGCACCTCGTCGTCAGCCTGCATACCGACGCGCGCGCCGACGCCTGGCCGCACGAGCTGGGCCCCGACGGCGGTGTCTGCTTCACCAACGCGAAGGACCCGGGCTTCGCCGTGCTGTGGAGCGAAGAGGGTGGTGACGCCATCGTGAAGCGCCGCCAGACCTGGGGCCGCACCGTGAGCCAGGAGCTGCGCGCCGCCGGCTTCCTGCCCTACTCGGGAGAAGACTACGGCAGCCTGTACTGGAACGACGACGAGCCCGCGTGCTTCATCGATGCGCGCCCCATCAAGCAGCGGGTGTACTTTCTTCGCGCGACGAGCATCGCTCCCGTCATCATCGTCGAGACGCATCACGCGCTCGACCCGGTCGAGGTCGCCCGCTGGCACGAAGACGCCACGCACGAGGCCTTCGCGGCCGCCATCGCGAGCGCGGCGCTGAAGGTGGTTGAACGACGCTGAGCGCCGAGCCCACGTCCAGCTTCTTCGAAAGGGCGTTGAGCTCGGTGCAGCGCTACTCGACCTCCTGGCCGAGCTCGGTCCACCGGATACCGACGGTCACGCCAGCACCGGTCAACCGCTCGGCGAGGCTGCGGCGCACCACGTGGGCCTTCGAGTACCGCGCGACTCGAAAGAGCTGGCGCTCAGCAGGCACTCGCGCCTCGTCGATCACCACCCGCTCGAGCCGGGCGATCTCGTCGCCGAGCATGCGCTTCACGCCTGACGCCTCGCGGTCGAGACAATCGACGTGCTCGAGCACGTTCGCGAAGAAGTACACCTGTTCGGTCGTCTTCTTGTCGATGATGGGGACCCGCAGCAGCTCGACCTTCGGTTCAGCCTCAGCCAGGGCGGCTCCGAGGCGCGCCGAGACGATGCGAATGCTCTCGACGTTGAGGAGCGAGTCTGCGTACGCGCCACGCCCCTCGATTCGGAAGGTGGCGTCGCGCCACGCGCCGAGACAAGCGCGAGCTGACTTCGCGAGCATCGCCACGAAGACGTCGTTAGCTCGCGAGCATGACGACCATCTTCGACGTGAAGCACGAGCAGCTCGAGCGCAAGGGCAGCTTCTTCGTCGAGCGTGACGGCACGCGCCTCGCCGAGATGACCTACTCCTGCACGCCCGACGCGAAGCACTTCATCATCGACCACACCGAGGTCTCCGAGGTGCTCAAGGGCAAGGGTGTGGGCCGACAGCTCGTACAGGCGAGCGTCGAGTGGGCGCGCAAAGAGCAGCTGAGCATCTTGCCGCTGTGCCCGTTCGCGAAGGCGACCTTCGACAAGACGCCCGAGTGGAGCGACGTGCTCTGGAAGTGAAGTCAGCGCCCCGCGTCCACGGCGAGCGCCGCTGCGACGCGTGCGATGCGGTCACGGGTCAGCCGGATGGTGGCCGGCCCGATGTGTTGGCGCGCCTTCTCGACTTCGAGCCGCGCCTGTTCGAGCTGACCAAGTCGAAGGTACGTGTCTGCACGCATCGCCTCGCTCACGACGGCCCAGCTGGCGTCCTTCGCTGGTGGGCCCTCCATTGCATCGGCCTCGTCGACGAGGCGAAGGCAGTTCGACGTGATGTTCTGTGCGAGGTCGATGCCGCACTGATGTCGCAACAGGCGCGCGCGCAGGTCTGACTTCGGTGGAGCCAGGGTCAGTGCCTCGTCGAGGTCGCGACGAGCGTCGTCGATTCGACCCAACACCACGTACGCGATGATGCGGTTGTTGAGGCCGTAGATGCGCCGGCGGTGTGGCTTGCCATCGATGGGCTGCAGCTTCGCCACGACGGCGTCGAGCATCGCGAGGCCCTCGACGGGGTGACCGGTCTGCACGAGCAGGTCGCCCAGGTTCGACTTCACGGCGAGCAGCGACGAGTGCTCGGGCCCCATTCGTCTCGAGCGCGTCGCCAATGACTGCTCGAGCAGACCGCGGGCCTCGTCGAACTGCCCCAGGCTCTGGAGCGAGGAGGCGAGGTTGTTCTGGGCCTGAGCGACTTCGAGCGAATCAGGGCCAAACGCACGGAGCCAGGCGGCGAGCCCCCGACGATTCGAGGCTGCCGCTTCTTCGAAGCGGGCGAGGTTTCTCAGCGTCACGCCCCGGGTGATCTCGATGTTGCCGTGCAGTCGATCGGAGTGAATGCGCGTCGCCAGCCCTTCGGCCACCTCGAGCCACCGCAGCGCCTCTTCTGCCCGGTCAGACCAGAGGATCTGCGCAAGCCCGAGCGCGTTGAGGGTGGCGTTCTCGTAGTCGCTCACTGCCAGCGCCGCACGCAGCGCCAGGAGGGAGTGCTGCAGGTTCGAACGCTCCGAGAGTTGGTCGATCCTCGCCAGCAACGTCGCCGCCTCGGAGACGGCCACCTGGTCGCCGACGCGCTCTGACTGCTTCAGCAACGCCTCGGTCTCGGTCGCCACGGCCGCGAGCTTGTCTGCGCTGAGCGCCAGGCTGCGCGCCTGCAGCCGATCGAGCTTCTGCCGCAGGGCGATGGCCTCACGCGCCTTCTCGGGATCCGTCGGCAGCACCAGGTTCGACTCCGGCGTCGCGGCCTGACAGTCCATGTCGAAGCCGACCGAGTCGATGGCCTGCTGCGCATCACTCACCGCGTCGGCGCTGGCGCGAGTCCACTCGTCGGTGATGACCTCGAGGTTCACCAGGTTCCGGCGGAAGCACTTGAGCCGCGCCTCCTCGAGGCCACGAGAGCCGATGGAGGCGGAGCGTGCTCCACGACAGGCGCGGTCGAACCCGTTCGCCCACTCGGAGGCGCGTTTGCGCGACCGCTCGACGACGTCACGCGCGATGATGCCTGCGCTCTCGGTGCCAGTGGCCTCGAAGGCCTTCACGATGCTGGCGGCGCGCTCCTCGGGCAACGCGGCCGCAGCGAGCGCTTCACCTTCTGCACAGGCGAGCCGTTCTTCCCGTGCGTTCACGAAGATGACGCCGGTCGCGATGGCGAGAGCGGCCGTGGCGACCAGCACCTGCGCTCGCCGAACGGGACTCCGCCTCGCCGCCTCGAGCGCTTCGAGCAACGCGTGCAGGTCGGGAAAGCGTCGCGCGGCATCGGCAGACAACGCTCGGCGCAGCACCTTCACCGCCGCTGCTGGAGGGCTCTTCGACGCGTCGTCGGGTCGCGCACCGCACAGCACTTCCCACGCGGTGACGGCGAACGAGTACTGATCAGCCCGCGCGTCGACGTCGCTCTTCAGCGCCTCGGGAGCGAGGTAGCCATGCGTTCCTCCCGCGACCGCGGCCTCTCCCTGGTCGACGAGATGGGCGAGCCCGAAGTCGGCAACACGCGCTCGCCCATCGACCCCGACCAGCACGTTGTCGGGTTTGAAGTCACGGTGCAGCACCTTGCCCTCGTGCGCCGCGGCGAGCCCACGACCGGCCGCGAGAATCAGCTCCCACCGCTCCGACAGCGTGCGCTTCCCCGCCATCCACCAGCGCAGCGTGGTGCCTTCGACGAACTCCATCTCGATGACGAGCTGGCCTGACACCTCGAACACGTCGTGCACGGTGACGACGTTGGGGTGAGACAGCTGCGCCATCGCGCGCGCTTCGTTCATCAACGCTTCACGTCTGGTCGCCAGCCTCGCGAGGAACTCGTGGCGCACGACTTTCAGCGCGACACGGCGAGCGAGCCTGGAATCCCACGCGGCGTACACGCGGCCCATCGCGCCGGCGCCGAGCACCCCCAGCAACACGAAGCGCTCGAGCGTGCCTCCGGTCGCGAGCGCGGGCTCGGGCGGAGCCAGCGTCGACAGCCCCTCGGTCGACTGTGTCGGCGCGACGATGTCAGCCACGACGGCACGGCACCGCTCACACCCCGTCAGGTGCTGCTTCACCATCAGGTCGGCGTCGGGCGGGAGCGTGCCGTGCACATGCCGAACGAGGTCGCTTCGCGAGATGCAGTCACTCACCGGTCACCTGAAGGTGTTGGGGTCCAGCCCGAAGCGCTCGAGCCAGCGGTACACCTGCTTGCGGTCTTTCCCGAAGTAGTCGGCGAGCTCGACGACGTTGCCCTTGAAGTGGGTGAGCGCGCGAGCGAGCGCCTCGGCATCGGGCTGCACGTCACGCGGCACGGAGAGCTCGAGCGGAGGCTGCGCAGCGACGGCGGTCTCTTTCCCCCGCGCGCCGAGCCGGTCGGAGAGCGCAGTCGGCAGATGGTCGCGTCGCAGCTTCGCGCCAGCGGCTTTCACCACACACACCGAGATGACCTGCTCGAGTTCACGCACGTTGAAGCGCCAGTCGTGCAGCAAGAGCGCCTCGGCGACGTCGGCAGAGACTTCTTTCACGCCATGCTTCTCGAGCAGGCGCCGGCCGATGGTCGCCACGTCGAGCCGCCGTGCGCGCAGGGGAGGCACCTTCACCACCCACGCCTGCAACCGCGAGTACAGGTCTTCGCGGAAGGTGCGCTCGGCGACGGCCTGCGTGAGGTCTCTCAATGTGGCGGCTACCACGCGCACGTCGACCTTCGTCGCGCGGCTGCCACCGACGGGCCGCACTTCTCCATCGGCCAGCGCGCGCAGCAGCTTCGGCTGAAGGTCGAGCGGAAGTTCTCCGACTTCATCGAGGAAGAGCGTTCCGCCACTTGCAGCGACGAAGACACCTTCACTCGCACGCTGCGCTCCGGTGAACGCGCCCGCCACGTGACCGAACAACTCACTCTCAGCGAGATGTGACGCGATGGCCGCGCAGTTGACTGGAACCAGCGCGCCTTTTCGACCCGAGAGCCGATGCACTTCCGCCGCGACGCGCTCCTTGCCGACGCCTGTCTCACCGAGCACGAGCACCGGCAGGTTGCTCGGCGCGACGGTCGCGAGCTCTCCGCGCAGTTGCTGCAGCAGCAGACTGTCACCCCACAGCTCCGCGCTCGCCGGCAGCAGCTTCGCGCCTTTCTGCAGCTCGACCGACTCGACGACCAGCACCGTTCCACCGAGCCGAATGACGGAGCCATCACGGACCGTCACCGAGCCCTCGAGCTTCACGCCGTCGACCCACGTTCCATTCTTCGAGCCGAGGTCGCGAACGACGATGCCGCCGTCAGTCGATTCCAGAGAGGCGTGCTGTCGGCTGGTGCTCGGGTCGGCGAGCGGAATCGCCCCCGTGCCTTCTGGCGCGCGGCCGAAGACGAGGTGCTGACCCTTCTCGAGCACCGCCTGCAGTCCAACGCCGGGCCCGTGTGCACAGACCACCCGGCTCACCGCAAGCGCGTGGGGAAGGCCATCGGCGCGGTCACTGCCCGTCGCGAACTCGACGGTCGAGGCAGGTTGGTCCCCCATGCGAACCGGTGAATGCCAGAGACGCGCGAACGAGTCACCTTCACGTCTCCAGCAGCGTGTGAAGACGAGCGGCGAGCCGGGGTTCATGGGTTCTCGCGAGGAGGTGTTGCAGCACTTCACGAACGCCGGGCTCGGCGAGGCGCGTCGTGAGCGCGGTGACCCAGGCCGAGTCCGCCATCGGGTCGGAAGGGGCCCCTGTGACGAGCGAGCGCACCGTCTCGATGGGCGCCGAACCGAGATGACGAATCGCGGCTTCCCGAACGCGCGCATCGGCGTCGACCGCGAGCGCCCTCAACGAATCGTGTTCACCGAGGGCTCCTAGCGCGTGCGCAGCGCTCGCACGGACGAGGGGATTCGAATCGGTCGTCGCGCTCTTCACCTGCGGCACCACCTCGGGCCGGCCACTCGCACCGAGCGCGTCGAGCCACATCGCGCGACGTTCGGCTCCTTGCGCTTGCGTGAAGCCTGTCTGCAGCCGCCGAGTGAAATCGGCAGAGCGCGGGTCGCCTTCCGGCAGGTGACGGGCGAGCGCACCGAGCGTCATGGCGGTCGCTCCAACGTCGTCTCGCGAGCGTGCGCCTTCGAACTGAGCCAGCGCGAAGGTGGCGCTCTCGGTGGTCGGCTGGGTGAGCAACGAGAGCCGCTGCACATAGAGCGGCCAGGCCGAGTCACCACGAGCCGTCTGACTGCCCAGCAACGTCACCAGCGAGCGCTGCGCTTCGGGCGTGCCCGCGTTCGTGAGCAGGTCGAGGGCGAGCGTGCGGCCCGCAACAGCCATCGTTGGATCGAGGAACCACTTCTCGACTTCGAGACAGAGCAACGGGTTCGCCGCGAGCAAGGCCGTCGCGCGACGCAGCCACCGTGCGTGGTCCGGCATCTGCCCGGTGCGGCCGTAGTTCGAGAGGTCATCGAGGAAGGCCTGTGCGGTGAGCCCATCGATGCGCTGCTCACGAGCCGACTGCTCTGCGCGGCCCGAGAGCGCGAACCGCTCGTGCGAGACGAACGAGACCGGTTGTTCCCACTGCGTCGAAGGCACCTCACACGGCGTCAGCGTCAACGACTCATCACTCTCGAGGACTAGCGCTCCCCCGATGGTGCGCCGGCCCTCGAGGTGATGCTTCAGCGAACGGGTGGTGAAGAATCCATCCCAGCCCATCGCGTCAGCTCCCGTCGCGGTGACGGTCGCGTCGCTCAGACCCTGGAGCGTCGGTTGTGAGACGAGCGTGCGTTGAAAGCCCGATCCAGCCCGCGTGTAGCGATACGAGCCTGAGCCGTAGCGGTTGGGTTGCGTGATGGTCGCTTCGGTCGAGGCTGCGTTCACATCGACCGAGAGCTCGTCGTGTAAGGCCGACAGCAAGTGAACGACGAGTGGGTCCGCCGCGCCATCGGCCTCCAATGAGGTGACGTGACCGTTCGCATCGACGTGCAGCCGCACCGAGCGCTCGAACGCGTCGGCTGGAATCGGCAACGTCTGACCGAGGAAGGAGAGCGCGTTCAGTTGCACCTGCTCGAGTCGGGCCTCGAGCACCCCGTCACGCACCAGCCGCATGCGCAACGTCGCGTTCACGTCGAGCTGGCTCTGCTGCAGCGCGCCCGCGAACTCCGTGCGGTCCGTGGAGCGCCACTGCACCTGCCACGCGCGCTCGCTCGTCAGCGAGAACTGAAACGGCTGTGGAGAATCCGTGTCGTGACTGCTCCACACGAGGAGCGCTGTCACCACGAGGCCAACGAAGACGAGGAGCGCGCGTCGCACGTTCAGTACCTCGTCGCGAGCTGGAGGAGGTCGAGGCGCAGCGCCGGCACGTACTTGAGCTCGAACAGCGTGGCGTCGGCGATTTGCGGCCCACGCCAGCTGATCAGCTCGCGCTCCGAGCTCTTGCCGAGAATGCGGCCGAAGATGGCGACGCGGCCGTCGAGCGCCGTGAGGCTCAACTTCAGGTTCGTCTCGGCTTCGAGCGACACCTGGGCCTGCTGGTCCATCACGGTCTGCACCCGCAGCGTCAGCGGCAACGACGCCTTCACCAGCGTCACCTCACCCTTGATGCCGACCTCGATGACGTACGCGTCGACGCTCGCCGTCGCGTAGCCGTTGACCGAGATGAACGGCGTGACGGTTCCGTTGGCTCCGACCTCGAGCGTGTCGCGCGTCGGGTTCTGAGCGCACGTGCGCGTGAGGCCGCCCGTGACCTCGACGTTGAACCCTTCGGTGCCCGAGACGCCACCAGCGACCTTCACCGGAACGCCGAACACCGGCACCACCACGACCGCGAGCGTCACCTCCTGCGTGCGAGACTCCCCGGTGCTGAGGTGGAAGGTGAGCGGCGTCGTCGTGTCGAGCGGCGCGTAGATGGGCGTGCCGAGCACTTCGACGCGACGGTGCGTGCGCAGGTTGGTGTCTCCAGGAGCGCCTTCCACCGACTCAGACCACGCGTGCGCGTCGGCTATCAGCAGCGGCTGCGCTCGACCGAGCACGGTCGCCTTCGAGTCGAAGAGCCCCTTCGCGACGAGCTGCGCCTCACAGAAGCGCGTCTCGAGGTTCGTCAGGCCCCAGCCCATCGTCCACGAGTACTCGACGCCGAAGCGGTCGTTGCCGAGCCGCGCGCTGTCGCCGTGCCACTGCGAGAGCGTCGCTTTGCCCGTCGACGGGTCGCGCGGAACGTCGAACGTCTTCGCCCAGTTCTCGATGGCCGTGAGCATGAAGTTCGCCTCGAAGGGCGTGCGCAGCCAGTCAGCGGGAACGACGGCGAGACCGGGACCGCCCGTGTTCGGAATGCCAGGGCCACCTGGGAGCACGCTCTTCACCACGCCCGAGGTGAACGTTCCCGACGAGACGCGCATGCACTTGGAGCGCATCGGCTCACGCACGCGGCTCATGTTCTGCTGCAGCCAGCGCTCGAAGAAGCGCGGCGACCAGTCCCATCGATTCACGAGCGAGGTGCTGAGCGCGCCGCGGGCCTGTGCATCGGTGAGTTCGACGCCGATGGCGAAGTCCATGGTGCTGAGGTCAGCGCTCGCCTGCGAGGTGAGCGCGATACAGTCGGGGTGCGTCGCAGCGCCACGGTCGGCCACGCAGGTCGCGAGTTCGGTCTCGTAGCGGTCGTAGCGATTGCGCCGCGCGGTGAGCCGGCT
>JBEOKA010000392.1:0-50715 GCA_040275325.1 Myxococcaceae bacterium | reverse complement strand
AATCGACGCGGCCCCTGCGAGCCTGCTCTGCGATCACGATGGCGCGGAGCTCGTCATAGGCGTGATCGAGCGAGTCGTTGATGACGAGGTAGTCGTACGACTCGATGCCTTTCTCAATCTCACTGCGCGCAGCCAGCAGGCGCCGGTCGATGATCTCCTCTTTATCGGTGCCCCGCCCGCGGAGCCGGCGCTCGAGCTCTTCCATCGACGGGGGAAGAATGAAGATGAGCACGGCCTCGGGGAAACGCGACTTGATGGCGCGGCCTCCCTTCACGTCGATGTCGAAGACGGCAATTCCCCGAGAGGAGAACGCCTCGTCGACGATGCCGCGCGAGGTGCCGTAGTAGTTGTCGTAGACCTCGGCCCACTCGATGAAGTCGCCGCGGTTCACCATCTGGAGAAACGTCTTCGGGTCGACGAAGTGGTAGTCGACGCCGTCCTTCTCCTGGCCGCGCGGCTCTCGGGTCGTGTAGCTGATCGAGAATTCGGCCTGCGGGAATTCGGTCTCGAGACGGCGCGCGAGGGTCGTCTTCCCCGCCCCTGACGGAGCAGAGAGAACGAGGAGCAGGCCCGGGGCCGGCGTGAGGGGCATTTCAGGGTTCGTTTTCATTCGACGTTCTGGACCTGTTCGCGAACCCGTTCGAGTTCGGCCTTGAGTTGCACGACCAGGCCCGAGATCGCCGCCGTGGCGCTCTTGGAGCCAGTCGTATTCACCTCGCGATGCATCTCCTGCACGAGGAAGTCGAGTTTGCGACCAGCGGGCTCGGGAGCCGCGCTCAGCGCCCTGAACTGTTCGAAGTGCGATTTCAGGCGGGTGAGCTCTTCGGCCACGTCACAGCGCTCGGCGAAGAAGGCCACCTCCTGGGCGATGCGCTGGGGGTCGACCGTCATGCCCTGCGTGAGCTCGGAGATCCGCTCCGTGAGGCGCTTGCGATAGTCGCCGACCGAGGCAGGAGAGAGCTTCTCGACCTCGAGCACCGACTTCTCGACCGCCTCGAGGCGCGCGAGCAGGTCCTTCTCGATGGCACGGCCCTCGGTCGTGCGCATGACCTCGAGCGCCGCGAGCGACTGATCGACCGCCGTGTCGAGCGCCGTCGAGACCTTCGAGAGGTCGACGGCCGGTTCTTCGAGCTTCAGCACGTTCGGCAGGCTCGCGAGCTCCTTCACGGTGGTGGTGTCGGGCACCCCAGCGGCTGCGGCGAGCTCGGCGAAGGCGCGTCGGTACTCCTTCGCGAGGCCAGCGTCGACCACGGGGACCAGGCCGACAGCGCCCCGGCTCGACCGCTTCACCGTCACGTCGAGCGACCCACGCGCGACCCTGTCCTTGATGCGCCTGACGAGCGCAGTCTCGAGGGCGGCGAGCTCTCTGGGGAGCCTCACCTTCACCTCACAGAACTTGTGGTTGACCGACTTCACCTCGACGACGACTTCTTCGTCTCCGGCGACTCCGCGCCCCGTTCCAAAACCCGTCATGCTCCGAAGCATGAAGGCTGCGTAGGCGCATCACGCCCGCTGATCAACTCAACGACCGAGCTTCTTCACGAGCTCGCTGGTGCTGTGGTCCTTGGGGTCTCCCGCGACCGCCACCCTGCCCCCCCAGGCTTCGACCTCGGCCCGCTCGGGAATGCTCTCAGGCGTGTAGTCGGTGCCCTTGACGTGAACGTGGGGGCGAATGGCCCGCAACACGGCGCGCACGTCGGGGTCGGAGAAGATGAGGACGGCGTCGGTACAGCTGAGCGCCTCGAGCAGCTCGGCGCGCTCGCTCTCGGCGATCACCGGCCGGGTTGGGCCCTTCACGGCCCGGGTCGAGGCGTCGGAGTTCACCGCCACCACGAGCCGATCAGCCATGGCTTTGGCGCCCTGGAGATAGCGGACATGCCCCACGTGGAGCAGATCGAACACGCCGTTCGCGAGGGCAACCGACTTCCCCTCGGTGCGCCACAGCTCAGCGAGGGCGGCAGCCTGCTCGAGGGAGACGCGCTTGCTCATCGGGCGAGTTCTCTGGAGAGCTCGGGGCGGGTGACGGTCGCCGTGCCGGGCTTCTGCACGACGATGCCTCCGGCGACGTTGGCGATTCCGGCCGCCTCGATGAACGAAGCGCCGCCACCAACGGCCAGCGCGAACGTCGCGATCACCGTATCTCCCGCGCCCGTGACGTCGACCGCGTCTTCGGGGCCGTGCACGGGAAGCCGCACGGGCTTCTGGTGGCGTTGGTAAACGACCATGCCCTTGCGGCCGCGGGTCACCAGCAAGACCTGGCAACCCAGCTTCTCGAGCGCTGACTTCGCCGCGGCGTCGACCTCATCGTCCGTTCGCACCGGGAGCCCCGTGATGGAGGCGAGCTCGGGTTCGTTCGGCTTGCAGACGGTGACGCCATGAAACTCCGAGAGCGCAAACCGGGAGTCGACACAGACGACCACCCCCTCGAGCGCCAGTGACCGAACGACCGCGCGGGTCTCGTCACACACCACCCCGGCGCCATAGTCGGAGACGACGATCACATCCGCTCCGCGAGCGGCCTTCTCGAGTCGGGCGGCCAGACCGCGTCGAACCGCGTCGGGCAACGGCCCCGTGGCCCCGCGATCGACCCGGAGCATCTGCTGACGCGAGGTGCTGAGCCCACCCGCGAGGATGCGCATCTTCGTCTCAGTGCGCACCCCTCGGCCCGAGACCGCTTCGACCTGAATGCCCTGCACCTTGAAGAGCGCGCGCATCGCCCGGCCGGTCTCGTCGCTGCCGAGCATGCCAACCGCCGTGACCTGTCCTCCGAGGGAGCGCGCGTTCGCAGCGGCGTTCGCGCCTCCGCCGAGCTTCACCTCATCGCGCTCGTGGCGAACGATGAGCACGGGCGCCTCGCGGCTGATGCGCTCGGTCTGCCCATAGAGATAGTGGTCGGCGACCAGATCACCGAGCACCACCACGCGCACCTTCGGGAACATGGCCAGCCTGCTCACGGCGCGGCTTCTCCCACCGAGGGAACAGGGGCACAAGCAGAAGGCCAGCCGACTGCGCGAGCGAGCGTCTCGAGGCCCTGCGTCACCGAGAGCTCGGTCTCGACCACGGTCGCGGGAAAGCCCTCGGGCAGGCGCTCGGCGTCTTTCTCGGTGGTGACGAGGGTCGACTGGGTGCGCTCGGTGTGCTGTCGAAAGCGGGCGAGCTCTGCGGCGGTGAAGCGGTGGTGATCGGGGAACCGCTCGGTGACGACGAGCTGCGCGCCGAGCCGTTCGAGCGTGTCGAAGAAGCGCTTCGGGCGCGCGATGCCGGCGAGGGCGACGACCCGTTGACCACGCAGTGACGCAGGGCCGTTGCGCAGCCGGCGAACGACGAGCGCTCCAGAGGGATCGTCACCGCCCTGCCCATTCCAGACGACGGTTGCCCTTCGTGCGCCGCTCGAGAACTCCCGCCCCGGCCCCAGCGGCAGCACCGCCGTCGACGCGTCGGGCACTCGGATCAGCACATCGACCTCTCGCGCGAGCCGTCGGTGTTGGAACCCGTCATCGAGGATCAACGTGTCGAAGCCCGCGGCGACTGCACGCTTCGCCGAGGCCACACGGTCGGCATCGACGAAGACGGTGGCGCCGCTCGAGCGCGCGATCAGCCGAGGCTCATCACCGCATTCGGGCTCGGGTGGCAGCGCCCGGCCATCAAACTGCAGCGGCGCTCGACTGGACCGGCCGTAGCCACGAGACAGCACCGCGACCTTTCGGCCAGCCGCGAGCCCCCACCGAGAGAGAAAGATGACGAGCGGAGTCTTCCCCGAGCCACCGACGACGAGGTTGCCAACCGAGATCACCTTCGCGCCGCTGACACGATGGGCCTGGAGCAGCCCTGCATCGAAGAGCGCGTTTCTGGTCGCACCGATGGCTCCGAAGACGAGGGAGACCGGCCCCAGCGTCACCGTGGCGAGGGCGCGCTCGAGTGGCAGCGCCTCGCCGTACCAGAGCCGCTCGACGACGCTCATGTTGTCGCACCAGTGAGAGGAACAAGCCCGCCACCGGTAGAGCGCCTGGGCTCGAGATGGGCGAGGTTCATCGCGTCGCTCCATAGAGGTCGAGCACTCGTGTCGCGATGTCCTGCTGTGATTCGAGGACGACCTGGCGGCGTTCCTGCTGGAGCGAGGCGAGCGCAACCGTCTCGGGCGTTCGCTCGACGATCACATCGGAGAACCGCGGCAGCGCGCCCTCGTCGACACCGACGACCCGAACGCCGCACGCGCGGGCCTGAGCGGCCGCTCTCGCCGAGAAGTCGTTGCCGAGTCCGAGAATCCACACCTCGTCGAGCGCCTGCAGCCACCGCACGAACGCCTCGCCGCGCTGGTAGCCGACGAAGTGGACGCGCGCCGACAAGCCCTTCGACTTCACGAGCGCCTTCACCACGGGCACGAGCTCACCGTCGCCGATCAGCACGAGCTGGGCTTCAGGACGACGCCGAACCAGCTGCTCGAAAGCCGCGACCCCGAGATCGTGCCTTCGCGACGACTGGAACGTCGAGATCATGCCCACGAGCGGCACGTCAGGGAGCTCGAGCTGTCGACGCAAGTCGGACCTCGAAGCGGCGGGCATGAACTTCGAGTCGACGACTGGAGGCAACACCATCACGCGAGAGAACGACTTCGCGAGGGCGTCGAACGGCACGGTCCACCCATCGGCGACGGGCATGAAGCGGCGCACGGAGCGCGGCGCGTGAATGGAGCGGATCAACTTCGCGCCCCTCGGCCTGCCCCACCGCGCCAGCAGATGATCGTGGCTGAAGTGACAATGCACGACGTCGACCGAGAGGCCCCTGAGCGTCTTGATGTCCTTCGCGACGGCGAGCGGAGACGACTTCACGGACAGTTCGAGGCCGACGTCAGCGAGCAGCTGAAGCGATTGCAGGCGCGGCACGGCGAGCTCTTCAGCGTCGGTCGAGGTGCGCTTGCGATCGACGGCGACCGAGACGTCATGCCCGAGGGCGCGCTGGGCGAGGGCGAGCTGCGTCAACGACTCCGCAGGGCCGCTGAAGAACGGCGACGCGAGCAGGTGGAGCACCTTCACGATCGGCGCTCCGACAGCAGCTTCGCCATCGCATCCACGTTGCGATCGCTGGCGCCCGAGACCTGGCGAACGGCCTTGCGCGCGAGCTCGCCCAACGACTCGATCGTCTCAGGGCGCGAGAACAGCTCGGCGAGCACCTTGAA
The DNA here is from genome assembly GCA_040275325.1 of Myxococcaceae bacterium. Lineage (GTDB taxonomy): Bacteria > Myxococcota > Myxococcia > Myxococcales > Myxococcaceae > Xiheimicrobium. Next base: position 45,539 of record JBEOKA010000392.1, on the reverse strand, counting down.
GAGGTTGTCAGGGTCTTTCACCTGCAGGCCGCCGCGACCGACGAGCACTCCGACCGAGTCGCGAAAGTTCTCCATGTGCGGGCCGAAGAGCACGGGGCGGCCCTGGGCGGCGGGCTCGAGAATGTTCTGACCTCCGCGCGTGATGAACGAGCCGCCGACGAAGACGACGGTCGCCAATCGGTACGCGCGCGCGAGCTCACCGATGCTGTCGAGCACCACCACCGGCGCGCCCTGGGGATTTCCTGCGGAGCGAAGACCTCCGTGCAGACCCGCGGCTTCGATCAACGACAGCACGCGGGGGGCACGATCGATGTAGCGAGGCGCGATGACGAGGCGCAGATCAGGCACCTCGACGATGAGGCGCTTGTAGACCTCGAGCAGCAGCTCTTCTTCGCCTTCGTGGGTGCTGCCGGCGATCCACACGCGGCCTGCGGCGTTCAGCCCGAGCGCGGTCTTCAGCGCCTGATCTTCAGCCGCTTCACTCGAGGGGACGAGGGCGTCGAACTTCGTGTTGCCGGTGATCTGCACGCGACCTGGCGCGGCGCCGAGCGACAGCACACGATCGGCCTCGTCCTGCTCGCGCATGAGGAAGAGATCGATGTCTTCGAGCGGGTTGTCGATGAGCGTGAAGAACGCGCGGTAGCGGCCGAGGTGATCAGCCGAGAAGCGGCCGTTGGTGAGCGCGAGCCGTGCGCCGGACGAATGCGCGGCCCTGATCAGGTTCGGCCAGATCTCGGTGTACTCGAGCACGAGCAGATCGGGCTTCAGGGCGCGTACGGCGCGGCGGGTCGCTCCGAACAGGTCCCACGGGGCGTAGACGATCGCGTCGATCTTCTTCGACAGACGCTCACGGGCCATGAGCGCGCCAGTGTTGGTGATGGTCGAGATGATCACCTTCGCGTGGGGGAACTTCGCGCGCAGGCGATCGATCATCGGGCTGAGCGCGAGCAGATCGCCGGCGCTCGCGCCATGCAGCCAGATGCGAGGAGCGCCTCCGGTCGGAATGATGCCGTTGGCGTAGAAGCCGAAGCGCTGCAGCACGCCCTCACGGGTCTTCTTCATCAGCGCGAGCACTGGGAAGAGGAACGCGAACGCGACCCAGGTCGCGATGACGTAGAGCAGCCGCATCGACCGCGTGCGCCTAGCACGGAAACCGGCGGTTACGAGCCCTGCGTCTGGGCCCGCCAGAGCTTCGCGTACGCGCCGTTGAGCGCGAGCAATTCGGGGTGCGTGCCCTGCTCCACCACGCGGCCCTGCTCGAGCACTACGATGCGATCGGCCTTCTGAATCGTCGCGAGCCGGTGGGCGATGACGAGGGCCGTGTGACCGGGCAACACCCGCTCCAGCGCGGCCTGGACTTCACGCTCGCTCTCGGGGTCGAGGTTCGAGGTCGCTTCGTCGAGCACGAGTACGGGAGCCCGGCTCACCAACGCGCGCGCAAGGGCGAGGCGTTGCTTCTGACCACCCGACAAGGTCACGCCGCGTTCACCAATGGGCGTCTCGAGGCCCTGCGGCAGGGCGAGAATGAAGTCCCACGCCTGGGCGGTGCGGCAGGCGGCTTCGAGCTCCTGCGCGGTCGCCTGCGGCCTTCCCACGAGCAGGTTTGCGCGCACCGAGGCCGAGAAGAGCAGCGCCTCTTGCGTGACGAGCGCGTACTGCCCACGCACGCTCGAGATCGATCGCTGCGTCACGTCGATGCCGTCGATGAGGTAGCGACCCTGGCTCGCCTGTTCGAAGCGGAGCAGCAGCGAGGTGAGCGTGCTCTTGCCGCTCCCGCTTTCTCCGACGAGCGCGGTGACCTTGCCCGCCTCGATGGAGAACGTGGCGCCGTTCAGCACGGGCCGATCGGACCACTGGAAGGTGAGGCCTTCGAGATGGATCGAGCGCTCGAGCCGTGGAGCATCGGGAAGACCTGCCAGCGAAGGAACCGACTGCGGCAACGACAGCACCGCCTCGAGCCGCTCCATCGCAACCCCTGCAGTGATCGCGAACTGGCTGACGCGGCCGAGATCCTTCGCGGGCTGGTACAGCAGAATGACGGCGCCGAGGAACGACACGAGCGCCTCGGGCTCGACGGCGCCAGACGACGCGGCCCAGCCGAGTGTTCCCGCGATCGCCACAGACGCGAGGATCTCCATCACGCCAGGAACGGCAGCGCGCGCCCACGCCGCACGAGACAGCGAGACCTGGGCCTCGGCGGTGCGGCGATCGAACCGATGCGACTCGGCCTGCTCGGCGTTGAACGCCTGAATCGCGCGCAGGGCGCCCAGGCCTTCCTGCACCTGACCTGCGAGCGCTCCGAGGGCGGTCTGGCCTTCACGAGTTCGCGCCATCAACGCGCGTGTCAGGCGAGACGCCGGGATCACGGCAATCGGGACCGCGATCAGCGTGAGCAGCGCCAACTTCCACGAGAGCGCGACTGCGACCCCTGCGAGGATCACGATCTGCAACGTGTCACGAAGCCACGAGGCGACCGTCCAGGTGGCCGCCTGCTCGACCGCGGCGACGTCAGCCGTGAAGCGGCTCAGCAGATCGCCCGTCAGCAACCGCGCCCGCTGCCCGGGAGACAATGCGAGCATTCGCTCGAACACGCTGCGCCGCAGATCCTTCACGACCTGCTGACCGAAGAGGCCGACGAAATAGAACTGGCCGAGATAGCCGACGCCCTTGATCGCGCCGACGATCACCACGACCGCGGGCAACACGAGCAGCACCTTCTCGCGGGGCCACGACCCGAGCTCGGGGAACACCTTCGCGAGCAGGCCGAGCCCCTCGGTTCCACCCGTGAGCAGGAACCGCAGCGCCGGCCCCATCAGGAACGCGTAGGCGCCGGTCGTCACGCCAACGAGGCCCATGCAGACGAACGCGAGCGCCAGCAGCGACCGATGCGGTCGGCCGAGCGAGAGCAGCTTCAGCATCGAGCCGACGAGTGGAGATGACGACACGGGCCGCGGCACTGTACACAATCGCCCGCGTGAAGCCGCCCAGCGTTCTCGTCGTCGCAGGAGAAGCCTCAGGTGACGGCCACGGCGCCGACGTCGTGCGCGCGATGAAGGCGAAGCGACCCGAGCTCACCTTCTTCGGCATGGGCGGGCCGAAGCTCGAAGCGGCAGGCCTCGAGGTGATTCACGGCGCGCACGAGATCTCGGTGATGGGCATCGCCGAGGTGCTGCCGAAGATTCCCCGAATTCTGACGGTGCTCGGCGATCTCGAGCGCACCGCGAAGGAGCGCCGGCCGTCTGTCGCGTTGCTCATCGACGTGCCCGACTTCAACCTGCGGCTCGCGGCGCGGCTCAAGGCGCTCGGTATTCCCATCGTCTACTTCGTGGCGCCGATGATCTGGGCGTGGCGCGAGGGCCGTGCGAAGCGCATCGGGAAGCTCGTCGACGAGCTCTGCTGCATTCTGCCGTTCGAAGAGCCGTTCCTTCGCGAGCGTGGCGTGAACGCGACGTACGTCGGCAGCCCAGTGCTCGATCAGGTTCCTCCGTTGAACGAGCCTGCACACTTTCGACGCGCGCTGGGGCTCGACGTCTCGAGGCCGGTGCTCGCGGTGCTGCCAGGCAGTCGTCGCTCGGAGATCGGCCGGCTGGGCGCGTTGATGCGCGACGTCGCGAAGGCGCAAGCCGAGGCACACCCGGGGCTGCAAGTCGTCGTGCCCGTCGCGCCCGGGCTGCCGAAGGAGCTGGTGCGCGAGGCGTTCTCGGGCGTCGAGGTGACGTTGATCGACGGGCTCGCGCCAGAGGTCGTGGGTGCGTGTGATGTCGGGCTGGTCGCCTCGGGCACCGCGACGCTCGAGGCCGGGCTGATGCGGCGGCCCTTCGTCACCATCTATCGCGTCTCGCCGCTCACCTACGCCGTCGGCAAGGCGCTGGTGCGAATTCCCTTCTTCTGTCTGGTGAACCTGCTCGCGAAGAAGCGCGTGGTGCCCGAGCTGTTGCAAGGCGACGTGACGGTGCCGAAGGTGATGGCCGAGCTCGAGGCGTTGTGGAGCGGGCCGGCGCGCGAAGCCTGTCTCACGGGTCTCGACGAGGTGCGTACCTCACTCGGCGCCACGGGAGCCGCCGCGCGCGTGGCCGATCGTGTGCTCGCGCGTCTGGTGGAGGCGTCTGCGAAGGAAGTTGCGGGCTCCTGATTCCTCTGATTTTCATCGCGGCATGAACCTCTCGACGATCCTCCGTTCGGCCGTGGTCCTCGCAGTTCTTGCCCTCTCTGCCTGCAGCAACCCCGTGGGCATCTACCGTGGCTCGACCACGCAGACGATCTCGAGCGGCGGGCAGAGCTCGACCAAGACGATCACCGGCGACATCGTGACGGTGTTCGCGAGCTCGGACCCCAACTCGCTCGTGTTCGAGTCGACGGGCCTGGCGCTGACGGCCACGAAGAACGGTGACGCGCTCACGTTCGCCGGTGGTCAGACGCAGACGATCACCGAGACGGGCGGAATGAGCAGCACGTCGCTGACCTCGGGTACTGGCAGCATCACCAGCACGTCGCTGACGCTGAACCTGACGCTGACCATCTCGCAGACCGGCAACGGGCAGACGCAGAACAGCACCGCCATGCTCGCCTACACGGGCCAGAAGATCTGAGTCACTGAAACCGTTCGAAGGTGACGTCCATGTTGTTGCCGGCCGTCACCTGAATGGTCTTCTTCCGCTCCAGGGCGCCGAAGCTCGCTTTGACGGTGTAGGTCCCCTCGCAGAGGGTGACCTCCTTCAAGGCGGAGAAGCCCTGGAGCTTTCGTCCGTTGATGGAGAACTCTCCGCCGGGCTCGACCTTGAGGGTCACCTTCGCGCGAGCAGTCTGGAACTTCACCTCTTCGTTGGCACCGGGAGCCAGGTCGTACTCTGCCGACCTGGTGCAGAACATGTCTGCGTTGCGGCCCTGAATGACGTACTTGCCGGGGCTCAACTGAACACTCACCCAGGGCGGCGACACACCCCATCTGTGTCCGTCCGCCGTGATCACCATCGGAATGTCTGAGGTGACCTGAACGATGGCCGCGCGATCATCGCGGGGCGCGCCAGCGTCAATCACGGCGACCACTTCGACGACGCCTCCAGCGTCTTCACGTTCGAGCGGCGTGGCCACGTCGGCAGCGCCAGCATCGACCACGGCGAGCACGGTCGGGGTCGCGCCTGCGTCTGCAGCCGAAGACACCGAGCCAGCAGGCCTCAGCAACACCGCGCCCACGATGATGGCGGCGAGCGAGAGGCCAGCGACGACGGCCCACCTGCCCAGCTTGCGCGAAGGCGCAGCGGGAATGGTGTCGACCTCGCCCTCCACCGCGTCCTTCACCTGCTGACGACGGTCGCCGATGATCGCGGTCGACTGCTGCGAGGGCGGGAGCGGCGTCGCGCTCGCCTTCATGTGGGGTTCGGTCGGGCCGGGCGCGACCTGTGACGGCACGGGGGGCGGCAGCGGCGCTGGAATGGCAGGCAGGCGCAGCGACGGCGCGGTGGGCGCAAACCCAAGCGCCTCCTGGCCTGGCGCCGCAGCAGCGCTGGAGTCCGACGGAATCTCCTGCTCGGTGCGCGCGCCTGCCCACGTGTGCTGCGCCTCGGCAGAAGAGAGCTGCGGCGGTGTGCCCGGCTCGAGGTGCGCGACCTCGGCGGCCACGACGCGGAAGAGCCGCAGCAGATCTTCCTGACCGATGGGCTGGCCCACGAAGCGCAGGTACTTCTCGAGATCTTCCTTCACCGCGAGCGCGGTCGGGTAGCGGCCGTCACGATCGGGGTGCACGCAGCTCGCGAGGATCTGCCGCAGCGGCATCGCGAGGTTTGGCCGCAGCTGCTCGATGGGCCGAATGCGAGAGGCGCGCGCGTTGTCGATCTGCTCGACCTCGGTGTTGCCGGCGATGGCGCGCGTGTTGGTGAGCAGCTCGTAGAGCACGAGCCCGAGCGCGTAGACGTCGACGCGGCGATCGATGTCCTGCCCGGTGATCTGCTCGGGCGCCATGTACGGGTACTTGCCCTTCACGAGGCCGGCCTGCGTACGGTGGGTGGCGGTGGCCGCGCGGGCGACGCCGAAGTCGATCAGCTTCACCACGCCCGACGTCGACAGCAGCACGTTGTGCGGCGTGACGTCGCGGTGAATCAGGTTCAGCGGCTGGCCCGTCTTCGGGTGCTTCGCGTCGTGGGCCGAGTGCAGCGCTCCGGCGACGTCGGCGACGATGCGCGCGCACAGCTCGGGCGCCATGAGCTCGCCCTGACGCTCGTGCTCGAGGCTGATGGTCATCAGGTCGAAGCCGGGCACGTACTCCATGGCCAGGTAGAACGCGCCGTTCACCTGACCCAGGTCGAAGATCTCGGCGATGTTCGGGTGGTGCAGGCTCGCGAGGATCGCGGCCTCGTCGAGGAACATGCGCACGAAGTCTTCGTTCGCGCAGAGGTGCGGGTGCGGGCGTTTGATCACGCACACGCCACGGGGGCCCTGGGCCAGAAAGACGTCGGCCATTCCACCGGCACCGATTCGTTTGTCGAGGGTGTACGGCCCGAGCGTTTCAGCCATTCGAAGGGCCGGCTTACCACGGTTCCCCTCAGGCACAGCGTGCGCTATGCGCGCGCGGTCATGAACCCGGCTCTGGTCATCATTCCCACGTACAACGAGCGCGACAACCTCGGCCCGATCTCCTCGGCGGTGCTCGCCGCAGATCCACGCCTCGACATCCTGGTCGTCGATGACAACTCACCAGACGGGACGGGACAGCTCGCCGACGAGCTCGCCGCGAAGGAGCCCCGCATTCGGGTGCTGCACCGCGAGAAGAAGCAGGGCCTGGGCCGCGCATACCTGCACGCGTTCTCGTGGGCGCTCGAGCAGGGCTACCAGTTCATCATCGAGATGGACGCCGACTTCAGCCACGACCCGCGCTACCTGCCGAAGCTGATCGACGAGGCGCAGTCGGGCACCGATCTCGTGCTGGGCAGCCGCTACGTCACGGGTGGCGGCACGGTGAACTGGGGCGTGGGCCGACAGCTGATCTCGCAGGGCGGCTCGCTCTACGCGCGCTCGGTGCTGGGCGTGAAGGTTCGTGATCTCACGGGCGGCTTCAAGTGCTTCAACCGCCGCGTGCTCGAAGGCATCAACCTGGCCGAGGTGCTCTCGAGCGGGTACGGCTTTCAGATCGAGCTCACCTACCGCGCGCTGAAGAAGGGCTTCACGGTGAAGGAGATCCCCATCGTGTTCGAAGACCGCCGCGTCGGTCAGTCGAAGATGAGCCGGAAGATCTTCCTCGAGGCGTTCACGGTCGTGTGGAAGCTGCGCTTCACCGTGTGATGCGATGCTGAGCACTTTTCTGATCGCGATGCCGGCGGTGTTGTTCATCGTCGATCCGATCGGGGTCGTGCCGTTGTTCGTCGCGATGACGGCGAACGACCCTCCCGAGAAGTGCCGCGCGATGGCCAGGCGCGCCTGCCTTACGGCGATGGGCGTGCTGATCTTCTTCGCCCTCTTCGGCACGGTGATCTTCAAGGTGTTCGGGGTGACGCTCGCCGCGTTTCGCGTCGCGGGCGGCTTGCTGTTGATGTTGACCGCGCTCGACATGCTTCGGGCGCAGCACCCGGCGACGAAGACGTCTCCTGAAGAGGCAAAAGAAGGCGCCGAGCAAGAAGACATCGCCATCGTGCCGCTCGCCATGCCGCTGCTGGCCGGCCCCGGAGCGATCGCTACGGTGATGGTGCTGATGGCCGAGTACGGCGGCGAGTGGCTGGGCGCGGGCATCGTGATCAGCTGCATCGCGATCACGTTCTTCGCGACCTACCTGCTGTTGCGCAGCGCGAACCTGGTGAAGCGGGTGCTGAAGCAGACGGGCATCGCGATTCTCGAGCGCATCTTCGGGCTCATTCTCGCGGCCATCGCGGTGCAGTTCGTGTTCGAGGGCGGCAAGGCGCTGCTGGCGGGCTAGCAAGGCGGGAGCGCAGCAATCCGGCTTCCGGCGAAGTTCCGGCTGTGCTTTCTCTCGCCCGCCATGAGCGCCTCCGCGAACCACTACAAGCCGAACCTTCGAGACACGCTGTTCAACCTCTTCGAGTTCCTCGAGATCGGGAAGACCTCGCTCGGCAAGAAGCCGTTCGGCGACCTCGACGAAGAGACCGCGCGACAGACGCTCGAGAGCTACAAGCAGATCTGCGTCGATCAGCTCGCGACCAGCTTCTCGGCGGGCGATCACCAGCCGCCCGTACTCGACACGAAGACCGGCAACGTCACGCTGCCCGAGTCGCTCAAGAAGAGCTTCCACGCGTACTTCGACAACGGGCTCAACCAGCTCGAGATCCCCACGCACCTCGGTGGAGTCGGTGCTCCGCCGTCGCTCTCGTGGGGCGCGTTCGAGATGGTGCTCGGCGCGAACGCTCCGCTGGCGTTCTACTTCCTCGGCAACCTGCTCCCGCGCGTCATCGATCGCACCGCCACCGAGTCGCAGAAGGCGCTCTTCGGCAAGCTGATGATCGACAAGCGCTGGGGCGGCACGATGGTGCTGACCGAGCCCGACGCTGGCAGTGACGTCGGCAACGCGCGCGCGAAGGCGAAGCACATCAAAGACGACGTGTGGGAGATCGAAGGCGTCAAACGCTTCATCACCAACGGCGACTTCGACGCGGTCGAGAACATCGTGCACCTCGTGCTGGCGCGGCCGGAAGGCGCGGGCGGCGGCACCAAGGGCCTGTCGATGTTCATCGTGCCCAAGTTCTGGGTGAACCCCGACGGCTCGCTCGGTGAGCGCAACGGCGTGTTCTGCACGAACCTCGAGAAGAAGATGGGGCTCAAGTCGAGCACCACCTGCGAGATGACCTTCGGAGACGGCAAGCCGGCACGCGGGCTGCTGGTCGGCAACGTGCACGAGGGCATCAAGCAGATGTTCCACGTCATCGAGCACGCGCGCATGGCGGTGGGTCTCAAGTCGGCGGCGACGCTCTCGACGGCGTACCTGAACGCGCTCGCCTACGCGAAAGACCGCGTGCAGGGCCCCGATCTGATGAACGCGCGCGACAAGAACGCGAAGAAGGTCGCGATCATTCGTCACGCCGACGTGCGCCGAATGCTGATGCTGCAGAAGAGCCACGCCGAGGGCATGCGCGCGATGATCCTGTTCGCGGCGTCACTGCAAGACGAGGTCGAGATCCTCGGTGGCCACCACGACGAGCGCGCCGCTGCGTCCGACGCGCTGAACGATCTGATGCTGCCGCTCATCAAGGGCTACTGCTCCGAGAAGGCGTACGAGCTGCTGGCGGTCTCGCTGCAGACGCTGGGCGGCTCGGGCTACCTGCAGGACTACCCGATGGAACAGTACGTGCGCGATCAGAAGATCGACTCGCTCTACGAGGGCACGACGCACATTCAGGCGCTCGATCTCATCCTGCGAAAGCTCGCGAAGGACGGCGGCGCGACGCTGCAGGGCCTGCTCGGCCGCATTCGCACGACGATCGAGACGAACGAAGGTGGCGACGCGCTGGCGAAGGAGCGCGCGGCCCTGAACGAGGCGCTCACCAACGTCGAGATGGCGTTCGGCCACCTGCTCGAGAAGCTCGGAGAGTCGCTGTACCACGCGGGTCTTCAGGGCAATCGGCTGCTGTTCGGGCTCGCCGAGCTCGTCATCGGTTGGCTGTTGATTCGTCACGCGGCGGTGGCGCTGAAGAAGCGGCCGACGGCGAGCAGCGACGACGCGGCGTTCTACGACGGCAAGGTGGCCTCGGCGCGGTTCTTCGCGAGCGAGGTGTTGCCGAACCTGGCCATGCTGCCGAAGCACGTCTCGGGCAGCCAGCTCGCGCTGATGGAGCTCGCTGACGAGGCGTTCTGATTCATGGCGAAGAAGACCGCTCCCCTGCTCCGGCTCGGCGCGTCTGCAGGAATGCGCCAGCCGACGCTGATCACGGCGCTCGGTCTTTCGAAGAACGGGAAGTTCGCGGTCACCGGTGATGCCCAGGGCGTCGCGCGTGTGTTCGACGTTGAAGTCGGCAGCTGCGTGGCGCAGGTCGAGCTTCCGAAGAAGCGGCTCCGGCCCGGCCAACGTGGGGTGCTGGCCGCGTCGATCTCGAATGACGGGAACACGCTGTGCCTGCAGGTGTACCAGGACTCGCAGTGCTTCATCGGCACGGTCGCGAAGTGGAATCCCTTCGTCGTGTTGCCTGGGTTTGGCCCGAAGTCACGCGTGTCCCCCATCGGCGGGCCCACGGCGATCATTCAGGGGTCGCTGAACCTGCACGACGACGTCGACGAACGGTTCTCGCATTGGGAGCCGCAGTCGCGCGCGACTGATCTCGACTTCGCGTCAGATGGTCGCGTCGTGGTCGCGTTCGATCGCCGGAAGAAGGGCGATCACACGCAGGCCGACGGCGCGGTGCTGCGTGTCTTCTCGAAGGTGGGCAAGACGCTTGGGCAGCTCGAGGTCGACGACGACTTTCACGGGGCGCAGGTTGGCTTCATCGATGACGACACGGTGCTCGCCGTGTCCCAGCGTCGGGTGCATTGGTGGTCGCTGAAGTCGAACGCCGTCACCTCTCGTCCATTGGAAACGAAGGACCTCGTCGCCGTCCTCGCGCCGCTGGAGCTGATCGTCACCCAGCGGGGGCTGATCTCGGCGAAGAGCGCCAAGCGCGTGCTCCAGACGCAGAATCCTGACTGGGCCATCTCGGGCGACGGGCAGGTGCTGCTCGCGGCCGATGCCGCTGCCCCACAAGACCCGCCCCCTGACGATGGCGACCGACGCGAGCTGCGTGCTCTGCGAGACCTCGAAGGGCTCGGTCGTGCTCGAGCTTCCGTCGGGAGAACCGCGCGGCCCCGTCATCGAGCGTTCGCATCGCATTCCGGCCCTCTCACGAGCGGGCACGCAGCTCAGCCTCACGGGGCCGAAGGGACTCGCCGTTTCGGTCTACGACGTGAAGACCGGCCGACAACGGCACCTGTTCGATCCGTCTGCCATCGAGCTCACCTACGGCCGCGCGTTCTCTGCCGACGGAACTCTGCTCGCCTCGTCGCGCTGGCCTGGCGTGGTGGCCGCGTGGGATCTCAAGCGCGGCAAGTGCGTGACGACGTTCAGGGCGCCGGTGAATGGCCGGCCCGCGTGGGGCCTTGCGCTGACGAAGAAGCAGCTCGTGATGGGCGCAGACGGCACCGCGAAGGTCTGGGTGATGTCGCTGCCCAAAGGCCAGGCGGTGAAGACGCTCAGCGGCCTGAAGGGCAAGGGCGTCTGGGAGGTCGTCATCTCTCCGGATGAAGCGCTGGTGGCGGCGCGCACGCCATCGTCGGTCGGAGTCTGGTCGCTCGAGACGGGGAAGAAGCTGCACGTCTTCCCACTCGTCGCGTGGTCGCTCGCGTTCTCGGCCGACTCGAAGCGACTGGCGATGGGCCTCAGCGGTGAGATCGCGATCGCCGAGCTGTGAATGTTCCGCGACGAGGCCTTCCTCATCGATCGGCAGGGCACGCGCTATCGGCTGGGTGAGACCTTCCGCATCGGCGCCGACCCTGATGCGTCAGACCTGGCGGTGCCAGACCGAGCGGACCTTTCGATCGTCGTCCATCGGCAGCCGCTTGGGGCAGTGCTGCTCTCGAACCTCGGCGCCAATGGCTCGGTGATGATCAACGGGGAGCAGCTCAGTGCACGACAGCGCACCCTCGTGAGCCATGACGTGATCGAGTTCGCGAATCACCGCCTTCAGCTGCTCCTCGTTCCGCCAGCTCAGTCGTTCACCGAGGTCCTGACGCGGCTGGCTGAACAAGAGCCGTCGCTGGTCTCGATGAAGGTCGCGGGAGACAGGCTCCTCGAACGAGGGCACCCGCTTGGGCCACAGCTCGCGCAGGGAACGCTGTTGCCGCTGCCCAGTGAGCTCCAGCACGCTGTGCAGGTCGGCCTCGCGCGAATCACGACGTTCGCCAGCTTCATCGACAGCCTGACCTTCCCGCCCACGTCGCCGAGTTGGATCCTCGCGCCCCTGCACGCCACGCTTCGAGCCGATGTCGGCCAGCTCTTGCGGAGCCTGCAACTGCCGACGCTCGAGGCGGTCTACGGCCTTCACACCCTTCCAATGCCGGCGCTTCGAGCGCTGCGGTGTGGGCCGTGCATGGACGACGTCGCGGTCAAAGACGCAGAGCGAGCTCTCGCCCAGTTTCCGTTTCCGCGGCCGCTGGAGCGCGTGCTGGTGAAGGTGCGGCGTTCCTTCCTGGTGCACGAGGGAAGGCGTGTCGAACTCGCGCACGGAAGCGATGTCACCGTGGCCCCCCTGCAGCTGAGCTGGGTGCGGGGGCTCGGGTTCGTGCCGCAGGCCACTGACCGGTTCGGCCGGGTGCTGGTGAACGACACGCCGACCTCGGGCCTCGCGCTGCTGCCGGGAGACATCGTGCGGATCGGCGCTGACCGCTTCACCTACGAAGCCGAATAACCGTCACAGCCCGCTGCGCTGACGCTTCAGGCTGATGTTGATCAGCAGGCCGATACCGATCAGCACCGACACCATCGAGCTGCCGCCGTAGCTCATGAGCGGCAAGGTGATTCCCGTGATGGGCAACAGCCCGGTCACCATTCCGATGTTCTCGAACACCTGCCAGAAGATCATCGCGGCCACGCCGACCGCGACGAACGCGCCGAAGCGCTCCTTCGCGCCCGCCGCCACGCCGAGCGCCGCGAGCAGAATGCCGGCGTAGAGCACGAGCAACCCGAGACACTTCAGGTAGCCCTGCTCTTCCGCGAAGACGCTGAAGATGAAGTCGGTGTGTTGCTCCGGCAGGTAGCGCAGGCCCGTCTGCGTGCCCTCCATCCACCCCTTGCCGTTCACGCCGCCCGAGCCCACGGCGATCTTCGACTGCATCGCGTGGTAGTTCGACCCTTTCAGATCGCTCGTCGGGTCGAGCCAGCCGGTGATGCGCGCGTCCTGGTGCTTCTTGAGCTTGTGCCGAATGATCGTGAAGCGCTGCTCGGTGTTCTGCACGCGCACGTAGTCGTTCCACAGCACGCCGACCGAGCCGATCGCCAGCACGCCCGCGACGATCCACACGGGCAGGCTCGGCCGCGCGAACACCAGCACCGTCACCGTCGTGAACGCCATCATCAGCGCGGTACCGAGGTCGGGCTGCACGAGCACGAGCGCGGTGGGGATCAACGCGATCACGGCGGGCGGAATCAGCCGCAGGAACCCGTACGTCGGCTGCTGCGGCCGGTAGTCGTCGTGAAAGTACTTCGCCATCATCAGCAGCATGCCGATCTTCATGAACTCGGCGGGCTGCACGCGCACGGGGCCGACGATGAACCAGCTCTCGGCGCCTTTGGCTTTGTGACCGAAGAACTTCAGCGCGACGAGGGCGCCGAGGTTCACGAGGTAGATGGGAATCGCGAGCCGCTCGAGCAGCTTCGGGTCGACCCATGCCACCACCACCGCGATCGCCGAGCCGATGAAGAAGTACGCGATCTGCGACGCCCACATCGGCGAGCTGGGCGGCCGTGAAGCGCTCGCGAGGTTGTAGATGCCAACGGCGGTGGTGAGGACGACGGTGAGCAACAGCAGCCATGGCATCTGCGAGACGCTGCGACGTTCGGCCGAGAGCTCCATCATTGCGGGCCTCCGGTTGGAGCCTGCACCGTCGTCTCGGGCGGAGGCGGCACGTCACCCGCGAGCCCCGGATCGCTCACGTCGGGCGGCGCGGCGGGGTTCGGCTTCGAGAAGAACACCGGCTTCGGCGGCTTCGGCGGAACCCACTCCTCACCCAGCGCGAACGAGTCGGCCTTCTTCAGCTCGAAGTACTTCGCGAACACCGCCGCCGCCGTCGGAGCCGCGTCACTGCCGCCATGCCCACCGTGCTCGTTCAGCACGATGACGGTCAGCTCGGGGTCTTCGGCCGGAGCGAACGAGGCGAACCATGCGTGGTCGCGCTCGAAGTAGTCCATCTGCTCCTTCTTGAGGCGCACGGTGCCCAGCTTCGCGACCTGCGCCGTGCCCGTCTTGCCGGCGATCGTGTAGTCGGCCGAGCGCGTACGAAACGCGGTGCCGCCCGGTTCGTTCACCACCGACACCAGCGCGTCGATGATCAGCCGGTATTGATCATCCGTCATGGGAATCTCACGCACCTGTTTGGGCGCGAACGACTCCACCACCTGGCCGTCAGGGGACTCGATGCGCTGGACGATCTGCGGCTGAAACACGTGCCCCTTGTTCGCGACGGCCGAGTACAGCACCGCGAGCTGCAGCGGGGTCACGTTCACGTCGCCCTGACCGATGGCCGTGTTGAGCGCCATGCCCTTCGTGTAGCCGCCCGGCGTGTACTTCTGGTGGTACGCGCTGTCGGGCATCACGCCTGGCACCTCGGCAGCGACTCCGAGGTTGGCGACGGCGCCGAGGCCGAACTGCTTGCCCATGCTGGCGATCGGGTCGATGCCCATGAGATCGGCCGAGCGATAGAAGTACGTGTCGCAGCTCACCTGCAGCGCGCGTTTCGCGTCGACCGAGCCGTGACCGCGCTCGTTGTGACAGCGCCACCGACGAGACCCCAGCGTGTAGCCACCCGAGCAGTTCACCGTGCTCGTCGGCGTCATCACGCCCGCCTGCAGCGCCGCGAGCAGCGTGACGACCTTGAACGTCGAGCCCGGGTGGTAGTGCTCGGCGCCGGCGCGGAACACCATCGGCTGCAGCGGGTCCTGATTGAGCTGGAAGAGCCGCTTCGGAGACACGCGCCCCGTCATCTCGTTCGGGTCGAACGCCGGCCGGCTCACCATCGCGCGAATGAAGCCGGTCTTCGTCTCCATCGCGATGACGGCGCCCGCCGTGCCGGGGAACGCACGCTCGGCCTCGGCCTGCAGCCGCGCGTCGAGCGAGAGCACGACGTTCTTGCCCGGCGTCGGCGCCTCGCTCTGCCCGCCGCGCAGAATGTTGCCGCGCACGTCGCGCATCACCTCACCGCGCGCGTTCACCACGTGCTTCACCCAGCCGTCGTTGCCGCGAATGGCGTGCTCGAAGCTGCGCTCGACACCGCGTCGCCCGATGTAGTCGCCGAGCGCGTACGGAGGCCGCTCCACCATGCCGTTGAGCTTGGTGATCTCGTCCTGCGTGATCTCGTTCATGTACCCGAGGATGTGGGCGAGCGTCGGGCCGGCGCGGTAGCTGCGGTGCGGCACCGGCTCGAGGTCGACGCCAGGCAGCAGGAACTGCTTCGCGAGCAGCTGATCGAACTCGTCACGCGAGATGTCGACGGCGGCGATGAGCGGCTGGTACCGCTGCGGCCCGTGCGCGGCCTTCACCATCGCCTCGACCTTCAGGCGCTGCTCCTCGTCCCACTGCAGCACCTCGGCGATGCGCGGCAGCACCTCGATGGCGCACTTCTGACAGAACGCCGGCGTGATGAAGACGTCGAGGCTGGGCCGCGCGTCGACGAGCACCTCTCCGCGGCGATCACGAATGAGCCCACGCGGCGCGCGCAGGCGAACGTCCTTGAACTGGTTGTCGACCGAGAGCGCGTTGAACTCTTCGTACCGAACCACCATCAACCGGTAGAGGTTGATGCTCAGCACCAGCAGCCCTGCCACGAAGAAGACGCCGACGCCGATGATGCGCGTCTTGAGATCCTTCGCGTCGCTCTTCTGGCCGAGCTTGATCACCCGAACCTCCCGGCCTCCACGCGCTCGCCAGGCTCGATCTTCGCGAGCACCGGGTAGAGCAGCGCGGCGGTGGCGCCCGTGAGCAGCGCCTGCACGGGCACCGCGGTCAGCGACAACACCCGGCCATCTGCGTTCTTCGACGTCAGCCACATGAGCAGGAACGCGGCGAGGGAGTGGCCCACGGTCGCCCCTGCAGAGAACAACGCGAAGCCGAGCCGCGACTTCCCGTCGAGCAGCTGGGCCGCGGCGCGCGCGAGGAGGAACACGAGCACGGCGAGCGCGGGGAACAGGCCCGAAGGCCGGCCCGTGAAGACGTCGAGCAGGTAGCCGACGGTGAACGCGGTGATGGCGCCTTCGATCGTCGTCGAGCGCACCGCCATGAAGACGATGATCACCACCGTCACGTCGATGCGCGTCACCTCGAAGCCGAAGGTGCGCACGAGCACCGCCTCGATCGACAGCAGGACCAGCGCGAGGCCGACCATCAGCGCGCCCTTCATGGAGCCCCCCGCATCGCCGACAGCGAGGTCACCGGCAGCACCAGCACCTCTTCGACGCGCGCGAGATCGACCGCCGGCTCGAGCTGGCCGACGAGAAACAGACCAACCGTCGGCCGTGAAACGCCCTTCACCGAACCAACCACGAGCCCTCTCGGAAAAATCCCGTCGGTGCCTGCCGTCACCACCACGTCACCGTCGGTGATGTCGTCTTCGCGCCGCACGAAGTCGAGCAGCATCTTCTGACCGTCGCCGGCGCCGACGACCGTGCCACGAACGCGCGAGCGCTGAACCAGCGCGCCGATGCGCGACTGCGGGTCGAGCATCACCATCACGTCTGCCGAGCTGCCGACCGCGCGCACCACCTGCCCCACCACGCCCTTCGGCGTCACCACCGGCATGCCCACGCGCACGCCGTCGTCTTCGCCGCGGTTGATGCGAAACGACTGGAACTGCGGAGACGCGTTGAGCCCGACGACGCGCGCGATGATCGACGGGCCGCTCGCCTGCTCGACGAAGTTCAGCGCCTCTTTGAGCCGCTGGTTCTCGGCCTTCGCCTCGGTGAGCGCGTTCAGCTCGGCCTGCGCCTCGGCCAGCTGCCCATGACACTGGCTCGCGTCTTCATGCGCGCCGCGCAGCGCGACGTAGCCGTTCACCGTCGACGACACGCCCGTGAAGCCGAACGTGAGCGCCGACTGCAGCGGCGCCGACAACGCGAGCACCGCGCGATCGATGAAGTTCGGCTCACGGCCCCGGCCTCCCCGCGAGAGGAAGCTGATCAGCGGCACGATGATCAGCGCTCCGACGAGCAGCGGCTCGCGATATCGATTGAGGAAGGAAAACACGTGGGCGCGAAGACAGAACGGGCGACGGGCGGTCAGGCTTTCCGGCCCGTGAGGGAAAGCCCTTGCATGTTGTGGGGACCGATCCTACAGGTCAAGCTTTCGATTTAGCCAACCCCCCGAAAG
Source organism: Myxococcaceae bacterium (assembly GCA_040275325.1). Taxonomy (GTDB): domain Bacteria; phylum Myxococcota; class Myxococcia; order Myxococcales; family Myxococcaceae; genus Xiheimicrobium. The sequence continues at coordinate 28,500 of JBEOKA010000392.1, read as the reverse complement.
TCCATGAGTAATTCGACCTCTTCGACCCCACAGACCAGCAGCACCCCCAACGATTGGCGCCGCACGGGCTACTACGGCCTCATCATCGCGCTCGCGGTGCTGTTCGGCCTGCAGTGGGGCCCCGGCTCCTCGGGCTGCGAGAAGTTCGGCACGCTCAAAGACGCGAAGGAAGAAGCGGTTGCGACGGTGAACGGCCAGACCGTGCCCGTGAAGGAGTTCGTGCGCCTCTATTCGAACCAGGCGCAGAACTTCCGCGCGCAGGGCATTCCGGCCGACCTGCTCAAGCAGTTCGGCATTCACAAGCAGGTCATCGACCAGCTCGTGAACGGAGAGCTGCTGGCCCAGGCCGCCGAGGCGCAGGGCATTCGCGCCAGTGACGACGAGGTCGTCGGGCTGCTCATCAAGAACACCGAGTTCCAGAAGGACGGCAAGTTCGACCAGGCCCGGTACGAAGACATCGTCAACCAGTACGAGGGCACCACGACGGTGCAGTTCGAAGAGAAGATTCGTCGCCAGCTCTCGGCGCAGAAGCTGCTGCAGGTCGTCGAGTCGTCGGTCGCGGTGAGCGAAGACGAGGTTCGCGCGCGCTACCAGAAGGAAGGCAACTCGGCGAAGGCCACCTTCGTGCGCTTCACGCCGTCGATGTACGCCGACAAGGTGGCGGCTCCGAAACCGGCCGACCTCGACAAGTGGGCCGCGGCCAACGGCGACCTGCTCGCGAAGGAGTACGAGGCGAACAAGTTCAAGTTCTTCATCGACGAGCGCGTGAAGGCCCGCCAGATCCTCATTCGCGTGGCGCGTGACGCCGAAGCGAGCGTGAAGGACGACGCGAAGAAGCGGCTCGAGAACGTGCGCAAGGAGATCGTCGACAACAAGAAGTCGTTCGCCGACATGGCGACCAACTTCTCGGAAGACACCGAGACCAAGGCGAAGGGTGGCGACCTGGGTTTCGTCGAGCGCAGCCAGCTGCCCAGCGACTTCGCGGCCAAGCTCTTCGCGCTGAAGACCGGCGAGGTGACCGACGTGACGGAGTCGCCCATCGGCTTCCACATCGGCATCGTCGAGGACAAGAAGGCGCCTGAGACGAAGCCGCTCGACGCCGTGAAGGGTGAGCTCGCCGCGCAGCTGTACACGAAGGAGAAGGCCAAGGAGCTCGCGAAGGCCGACGCCGAGAAGACGCTGGCCGAGCTCAAGAAGGGCAAGACGCTGGTCGAGCTGTTCCCGGCCGATGCGAAGGAAGACAAGAACTTCAACTTCAAGGCCGAGACGCGCCCCGAGGTGAAGGAGACGGGCGAGTTCAACGCGAGCGCCGACTCGGTGCCCACGCTCGGCGGTGGCGCTGCGGTGTTCAAGGCCCTGATGGACCAGAAGACCCCCGGCGTCGTCGACCAGGTGCTCACCATCGACGACGGCCCGGCCGCGTCGACCAGCGGCCTCGCCATCGTCACCCTCGACGAGCGCAAGCTGCCCTCTGACGAAGACTTCGTCGCCAAGAAGGAGCAGCTGCAGATCGAGGCCGTGAAGGGCAAGCAGTTCGAGGTGCGTGAGGCGTTCCTGAAGGCGCTGAAGGCCAAGGGCTCGGTCACCACCAACGACAAGGCCATCGACAAGGTGCTCGAGGGCTGAAGCCAGTGACGTCGTTCATCCTCGCGTCGGGCTCTCCACGACGGCGCGAGCTGCTCGGCCAGCTGGGCCTCTCGTTCGAGGTGCAGGCGGCCGATCTCGACGAGTCGGTTCACAGCGGGGAGCGCCCGGCTCAGTACGTCGAGCGCCTCGCGCGTGAGAAGGCCGCCGCAGTTCATTCGAAGCGCCCAGGCTCCATCGTGCTGGCCGCCGACACGTCGGTCGTCGTCGATGACGTCATTCTCGGAAAACCTGGCGCTGATGCAGCCGAAGGCGCCGCGATGCTCCGCCGGCTCTCCGCCCGTGCCCATCAGGTCATGACAGGCGTGGCCGTCGCGGGCGCGGCAGTGGAGTCGCTCGTCGTCACCAGCGACGTCATCTTCCGGAAGCTCTCCGAGGCCGAGATCGCCTGGTACGTCTCGACGGGCGAAGGGCGCGACAAGGCCGGCGGCTATGGCAGCCAGGCCCTCGCTGGCGTCTTCATCTCCGAGATTCGCGGCTCGGCCACCAGCGTCATCGGCCTGCCGTTGGCCGAGGCGGTCGAGCTGCTGCGCCGCGCGGGTGTTCGCCTGCCGTGGGAGCGGTGATGCTGCCCATCGAGGCGCTGAAGGCGAACCTCGCCGAGGTCGAGCGCCGCATCATCGAGGCGTGTTCGCGCGCGGGCCGGAGTCGGGACTCGGTTCAGCTCGTCGCCGTCACCAAGCGCCACCCGCCCGAGCTCGTGAAGGCCGCGTGGGAGCTGGGGCTGCGCCACTTCGGCGAGAACTACGCGCAGGAGCTTCGCGACAAACACGAAGCGCTCTCCACCCATGCCGGCATTCGCTGGCACGCCATCGGGCCGGTGCAGCCAAAGAACGCGAAGTACGTCGCGAAGGCGGCCCACGTCTTTCACGCGCTCGAGCGGCTCGAGGTCGCACAGGAGCTGTCACGTCGTCGCACCGGCGCTCCGCTGCGCTGCTTCGTCGAGGTGAACGTCGCGGGAGAAACCTCGAAGGCCGGGCTCGAGCCCTCGGCGGTCAAAGCGTTCGTGGAGCAGGTGAAGGCGTTGCCGAACCTCGAGGTGGCGGGGCTGATGTGCATGCCGCCGCTCGACGAGAACCCCGAAGCGTCACGCCCGGCGTTCAAGCAGCTCGCGCAGCTGGCGAAGACCCTCGGGCTGTCGAACCTGAGCATGGGCACGACGGGAGACTTCGAGGTGGCGATCGAAGAAGGCGCCACGCACGTGCGCGTCGGCACCGCGCTCTTCGGCGCTAGATCTCCTTGAACTTGATGCGGCCCTCTTCCGAGAGCGACACGCGAAACTCGACGCCGCAGTAGTTGCAACGCAGCTCGAGGCTCTTCTTCTCGGGCACGAACTCGTCGCTCGGGTTGTTCGCGTTGCAGCTCGGGCAGTCCCAGTCGCGCAGCTTCTTGCCGGCGGGCCCGCGCTGCCGATCGTCATCGTCGTGTTGGCCCCAGTCGTTGCTCATCGTCGTGTCTCCAGCCTCACCAGCGATTGAGGAAGTCGGTCATGTCGTCGAGCTTCTTGAGGCGCTCGGCCTTGAGGCTCGCCAGCCACTGCTCGAGGGCCCGCTGCAGTGGAGCGCCCGTGCCGAACAGCAACGCGTGATCGAGCTCGACGAACTCGACCACACCGTTCGCGACGGCCGACATCGAGCGCGGCCCCTGCCCCACCAGCGCCTCGGCTTCACCGATGACGTCGCCTGCGTGCGCGAGGCCCAGCTCGACCGTATCGGTGTCTTTGCGCGCGACGAGCCGCACATGGCCCGAGAGGAGGAAGAGGAGCGACGCGCCGGGATCGCCCTGCTGGAAGATCACCGCGCGATCGTTCGCCCGTTTGCCCTGCCCCTTCTTGAAGACCTCGCTCCACGAGGGCCCCAGCGTCTTCACGAAGATCGAGTGTGAGAGCGTCAGGTCTTTCGAGATTCGCCCGGTGACGTCGGCTCGCTGGAGCTCGACCTTCACGTGGGCGGGTTTCTCGTTCACCGGGCGTCTACCTCTGCAGCGGGCTGCGTGCGGTACGTGGCGTCGACGTGATCCATCAGCTCGAAGAAGGCATCACCATACTTCGTCCCGTCGTTCGGCGTGTACCCCTTGCGGTTGATCCAGAAGGTGCCCGAGTTGCACTCACGCACCCACCCCGGCTGCGAGCCGATGTCGCGCTTGTCGTCGTCGGTCTCGCGACAGTCCTTCTGGCCGGCCGCGTTCACGTAACAGCAGCGGCCGTAGGGGAAGACGTAGATGAGCGGGCGCAGGGCGAGGCTGGGGCTGGCGACGTACGTGTCGGCGACCAGCACACTGGGCACGAATGACCCGGGCTCCATGCCGTAGCCGTGGAGCATGTAGACGACCGGATACCGGCGCTCGGCGTTCTCGGGGTCGTTGTAGCCAGCGGGCAGCGCGATCGCGTACTCCCACTTCGCGCCCAGCGCCTTCGAGGGGAACCACGCCGTCTTCTGCTCGCCGTTCACCAGCGCGGGCACCGGCGGCTTCGGCAGGTTCGGCCACAACGAGCCAGCCCAGTTGAAGACGGTGGCGAAGCGGAAGAGCGCCTGCTCGTTGGTGCCGACGTGATCACCCTCTCCGTCGACGCGATCTTGATCGCTCGGCATCGCCTTGCCGAAGACGGTGACGAGGTTGCGCGGCATCTGGGCCCAGCGCTTCGTCCACGGGTCGAAGCGGCCCTGACGATCGGCCATACCGGGCATCTCGGCGAAGTCGCGATAGACGCCGACGTTCTCGACCCCGAGCGCGTCACGCACCGCGCTGAAGAGGTGCTGCGCCATGAGTCCCAGGTTGAAGATGTCGCGAATGCCGCCATCGGCGAGCACGTGCAGGCGGCGGCGCCCTTCAGCGTCGAGCTTCTTGTAGTTGGTGCGCCCGTCGTACTGCTTGAGGCCCTGGCGCCCACCCGACTCGTCGAAGCGGCCGTTGCCTTCGCCGACGTCGTTCGTGTTCGCGACGCCATCGAGGCCGAGGTCGCGGTACGGCTCGCCGGAATCGAACACCCAGTTCTGCTCGGTGCCGCTCGCGTTCTTCTCGACGTCGTAGTTGTCCTTGTTCGGGTCCACCGCGGTCGCGTTCGGCGTCGTGCCGCAGCCGCCCTTCCCGTCTTCCAGCGCGTCGGCGCAGCCATCAGCGCCCACGTCATCGAAGCGCTCGTGGCCGTTGTTGATGATCGGCTCTCCGTAGTCGCGCCGCCCGTTGCCGTTGTAGTCGACCGCCAGAATCATGCCCTGCGGCATGGTGGGCTGACGGCACGGGTCGCGGAAGCCACCGAAGTCGAGGAACGCGAGCTTCTGCGCGCTGCTCGCCTTCGAGGCCAGCTCGGCGCCGCCCTTCGAGGCGCAGTAACGATCGGCGAAGGCGCTCTCCATCGAGACCGGCAGCGGGTTCGCGATGTTCGCGGCGTCGGAGCAGAAGTCGACGCGCTCGCGGTTGCTGCGGCAGGAGTAGGTGCTGGGCTCGCCGTCGCAGAAGGTGATCGCGGTGTACGAGCCGTCGGGGTTGTACTCGGCGTTGTAGACGCTCCGTAGCTTGATGGGGTTGCTGCAGAAGTCGGGCGCGAACTTGCGAATCTTCTCGGGGTCGACGCCGGGCGGAACGACCGCCGAGGCCGGGTTCTCACTGAAGAAGTTGCCGTACGCGAGCGAGAGGTCGGTCATCATCTCGAGGTACGAGTCGCGATCGAACGTGCCGCCGTTGATGGTGACGTGCCAGTGGTTGAAGTCCTGGCTGTGCTCGTTCGGCAACGTGGCAGGCCGCTTCGAGCAGCGCTCGAACGCCTTCGGGTCGTTGAGCTTCACGGGGTCTTGCCGCAGCACCGCTTCGATCTCGGCCTTCGTGCAGAACCCGCCGGTGAAGAACCTGTCCATCGAGCGCGAGAAGAACGCGTAGTCGAGCGGGCCGCCGAGTGGAGCGACCGCATCGAAGCGCTCGGGGTTCGAGAGGCCCAGCGACGTGCTGCCGATGCCGCCCATCGAGACGCCGGTGATGACGCGATAGGTGGTGCGCAACTTCGGCAGCGGCGCGGGAGGCGGATCGACCTTCGCGGGACCGCAGGCGACGAGGGCGAGACAGGTAGAGGTGATGAGACGGCGCACGTCGAACTCCTGGGTGAAGAGCGCGCGCACCATATGTCTGGCGCCCGCTCCCCGTCAGCCCGGCAGCCCTTCGATATCAGGCACTCTTTTCGGACATGCGCGGGGCTGAATAGGCCTTCAGGGGTGACGTCGGTGTCAGGCGTGGCGCGACAGTGATGCCCCACGAGAGCAGGTGCTTTTCGAGCGGCGTTCATGGTGGGCTGCCGCTCACCAGATGGAAACGAAGGAGCACGACGCTGTGAAGATCTTCCGGTTGATCGCGACGCTGACGACGATGGGCGCGACGGTGGCGCTGGCGCAGGACGGCGGCGTGGCGAAGGCGATCTCTCCCTTCCCGACTGACGCGCAGTGCGTGGCGCTGGGCAGCATCAAGCAACCCATCTCGTTCGGCCCGGGAGAGACGCTCGAGTTCGATCTCGACGCGCTGGGCGCGAAGGCCGGCACCATGACGATGCGGGTGCTGCCGGTGCGCGATGGCCTGATGCCGATCGAAGTGCACGCGATGACGAACACGTTCTTCTCGAAGGTGCGGCGCGTCGACGGCACGGCCACCAGCTACGTGTCTCCGAAGACGCTGCGGCCGGCGCGCTACTACGAAGACGCGCACGAGAACGAGTGGCACCGCATCGCCGACGTGAGCTTCCGCAAGAACAGGACCGCGAAGGTCGTCAGCACCATCAACGGCCAGCAGTCGACGAGCGAGCTCACCTACGGCAACGACGTGAGCGACGTGGCGGGCGCGGTCTTCCTCATGAGGCAGCTCGACCTCAAAGAGGGCAAGCAGCTGTGCTTCGACGTCTACGGCATTCGGCGCATCTGGCGCGTCTGGGGCAAGGTGTTGCCGAAGGAGCACGTGTCGCTGCCCGTCGGCGAGTTCGAGACCTGGCACCTGGCGGGAGAAGCGGCCCGTCACGACTGGCAGGACGCGCGGCGCGACATTCACGTGTGGATCACCGCCGATGAGCGCCGCCTTCCCCTGGCCGCGCTCGGCAGCATCGATCTCGGCGCGGTGCGCGCGACGATGACCAGCTTCAGCCGGCCAGGCGACAAGGCCGCGAAGGCGGAGAACAAAGCGAACCTGAAGTGGTAGGTCGGGAGCATGGCCCTCGTCCTGAGCTACTCCGGCTGCAGCACCTGCAAGAAGGCGCTGAGCTGGCTGAAGTCGAAGAACATCGCCGTCACCGTGCGCCCCATCGTCGACGAGCCGCCGACGAAGGCCGAGCTCGCGAAGTGGATTCCCGCCAGCAAGCAGCCGGTGAAGAAGTGGCTCAACACCTCAGGCTTGAGCTACCGAGCGCTGGGCAAAGAGAAGGTCGACGCGGCCACCGAAGCGACGCTGATTCAGTGGCTCGCCGCCGATGGAAAGCTCGTGAAGCGTCCCGTGCTCGTCGACGGCAACACGGTGCTGATCGGCTTCAAAGAAGAAGCGTGGGCCGCGCACTTCGAGAAGTGACGGGCCGTTTTCTTGCCGGGTCGCTTCACGCCTGTAGCGTGTCGTACATGCCCGCGACGCAGACTGCCCGCTCCGCTCAACCGCTCACCCGCTCCGTCGACGCGATTCGCGAGTCGGTCGAACGCCTCGAGGAGCGCCTGCCCCGCCGCGAAGACAACGCGGTGCTGCTCGACTTCCTCGAAGACGACTTGCGCGAAGGGCTCGACGCCATCGCCGACGTCGAGGCGCACTTCACCGACGTGCTCGATCTGCTGCGCAACGAAGAGCCCTCGCCCATCGCGTTGATGGACGCAGCGGAGGACTTCCGCGTGCTGAACCGCCTCGAGTACCTGATGGTGGTGGTGGCTCAGCTGCGGCGTCGGCTCTCGCAGGCGGCCGGCAAGCTGCGCGAAGAGGGCTGAAAACACTTCGAGGAGCGCCGTTCGACATACGAACGAGCGCTCCCCGGAAGTTTCAGAAACGACTGCTCGAGAATCAGATGAGGCCGCGAGCGCGGCGAATCTGCTCGAGCGTCTTCTGGTACTCGATCTCGTACGCGCTGGTGCCCTCTTGCAGGTGCTTCAGGCGGCCGCGCGCCTCGCGATCGATCTCTTCGTCGATGTCGAGGTGCTTCTTCATGACCTGAAGAATCTTCGGGCGCATCTGCGTGTCATCGGCGAACACCTCTTCGACGTTTCGCGAGATGAGCAGGAACTCGAGCATCTGGTTGATCAAGAACTCGACGCCGTCGTCACCCAGCTTGAAGCCGCGGACGTCGGCCATCTCGCGCTTGACCTGGTTGAACTTCGAGAAGTCATAGCCGCGACGCTCGAGGGCTTCACGGGTCGCCTGGTTCACGCGCTCCTCGTTGGCGAGGTACTCACGCATGATGGCGGCCATGTCGAGCTCGGCATCGGCCATACGAATGGCCTCGACCTCGATGTCTTTCTCCTTGGCCAGCCGGTCGATGATCTCGCGTGCGATGATCGGAACGAGCTTTGGATACAGCCGCATGGTCATCCTTCGTGGTGAGGGCTGAAAACGAACGTGGTGTGTATGTCAGCGCGGCGCGCTGCCGCAACGAAAAATCAAGACGTTCTGTGACTTTGCGATGGTCCTTCAAGACCCGCCGTCGACGTCATCGAGCGACGCGAGGCGAATGGCGTCGTCTTCGCCGTCCACTTCGGTCGCCTTCACCTTCTTCGGAGCGTGCAGAAACGCATGCAGCCGCTCGGCCACGGCTGGCCCCATGCCCTCGACCTCGGCGATCTCTTCGATGCTCGCTTCGCGCACGCGCTTGAGGCTGCCGAAGTGCCGGAGCAGCGCGGTTCGTCTCGCTTCCCCCACACCCGGAACCTGATCGAGCGCCGAGGACAGGCCCCGCTTGCGGTTGAGCTTGCGCTGAAAGGTGATCGCGAACCGGTGGGCCTCGTCGCGCAGCCGCGTGAGCGCGAACAGCTCGGGCGAGGTCTGCGGCAGCACGATGGGGTCTTTCCGGCCGACGAGGAACACGCGCTCGGGCGATCGATCTTGCTGCACGTCGGCGTTCACCGAGTCGAGATCGCGGCTCTTCGCGAGGCCGACCATGTCGACGCCTTCGACGCCCACGTCCTTCATCGCCGCCATGGCCGCCGCGAGCTGGCCTTTGCCGCCATCGATGACGATGAGATCGGGAAGATCACCCTCCTCGAGCCCGCGCTTGAACCGCCGCGTGAGGATCTCGTGCATCGACGCGAAGTCGTCATTTCCCTCGACGGTCCTCAGCTTGTAGTGCCGGTACCGCGAGGGATCTGGCTCGGTGTCGAGCGCCGACACCTGCGACGCCACCAGCGCCGAGCCCTGGAAGTGCGAGATGTCGAAGCACTCCATGCGGTGCGGCAGCTTCGACAGCTGAAGCCGTTCCTTCAGGCGCTCGAGCGTCTGCTCCACCTCGTCGCGGCCGCGTTTGCGTTCGCTGAAGGCGCGCTCGGCGTTCTTCGAGGCCAGCTTGACGAGCTCGGTCTTCTCGCCGCGCTGAGGCACCAGCACGCGCACCTTCTCGCCTTTGCGCTCTGACAACAGCTCGGCCAGCGCCTCGGGCTCGTTGGGGCTGCCGGGGAGCAGCACCTCCTTCGGAACGAACGCGTCGTCGGCGTAGTACTGGTTCACGAACGAGGTCACGAGCTCGTCGTCGGGGAACTCGCTCTGAAAGTGGTGCGGCTGCCCGCCGGTGATGCGCCCGCCGCGAACGAACAGGCTGAAGATGGTGATGCGATCGCCCTCGCGGAAGAGACCGAAGATGTCCTGATCGATCGACTCCGTCGTCGCGATGGCCTGCTTCTCGACGCTGCGTTGAATCGCAATCACCTGATCACGCAGCCGCGCGGCCTCTTCGAACTCGAGCTTCGCGGCGACGGTCTTCATGCGCGTGCGCAGCGTCTCGATGAGCGGCTCGCTGCGGCCCTCGAGGAACAGCCCCACGGCCTCGACGTTGCGCTGGTAGTCCTCGGGGGGAATCGGCTTCACGCACGGCGCGGGGCAGCGACCGATCTGATGGAGCAGACACGGCCGTTTGCGGCTCTCGAGCACGTGATCACTGCACGTGCGCAGCTGGAAGAACCGGTTCACCACACGCACCGTCTCGCGAATCGACGACGCCGACGCGTACGGGCCGAAGTACCGCGCGCCATCACGCTTGGGCCTTCGCACCATCTCGAGGCGCGGGTAGCGGTGCTCGTTCGCCAGGCGCAGGCAGAGGAAGTTCTTGTCGTCGCGCCACTGCACGTTGAAGCGCGGTCGGTGCTTCTTGATGAGCTCGTTCTCGAGCAGCAGCGCTTCCTTCTCGCTGGTGACCACGACGGTCTCGAGCGAGCCGAGGAGCCGGTCCAACAACGCCACGAACGCCCGCGTGTCAGAGGAGCCGGGGTTGAAATAGCTGCGCACCCGGTTCGACAGGTTGACGGCCTTGCCGACGTAGATGACGCGGCCCGAGCGATCCTTCATCAGGTACACGCCGGGCTGGTGCGGCAGCTGGGCGAGCCGTTCTTCGAGTTCGACCGGAGTCATCAGTTGTTCTCTCTGGTCCGTTTGACGCGCCGACGCAACGAAGAGGGCGCGCGCGTTAGACTGCCCGCGTGACCGGGTTGAGCGCAGCCGAGGTCGAGGCGTTGGGCACCGCGGGCTTCGTGGTGGGGCGTGGCTTTCTCGGGCCCGAGCTCGCGTCGAAGGCGCACGCCGCTGCGCTGGAGCTGGTCGCCGAAGGAGCGCTCCGCCGGGCCGGCATTCGACGCGGCGCCGATCACGCGCTGAACGACGAGGTGCGCGGCGACTCGATCACCTGGCTCGATGAGAGCTGCGATGGCGTCATGAAAGAGGTGTGGCTGCGCTTCGACGCGCTCCGGCTGCAGCTCAACGAGCTCGCGTATCTCGGCCTGCGCCGCACCGAGCTTCAGCTCGCCCACTACCCGGGCACGGGCGCCGGCTATCAACGGCACCTCGACTCGTTCCCCGGCTCCGACAACCGGCGCATGACGGCGATCGTCTACCTGAACCCGTCGTGGCAGCCCGAGCACGGCGGCCGCCTCGAGCTCTTCGTCGAGCCGGCGCAGTACGTCGCCCCCACGCTCGACACCTTCATCGTCTTCCGCTCGGAGCTCATCGAGCACGAGGTGTTGCCGTCCCACGCCGATCGACTCGCCGTCACCGCCTGGTACTCCGCACGATGAAAGCCCTTCAGCACGCCATTCAGATGGACTCGGCGATGACGTCCGAGCTCAACCGCGAACGCGCCTCGGGCCTCGGGCGCACGGGCAGACTCATCGAAGAGGCGATCGCCGAGTGCACGAGGCTGAAGGCCGCGCTCGAGACCTGCCCACCGGGGCCGAAGCGCCGCGGGCTGCTCGAGGAGTACGAGACGAATCGTCTGCGCGCCGTGGAGCAACGCTGGTACCTCGAGGTGCAGCGCGAGGCGATGGGGCTGCGCAAGCACACCGATCTCGATCAGTTCTTCCCGCTCCCGCCCGCCATTCGAGACTGAGCCTGCGCTATGGAGCCCGCACGTGGACTCCGACGCCGAAGCCTCGAAAGACGCCGTCGACACCGTCTGTCTGCAGCTCGCCTATGCCGAGCTGAAGCAGCGCGCGATCTCGACCTTCGTCTCGGGCGCGGCGACCGCGTTCTTGCTGGGGCGTGAGCTGCCGGCGCTGGCGTGGCGGCTGGTGGCCTGGCTCGTCGCCGTGTCGGTGCTCACCGCGCTGCGGCTCATGTTCAACCGTTGGTACACGCGCGCGCCGCACGGCCCCGAAGCGCTGCGCATGGCCCTGCCCACCTACACGGCGCTGAACATCGTGCCGGCCATTCTCTGGGGCTCGCTGATCGCCGTCTGCGGCTTCTCGACGTCGATCTGGGTCACCTCGGTGCTGCTGCTGGCCATCGGCGGAATGCTGGCCGCAGGCGCAGCGACGGCGGCCTCGACGCCCCGGGTGCTCAAGACGTCGATCGTGCTGTCGATCGCTCCGCTCACCGTGCACCTGCTGGTCTCGGGTGACGCGGGCCTGCGTGGCGTGCTCGTGCTGCTCGCGGGCTACGCGCTGGCCATGGCCGCGGCGACCGACCGAAACCACGTCGCGCTCAGGCGGAGCATCAGCCTGCGCTTCGAGAACGAGCGGCTGCTCGCCCAGCTGAAAGAAGAGAAGGCGCGCGAGCTGGCTGCAAGAGAGAGCGCGGAGCGCGCCAACGCCGACAAGTCACGCTTCGTCGCTGCGGCCAGTCACGACGTGCGCCAACCGCTGCACGCCATGGGCCTGTTCCTCGAGAGCCTTCGCGGCACGGCGCTGCCCAACGAGAGCCGCACACTGGTGGGCTCGATCGAGCTCGCGCACCGCTCGCTCGTGTCGTTACAGGAGGGCCTGCTCGAGGTGTCGGTGCTCGAGACCGGTGGCGTGACGCCGCACCTGCAGCCGGTCGCCGTGTCATCGCTCTTCGCGATCCTCGAGAACGAGGCCGCGCCGCGCGCGAAAGAGAAGGGGCTCGAGCTGCGCTTCGTGGGGCCCGAGGTGAACGTCGAGACCGACCCGGTGCTGATGTTGCGCGTGCTGCGCAACCTGGTGTCGAACGCGCTCAGATACACCGAGCGGGGCCGTGTGCTGGTGACGGCGCGTCGACGGGGAGGCGCGCTCCTGCTGCAGGTCTGGGACACGGGTCTGGGCATTCCTCCAGATCAGCTCGAGCGGGTGTTCGACGAGCTGCACCAGGTCGCGAATCACGAGCGCAACCGAGAGGCGGGCCTCGGACTCGGGCTGGCGATCGTCCGACGGCTGGGGCGGGCGATGGGCTTCGAGGCGACGGTGCGCTCGAAGCTGGGAAGGGGCTCGGTCTTCTCGTTGACAGTGCCGCTCGCGAGCGACGCACATCGCTTGAAGGTCGAGCGTGGAGCACTGGTGTTGCTCGTCGATGACGACGGGCTCGCGCGAACGGCCGTCGCGACGCTGCTCGAGCAATGGGGCTACGAGGTGGTGGCCGCGCAGAGCGCTGAAGAGGCTGCGCAGTGTCTGAAGGAGCTCGAGCGTGTCGACGCGGTGGTGTCTGATCTCTGGCTCGGGGGCGCCTCGGGGCTCGAGCTGCTCGGCAGCGTTCAACGAGAACAGCCCACCACTCGGCGGGTGTTGATCAGCGGAGACATGAATCCCGAGACTGCGCAGAAGGCCGCCGCGGTCGGCGCCGTGTTTCTGCGAAAGCCCGTACGCGCCGCGGCGCTCGAGGCGGCGTTGGCGGGGACTCCGCCGGAACTCGATCGAGACGTGGAGACTCCGCCCACGAGCCGTTGAGCTGGCGACCTCGGCGGGAAGTCTCCGGCCCCGGCTTCCGGCGGAGGAACGTCGTTGGAGGCTGGGCGCTCGGTCGGAGATCGATCGCGACGCGCGGCACCTGGGAGTAAGCCACGCCCATGCGAGGCGTTGAGCAGATCCCCTGGCTGTACGACGCGATGTGCACCGTCATGGAGTGGACCGGGCTCTCGCGCTGGCGCGCCTGGCTCGTGAGCGGCGCGCGCGGCCGTACGCTCGAGGTGGGCTGTGGCACCGGCCGCAACCTGCCCCGCTACGCCGCCGACGTTTCGCTCGTCGCGCTCGAGCCCGACGCCGACGCGTTGAGGGTGGCGAAGCAGCGGGCGCCAAACGCGCTACTCGTGCGTGCCTCGGCCGAGGCGCTGCCGTTTCGCGAAGGCGCGTTCGACACCGTCGTGTCGAGTCTGGTGTTCTGCTCGGTGCCGAAGCCCGAGGTCGGCCTGCGTGAGATCGGCCGGGTGCTGAAGCCCGACGGCCAGCTGCGCATGCTCGAGCACGTGCGACATCGATCGAGCGTCATCGGCTGGCTGCAGGATCTGATTCAGCCCGCGTGGACCATCGTCGCCGGTGGCTGTCACCCGAACCGCCGAACTGAAGCGACAGTCGAGGCGAGCGGCTTCGTGATTCAAGGCGAGGGTCGCCGCGCCCAGGGAACGATGCGGCGCTTCATCGCGAAGCGGGCCTCGTGAAGCCGATCGCCGCCGGAGTCGTGCTCGCGCTGCTGTCTGCCGCTGCGTTCGGCGTGACGGTGCCTGTGCTCGGGTGGGCTGGCGCTGGAGTCGGACCGCTGACCACCGCCGCCCTCCTCTATCTGGGCGCTGCGCTCTCGGCGTTCGTTCAGGCCCCGCTCTCGACAGAGGCAGGCGCACCGCTGACCCGGCGTGAGGTGCCTGCGCTGCTGGTGATGGCGCTCGCAGGAGCTGCCGCAGCTCCGACGGCGCTCGCGTGGGGCCTTCAACGAACGGGTCCGGTGACGGGTGGGCTGTTGCTCAACCTCGAGGCGGTGTGGTCGGTCGTGCTCGCGGGGCTCGTGTTTCGCGAACACCTCGGCCGGCGGGTGTTCCTCGCGTTGGCGCTCATGACGTTGGGTGGCGTCGCGTTGTCGTTGACGGCCTCTGGCAGCGTCGGATTCAGCGGCGCGGGCGTGGTGTCGGTGGTGCTCGCGACCGTGGGCTGGGCCATCGACAACACCGCCTCGCGTCGGCTCTCGGAGGTGCGGCCGCTGCTGGTCGTCGCGGTGAAGGGCGGCCTGGGCGCGTTGCTGACGCTCTCGCTCGCGGCGCTGTGGAAGGAGCAGCCTCCCGAGGGCTGGCGGGCTGCTGCGTTGCTGGCAGCGGGCGCGACGGGCTACGGGCTGAGCCTTCGCATCTACCTGGTCGCACAGCGTCGCATCGGCGCGGCGCGCACGGCCTCGGTCTTCTCACTCGCGCCCTTCATCGGCGCGGGGCTGGGCCTGATCCTCGAGCCCGAGCGGCTGTCATGGAACGTCGCGCTGGCAGGTCTGCTCTTCGGCGCGGGCGTCGTCGTTCACGCTGCCGAGGGCCACGACCACTCGCACCGCCACCCCGCGTTGGAGCACGACCACGCGCACCGGCACGACGACGGCCATCACACGCACCAGCACCCGGAGCCGGTGCTCGGCGAGCACGCACACCCGCACTCGCACGAGGCCCTCGATCACGTTCACGCGCACGGAGAAGACGTGCACCACCGGCACGTGCACTGAATCAGTGCCAGGCGAGCTTCGCGAGCACCAGCAGCGCCGAGATACCCGCACACGAGAGCCACGCGAGCCCGGCGCCAAGAAACAGCAGCAACGCCAACGCCTGCTTCTTCTGCCTCGCGAACCGCACGCCGAACGCGATTGCCGCGACGCCGAGCACGAACGCACCGATGGCGACGCCGCCCATCATGACGTCGTCTTCCGACCGCGTGGAGTTCACGACCTGGTGAGCCACGAGCGTGCGCGGAGTGATCACCGCTCGACGCTATCAGCGCTCGCCTCGGCGAACCCGATCGCACGCAGCGACGGGCGACTGCCGACCGAGACCTCAGCCGTCTTCAGATCGGCCTTGAGCAGCTTCACCGTCTCTCGAGCCACCACCTCGAACGGACGCGCTCCGTCTTCATCGGCCCAGGTCAACGAGGCGTTGAGCAGCAGCTCCTTGAGGTAGGCGAAGGTGAAGCCGTTCGTGCGCTCGACGAGCCCTTCGATGGCGAGGGCCGAGAGCTGGAGCGCCGGCTCTTCTCGCGCCGTGAGCTTCGTCAGGTACGCGCGGCGCACGTCGGCATCGGGCAGCGGGAAGTGGAACTTGCGATCGAAGCGGCTGGGCCGATCGATGAGCGACCGATCGAGCTTCTCGGGGTGATTCGTCGTCGCGATCAGGAACAGGCCGTGGTTGCGCGCGACGCCGTCGAGCTCGTTGAGCAGGAACGAGCGGTTCGAGTCGTCGACGAGGCTGTCGAGATCCTCCATCACCAGCACCGCGGGCGCCATGCGTCTGGCGCGCTCGAACACCTCGGCGACACCGCCAGCGACCGACGTGTTTCGCCCCTGAAAGCCGCGCACGAAGAGCACGGGCTGCGCGAGCTCCTTCAAGAGCGCCCGCACCGAGTGCGTCTTGCCGTTCCCGGGCGGGCCGATGAGCAGCAGGCCCCGCTTCCACGGCAACCGATGCGCCTCGTAGAAGGCACGACGAGAAAAGAAGCGTCGCGCGTCGGCGCGGAGCTCGTCAGCGAGCGTTCCAGGCAGCACGAGATCGTCCCAGCTCGCGGCGTGAATGGCCTGATGCAGCTCGGCGCTCTTCGTGAACTCGCCGTCGTTGAAGACGAGCACCTCACCGTGAACGTCGTCTCCGTACTTGCAGACCGCGAGGAAGAAGGCCGTCACGGTCGCCTCGTCGTTGCCGATGATCCACCAGACGGTCTCGGGAATCTCACCGGCTGCACCGAACGTCGCCGCGACGACCTCGAGCTGCTGCCCGTTCCACGCGACGTCGAACCAGCCCGTCTTTGGCACCGGGCACACCAGCTTCCCGGACTCGGTGCGACCCCAGCTCACCAGCGAAGGTACACGCTGCGTGAGCACCGCCTGCCCGTGACGCGCGAACTCGGCGACGTCGAAGGCGTAGACATCGGTGAAGGTGATGAAGCGATCGGGCCTCACCCGACGAAGGGCCGCTCCCAGTTCGACGGCCACGGCATTGCCTGGCGCCCGGAGCGCCTCGAACACCTGCTCCTCGGGACTCGTCGACATGCGGGCCAGACGGGGGGGCACTGGTCGACCTGACCGCGCCGAGATCAGAACGCGAGGCCGAACGCGGCGCCGACCTGCACGCCCTGCGTCGCCAGATGAAATGCGACGTACTCGACGTGTCCGGTGAGGTGAATGATCACGCCGTTCGCCTCGACGTTGCTCAGGCTCGACGCGTTCAGCTGCACGCCGCCACGCAGCCGAAACACGCCCTCTCCCCAGCGCGCGCCCTGGGTCAGCGGCGCAGGCGGAACGTTCACCGACGCCGCGGTCGCCGCCAGCTCGCCGAAGAGGAAACGCTTGAGCCGAACGCTGCCGTCGTGGCGCGCGATGCCCGTCATGTGCCCGACGCGCAGGCCCAGCCCGCCGCCCCACTGCTGCCCGCAGAGCTCGGAGCCATTGCAGACCGGCCCTGACAACCGCCCCCACAGCACCTCGAGGCCGGGAACGATCAGCACGCCCGAGACCTCACGCTTCGGGCCATCGAGCGTCGGTGTGCCGAAGTTCACGCCGAGGAAGAACTCGAGCCCGACGGTGTAGTTCCTGAACCCCGAGATCACGCCGATGCCCGAGCCCGTGAGCCGATTCCAGCGCGGCTCCTTCGGTGGGCCCTTGTCGACCGTGCTCGGCGCGGGCGTGATGGCAGGCGCGGCGTCGACGAGCGGTGGTGGAGAAGGAGCCTCGACGCCAGCGTCGGCGCGAGAGAACTCAGGCGTTGCGTACTCATCGACCTGCGCGAGCGCCCTCGCCGCCACCACGAACACGACGAAGCCGAAGCACCGCACCGCCGGGAATCTGCCCGAGATGAACCGCTTCCGCTAACGCAGCCACACAGCCCGTCAACCCACCCGCTCCGCGCCGGGCCGTCGCTTGACAGCTCACGATCCTGTCTCACTTTCGGTGCGTTCCCGGGAGGACGGTTCCTCCCAACAACCCCCGAAGGAGACCGCCATGACGCTGACCCGAATCAACCGTTTCCCCACCCTCTGGCGTGAGTTCGACGAGCTGTTCCGAGACTTCGCGCCCACCGCCGCGCAGACGCCCGACGTCGCACGCACGATGGTGCCCACCACCGACGTGCTCGAGACCGAGAAGGCCATCGAGCTGAAGGTCGACATGCCCGGCGTCACGCCCGAGGCCATCGACGTGAAGCTCGACGGCAACGTGCTGACGCTCTCGGCCGAGCGCAAGCAGGACACAAAGGAAGAGAAGAATGGCTGGGTTCGCCAGGAGCGCAGCTGGGGCCGGTTCGCCCGCTCGTTCGTGTTGCCCGAGACGGTCGAAGGCACCACGCCCGAGGCCTCGTACAAGCACGGCGTGCTCACGGTGACGCTGCCGAAGAAGGAAGTGCCGCAGCCGAAGAGCTTCAAGGTGAAGGTCGAGGCCTGAACAACCTCCGGGGTCGCCCACCTTCCCGACGGCCCTGTCGAGTCGAACGCCGGTCTCCACCTGTTGGGGGCCGGCGTTCTCTCGTTCTCAGCGTGAGGTGAGCGGCGTCCACCCCGGAACCCACTCGCCGCGGTCCTTCAGCTCGAGCGCAGGCACGATGAGGCGGCGCGCTCCATCACAGCTCGCGGCCAGCTCGATCGCCCAGCCCTCGTCGCCTCGTCGAACGCCCACCACGTGAAAGTGTGTCCACCCCTCCCGCGGCCGCTGGCTGGTGAGCTTCGCGCCCATGAGGCGCTCGATCTGCGGCGGAGGCATTCACGGAGCCTGATAACGTCGCTTTGAAGGGCTCGAAGCAAATCGACCGATTTTTCGAAGAAAACGAAGAATCGACGTCGTTAATGAGACCGGCTCGAAGCGTTCATCGACCATGACGACCTCTGTCTCCGACCAGATTCCAGCAGATCGCGCCGCTGATGCGCTCGTGTGGGGCCTCGAAGAGGTGGCGCACGTCGTCAACCACGAGCTCGACCCCGGCAAGGTCCGCGAAGAGGCCCGCGCCAGCCTTGGAGCGGCGACCTCCTTCGGGCCGGGCGAGCTGCTCGAGAGCTTTCGCCTCGCGGCGTCGTCGCTGCGGCTGACGGGAACGCCCGTGCGGCTGAGCGCGCATGACCTCGTCAGCCAGGCCATGCCCTTTCCGCTGGTGGGCGTGGTGGCGGGCCCGCGGTGGTTGATTCTGACCGAGCGGCACGGCTTCAGGCTGCACGTGCAGACCGGGCCTGACGAAGCCACGTGGATGGATGAGGACGCCCTGGCCGCGGTGATGGGCCAGGCGCCGATCACCTTCCTGCACTGCGTGCCCGCGACGCCGATGGAGCAGCTCTCGGCCGCGTCACACGCCGCGCAGGCGGTGCTGGGTGGCGAAGATGGAGAAGACCCGCACCACGTTCACCTGCCGCCCTGGCACCGGCTGTGGAGCCTCATCTCGCTCGAGCGCGACGATCTCTGGGTCGTCGTCATCTACAGCGCGGTCGTCGGCATTCTCTCGCTCGCGACGCCAGTGGCCGTGCAGTCACTCGTGGGCACCGTGGCGTTCGGCACGCTGCTGCAGCCGATCGTCGTGCTGGCGCTGCTCTTCCTCGTGGCCCTCGGCTTTCAGGCGACGCTCAAGGCGCTGCAGGCGCGGGTGATCGAGGCCCTGCAGGCGCGGGTGTTCGCGAGGGTCGCGCTCGACGTCGCATGGCGGCTTCCACGGGTGGCGCGAGATGGGCATGTCACGCCCGAGCTGGTGAACCGCTTCTTCGACGTGATGACGGTGCAGAAGACGTTCGCGACCGTGCTGACCGACGGCCTCGCCGCCTTCATGCAGATCAGCATCGGCCTGCTGGTGCTGGCCTTCTACCACCCGGCGCTGCTGGCCCTCGACATCGTCATCATCCTCGCGACGAACCTCTTCATCTTCCTGCCGCTGCGACGGGGCGTACGCACGGCCTTCGACGAGAGCGCGGCGAAGTACGAGGTCGCGGCCTGGCTCGAAGAGCTCGCGCGCGCGCCGTCGGCGTTCCGCGGTTCGGGTGGGGCGGCGCTGGCCGGCTCACGCGCCGATGCCCTGACGCGCAAGTACCTCGCGGCGCGCAAGCGGCACTTCATGGTGATCTTCGGGCAGACCATCAGCGCGCTCACGGTGCAGGTGGTGGCGAGCGCGGTGCTGCTCGGCTTCGGCGGGTTCCTCGTCATTCGCGAGTCGCTGACCCTCGGCCAGCTGATCGCCGCCGAGCTGATCGTGGCGGCCGTCACCAACAGCATCACGAAGTTCGGCAAGATCCTCGAGTCGGCGTACGACCTGGTCGTCGGCTTGAGCAAGGTCGGGCACCTCGTCGATCTCGAGGCCGAGGCCAGCCTCACGGGAGAGACGTTGCCCGGGCGCGGCCCCGTTCCCGTGCGGCTGACCGAGCTCGACAACAACGGGCGCAAGCTGACGCTCGAGGTCGCGCCGGGCGCGCGGGTGGCCATCGTCGGCACCCACGACACCGAGCTGGCCGAGCTGCTCGCGGGCGTTCGCAAGGCGACGCATGGGTCGATCGAGATCGCGGGCGTCGACCTACGAAGGGCCAACTCGTGCGCGCTGCACGACGAGGTGGTGCTCGTGCGCGTCGACGATCTCTTCGCGGGCACGGTGATGGAGAACGTGTCGCTCACGCGGCCCGGCATCACGCCCACCGAGGTGCGCAGCGCCATCGAGCGGGTCGGGCTCGATGACGACATTCGTTCGTTGCCCGAAGGCTACGACACCGTGCTGGGCCCCCTCGGAGCGCCGCTGTCTCCTTCGCAGGGCCTGCGCCTGGTGATCGCCCGCGCGCTCGCGGCGAGCCCACGCCTCATCATCGTCGACGACACCCTCGATGGGCTCGACCCCGTCTCTCGCGCCCGCGTGGTGGCCGCTCTGACGAAGAAGGACTCGTCGTGGACGCTGATCGCCCTCGTCAGCGACCCGGGCTCGTCGCTCGCGCGGGCCTGCGCCGAGGTGAAAGACCTGAACGCGCTCTCGACCGAGCGCGCCTCGCACGCCGAGGTGAACCACTCATGAACTCCATCGCCCCGCTCTCGGCTCCCTCGTCGCTCGCCAACTCGGCCGCGATGACGCTCGTGCGCACGCCCCGCGCCTACAAGGTGCTGGCGCGGCTCACCGCCACGTTCTTCGGCCTCTTCGTCATCGCGCTCGTGATCGTGCCCTGGCAGCAGTCGGTGTCGGGCAAGGGCCGCGTCGTCGCCTTCGCGCCCAAAGAGCGACAGCAGGAGATCACCGCGCCGCTCGAGGGCAACATCACCGAGTGGTTCGTGCAGGAGGGCTCGGTGGTGAAGAAGGGCGAGCCGCTGTTCAAGATCACCGACAACGACCCCGCGATCATCGACCGGCTGATGGATGAACGGAACGCCGTCATCGCCCGGCGTGAAGCGTCGGCCGCGCGCGCCGCGTCGCTGGCGTCACGGCAGAAGGCCCTCGAGGCCTCACGCTCGGCCGCGGTGCGGGGCGCCGGCAGTCGAATCGCCATGGCGAAGCAGCGCACCGCCGCCGCGACGCGCGCGAAAGAGGCCGCTGAAGAGGCCGAGCGCATCGCCCGCCTCAACGTCGAGCGCCAGAAGCAGCTGCAGAAGCAGGGCCTCGCGTCTGATCGCACCGTCGAGCTCGCTGAGTTCGAGGCCGTTCGTTCGGCCACCGAGGTGCAGCGCGCCTTCGCCACCCTGCAGGCTGCGCTCGGAGAAGAGCTGGCCCTCGAGCAGGACCAGACGCGCGCCATGAATGACATCACCGCCTCCATCGACGACGCCCGCGCCTCGGAGTCCTCTGCGCGCGCCGAAGAGGCCAACGCCTCGGCCGAGCTCGCGCGCCTCGAGGTTCGGCTGGCCCGTCAGTCGACGATGGACGTGAACGCCGCCATCGACGGCACGGTGCTGCGCCTGCTCAAGGGCCAGGGCAACGTGTTCGTGAAGAGCGGCGAGGCGGTGCTGGTGCTCGTGCCCGACACCGAGGTGCGCGCCGTCGAGCTGTGGGTCGATGGCAACGACATGCCCCTCATTCGCCGAGATCGTGACGTGCGCCTGCAGTTCGAGGGCTGGCCCGCGGTGCAGTTCACGGGCTGGCCATCGGTGGCGGTCGGCACCTTCGGCGGCAAGGTGACGGTCATCGACGCGACCGACGACGGCACCGGCAAGTTCCGGCTGCTGATCACGCCCGATCCCTCCGATCCGTGGCCGACCGGCATGTACCTGCGGCAGGGCGTTCGCGTGAACGGCTGGGTGATGCTCGATCAGGTGCGGCTGGGCTTCGAGCTGTGGCGTCAGTTCAACGCGTTTCCTCCCACCGTGACTCCGGGCGAGCCGCAGCCGAGCGCGAAGGGCAAGAAGGCCAAGTGATGGTCGGGGCGTGGGTGATGGTGGTGTTGAGCGCCGGGCCGCAGGCAGAGCTCGTCGGCGCGATGGGGCCCGGGCCGTTCGCGCATCGGGTGGCGTTGATGCCCTCGCTCGCGGTCACGACGGCGGTCGGCGGGAGCAGCGACACGCTCACGCTCGACGAGCTGCTCGAGGCGGCGCAGCGCGCGTACCCTTCCCTGCTGGCGGCCCGCGCCGACGTGACCGCCGCAGAGGCCGAGACGCTCAGCGCCCAGGGAGGCTTCGACCCCGCCTTCAAAGCGCGCGGGTTTCTCACGCCTGATCAGCTCGGCCCCTACCCGCAGATTCGGGTCGACTCGGCCATCGAGAGCGCGATTCCCGGCACTGGCCTCACCGCCTTCGCGGGCTACCGCATCGGCCAGCCGCTCTCGTCGGTGGGCATTCAGCCGTACTACCGCGAGCGCGAGACGTACCCGGCTGGCGAAGTGCGCGCGGGCGTGGTGGCGCCGGTGCTGCGCAATCTGCTCATCGATCGCCGCCGAGCGACGCTGAGCCGCGCCGAGCTCGGGCAGGACGGCGCGAAGCAGGCCGAGGCGCAGGCGCAGCTCGAGCTCTCCCGGGCCGCCGCGTTCCGCTACTGGGACTGGGTGGCCGCTGGGCGGCGGCGACACGTGGCCTCCGAGCTGCTCCGCATCGCCCGCGAGCGAGACCGCCAGCTGTCAGTGCGGGTGAAGACGGGCGACGTGCCGTTCTTCGATCAACAGGACAACCTTCGCGCCGTCGCCCAACGAGAGGCGTTGCTGGTGCAGACGGAGCGTGGGGTCGAGCAAGCCTCGTTCGAGCTCGCGCTGTTCCTTCGTGACGACCAGGGCGCGCCCACCCAGCCGCGCGACGAGCGCATGCCGACCAGCCTGCCCGAGCCTGACCCTTCCTTCGGCAACGACGCCAGCCTCGACGACGCGCTCGCCCGGCGGCCCGACGTGCAGCGGCTGTTGGTGCAGCAACGCCAGCAGCAGGTCGAGCTCGCGCTGCAAAAGAACCAGCTGTGGCCCGCGCTCGATGTCGGGCTCGTCTTCTCGCAGGACCTGGGGACCAACCCGGGCACCGCCGACCCGAAGCTGGGCAAACCCGAGTTCGAGTTCTCGGCCGTGCTCGACGTGCCGCTGCTGTACCGCGCGCCCATCGGTCGAATTCGGTTGGTCGAGGCGGGGCTCTCGAAGCTCGAGGCACAGCTGCGACTGGCGAAAGATCGGGTCGCCGCAGACGTGAAAGACGCCCGCTCGGCGCTCGACGCCGCCCGCGAACGCGTGAAGTTCACCCGGCAGGAAGTCGAGGTGGCCACGAAGCTCGAAGCCGGTGAGCGACAGAAGTTCGAGCTGGGCGACTCCAACCTGCTCTTCGTGAACCTGCGCGAGACGCAATCAGCCGAGGCCAGGCTTCGCGAGATCGACGCCCTGCTCGACTACCACCGCGCGGTGGCCTCGTTCCGCGCGGCGGTCGCCAGGTGAGTCAGCGGCGGTCTTCGCGGGTCTCGCGACGATCTTCGCGAAGCTCGCGGCGATCTTCACCCTGCTCCACCTTCGTGCGGGCGAGATCGCTCTTCGCGAGCGTGACGACCTCGGAATAGAGCGCGCGCTTCTTCGCCGTGGCGGCGGGGTCGACGAGGCCCTGCAGCGGCGCCAGCTCTCCACGAATGAGGAAGAGGCGATTGCGGGCGTTGCGCTCACGGGCGGCGTCGGAGCGATCGTCAGCCGTGTTCACCTTGTCCCGAGCGAGATCGCGGGCGTCATCAGCCACCACGGCCGGGCGCTTGCCACGCGCCAGATCTCCACCGAGCTCACGACGGTCGCTGCGCACCTCGCGCTTGTCTTCACGGACCTCCTGCTGGGCCTGCGCGACCTCACGGTTGGCTTCGACGGCCTCCTTCGCGAGGTAGCTCTGGAACTGGGCGTCGATGGCCTTGATGCCCATGGCGTCGCTCTTCGAGACCGCGAGATCGTACTGAGCGAGCAGCGCATTCACGTCGCCCAGATCCTTCGCGTCATTCGCGAGCTGGCGCCTGTCCTGTCGCAGATCCTGCCGGTCGTTCGCCCGCTCCACCCGGTTTCGAACTGGCTGCGCCGAGGCACAAGCCGACAGCCCAACCACCAGCAACCCCAGAACCTTCTTCATGTGTGCTCCTCCTGAATGACTTCAACCCGGCAGTCGAAAGAAGGTTGCGGTCACACCTGCCTACCTTCGCTTCGCCATCGTCGTGAGGCGGTCGAGCTCGCCGTGGACCTCGAGACCGCCAACGGCGCCGGTTTCTTCAAACACGGTGCCGCCCTTCACCTTCGACAAGCGCACGTGCACGTTGGCGTCGAGCGACTCTTCGACACGCTTGTGCATCTCGGAGCGCACCGGCGCATGCAGCAACCCTCCACCCGTGCGCGCGGTCTCGACCTCGAGCCGGTGCTCGTTGTCGGCGAAGGCCATGCGCACGGTGGTGTCGTCGAGCTCGAGGCGCTCGATGCGCGCACCGGTGTACGTCGCGAAGCGGTACAGCCGCCCCTGCTGCCAGAAGCCCGCGATGAAACCGGGGAAGCTGGTGGTGAGCCAGGGAATGATGGCCGCCGACGCGACGAGCGAGGTCTGCGGTGTCGTGAAGTGGTTCGTCTGCATCCACACGTAGCCAGAGGGAAACGCCTGGCCCCAATCCTTCTCCATGTAGCCGACGCCGCCATCGAAGCAGATCTCGCGGCCCTCGATGGTGAGGGCGCCGGTGAGCGTGTGAAAGAAGCTCACGATGCCGTGGTAGCACTCCATGAACGGCACCCAGGCGTACCACCCCATGATGCCGGGCGACGTCAGCGTCACGGGCCACGGGTTGAACGCCGAGAACTGCAACGTGCCCTGCAGCGGCCCGTCTTTCAGCGACAGCGTGACGCCCTTCGGAGAGAACGTGTTCGGCCCGACGCGCACGTCGAACTCGCCGGCCTTCGCCTCGAAGTCGTTCACCTCGTAGCGGCAGAACCAGCTCCGCTTCGTCGCGCCATCGAGCACCTGCACGAAGGCCTCACCACCGCCATCGGGGCCGAGGAAGATCCCGGGGATCACGGCCCAGCGCTGCGACCGATCGGCCGAGACGAGCTTGACGTACCAGCCTTCGAAGAAGCGGCGGGTCTTGCCGTGTCCGTGAAAGCCCTCGGGGTGGAGGATCGAGGAGAAGAGGCCCATGGGCGCCCGACTCTACTCACTGAACGACACTGGCCTGCCGTCTTCGAAGAATAGCTCGGCGAAGGCTTCGCCGGGCAGCACGGGCTCCCAGCGTTGGAGCATGCGCTCGAGCGCGGCCTCGGGCACGGCGGCGGCGCGACGTGTGTTCTGACTCGCCTGCACGCGCGCTGACACCTCGAGCGAGACGAGGGTGACGCGCGCATCGTGGCGGTGCAGCCACTCGATCAACGAGCGCCGCTCCCGCCCACGCAGCAGGGTCGAGTTCCACGCGAACGGGCGACGGACGAGCAGGTGCTGCCTCATGCGCTCGAACGACGCCTTGCGAAGGCGCTCCTCTTCCTCCCCGTGCGCGATCGACAGCTCCCCACGAAGCGCATCGAGCGAGACGACGGGAAGCTCAGGGTGGTGCGTGCGCAGCCACGTGTCCTTCCCCGCGCCGGGCAGGCCAGACATGACGATGACGTCGATGGAGCCGCTCATCGCATCCCGCTCGACGACGCACTGTTCCCAACAGGCGCGCACTGATTCTCGAACGGAGTCAGAGAGTGCAGAGACCGAGTCGATCAGCTTCGCGGGCACGATGCGGGTCGCCTCGGGAAGCGACGGATACGCCAACGCGATCGTCTTCTCGCGATGAATGAAGGGAACGCCAGCTCGCCAGAGCGCGACCCGAAGCGCCAACACCTGGCCGGAGCTCCGGGCCGCCTCGACGGAAGGCCACGTGTCTTTCACGCGCCGCGCAGCTTCGAGAGCCCACGCGTTGCTGGCCACGCCGCTCCAGGCTGGGAGCGGAGGCAGCCGACGCACCGACGCCGCGCCGCTCACGGCCTGACTCCAGCGAGCAGGTTCTGCACCATCGGCCGCGACGCCCAGTGCGACCCAGCCGAGGCGATGGTCTGCCGGAACCCGGGCCGCACGTACTTGCAGCGGCTGACGAACCGGCCGTCACGCTCGAGGCGGAAGTAGAGCCCCTCCATCTGGCCGTCGAGCTGCGTCTGCGCGCGCTCCTTCTCGAGCACGAGCCCGCGGCTGGCGATCAGCGCGTCGAAGGTGTCACGCAGTTGAGGTGACGCGAACTGACTGCGACCGAGCAGCGCTTCGACCTCGGGCAACTCTCTCCCTCTGCCACGCCACACGATGGGCACCTCATGCAGCCCGAGTCCGTCGAGCAGTTCGCTGCGCTCGTTCGTCGAGAGAAATCGGGCGCCCTCGATCTCGAGCGCGTCGAACACGAAGAAGTACGCCGGAAGCGAGTCGTAGAAGACGGTGTGTCGCGCGAAGAGCCACTCGCCGTAGACGACGAAGCGCGTGCCGAGCCGTTGAAAGAGCAGCGCAGCGTTGGCAGCGATCTGCGCCTTGAGCCGATCGAACCAGGGCTCGGCGCCGATGAAGTGTGAACGACTGAAGAGCCAGGGCTTGCCGTCGTCATCGAAGCGCAGGCCGATGTTGATGCCGTCGAGCTTCTCGGTGACGACGACGTCTCCTTCGAGGGCGCGCCGGTGCATGCGAGGCACGTCGTCATCACCGGGCTGCAGCTCGGAGCCCTCGAGGTGCGGCGTTCGCGGGAACTTCACGATGTCGACCGGCGCACGCATGGCGATTCCCCTCAGCATCGTCGCTCTCTTCGGCTTCAGGAAACGGCTCCTGCTACCGTCGTCGAGCGCGTCATGGGAAAGGACACCGACAGACGCCCGTTTCCTGACGGGCAGAGCGTGTACCACCAGCTTCGGTGGGACCCGCGCTTCGACGCCGACGCGTGCGAGATCGTGCTGGCCGATCGCCCCGCCGGGACGAAGGTGATCGCCTTTCGCGACTACCTGCCGAACGGCCCGATTCCCTGGCACCGCATCATCGGGTTCCGGTACCGCGGCGACGTGCTGTGGGATCGCGGCGAGCGGATCGATCGTCGTGACGAGGCGCTGCAGGGCACGCTGGGTGATCGCTCCGTCGAGGTCTCGGTGGAGCTGCTCGATGAAGGCGAGACGATCGTCCTCCGGGCGCACGCGCCCTCACCGCTCGCCACCGCACCGACCGTCGTCACCTGGAACGTCTTGAGCGACGCGTGGGACTCGGAGCTGCTCGACCACCCCGCGCGCTGGGCCAGGCTGATCGATCAGACGCTCGCCGCCCGACCCGACCTCGTCGTCTTCACCGAATCGACCGACTCGTTCTTTGCGCAGCTCACCGCGCACCCGTCTCTTCGGGAGCAGTTCACGGTCGTCTCCAGCGAGCACTCCGACGTGGTGCTGCTCACGAAGGCGTCGCCGACGAGAACCGCGAGCCTCGAGTTCGCGCCCGGCCGTGAAGCGCTCGTGTGCTGGTTCGACGATCTCGTCTTCGCGGGCCTGCACCTGCCGAGCGATCGTGACGTGAGCCGCCGGGCCGAGCGAGAGCGCGATCTGAGCCGGTTGACCGCGACGTTGATGAGCTCCGCGCCGCTGATCATCGCGGGCGACTTCAACGCGCAGGACGACGAGCTGAACCCGCTGCTCTCGAGGCTGCACGGGCTCGATGTGTGGCCGTCGGTTCATCGTGACACGCCTGGTCTGACGTACGACGTCGAGAAGAACCCGCTCGCCGGAGCGCTGACGAAGCGTGGCCGTTCGAGCCGGCTCGATCGCATCGTGTGTTTCGGAGAGCGGCTCGAGGCGCAGACCGCGGAGCTGTTGGGAACGGGGCACGCGCACACCTCGGATCACTTCGGGCTGCGAGCCTCGCTTCGTCCACGCACGAGCGCACGCACCTCACATCGATCGGCAGTCGTGCTCGTGCCGCCGAGCGATCAGTGGGGCGCGCTCCAGCGGCTTCGTGCCCGCCACGACTCCCGCTTCGAGCGGTGGCCGCCGCACGTGTCGCTGCTGTACGGGTTCGTCGAGCCGGCCGAGCTTCCACTGGCCCTGCCCCGCCTCGCCGACATCGCCAAGGCGTCGAAGCCCTTCACCGTTCGGTTCGACCGAGTCATCACCTTCGAGCACGGGGCCAGCACCACCGTCGCGCTCGCGCCGTCGCGCGCTGAAGACGTGATCGCGCTGCAGGCCAGACTCGTCGCGGCGTTTCCCTTCTGCACCGAGCAGAACCGCGGCGACGGAGGAGCCTTCACACCGCACCTCACGATCGCGCGCCTCGACGCGGGTGACTCGAAGACGCTCACCTCGCTCAAGCACGAACTGCGCGCGCTGCAGCTGGAGTGGAGCGCAAGCAGCCTCGTCGTGCTCGAGCGGCCAGACGACACGTTCCACGTTCACGCCGAGCTGGAGTTCGAGCGCGGAACGGTTCGGCGGCAGCACCAGCCGGCCCGCCTTCTTCACGAGCCAGAGCCCGAGCTGCGCGCCGTCGTGAACGAGACGCTCGGCGAACTTCAGCTCGAGGCCACGACCGAGACGTTCGGATCCCGCGCGTGGGCGCCGCAGCTGGTGGGCCGCGATCTCGATCTGCTCGTCACCGTCGACGGCAGCAGCTCGACCTTCCTCGATGCGCTCGAGGCGCGACTGCCTGAAGGCCGGCGCGTCTCACGACAGGTGCTGCGTGGAGAGCGCTTCGACGTCATCGCCATCGAGCGCGGTGCGGAAGATGACGAGTCCCGTCGCTTCGCGCTTGGTGTCGAAGACGCGAAGACACTCCGAGCGACGCTGGAGCGGCATGGGCGCGCAGAGATCTTCGACGCGCTGATTCCCGAAGTGCGCGCGTGGAGCCGAGAGCATGGACTCGAAGGAAACGCGTTCGGCTACTTCGGCGGCATCGGCTGGGCGGTGCTGCTCGCAGCGCCGTTGCTTC